>NZ_JBHWKO010000006.1:0-10270 GCF_042731035.1 Streptomyces sp. NPDC059895
CAACGTCGCCCGAGCACGGTTCACTTCATGTGCGTCCACCCACCCAACATGCCCTGAAACAGGACCGCGAGACAGACCTAACGGAGTCCTACTAGCCCGCGATCCCCGCACCGCCGAGCCCGCCCGCCTGGTCGCCCACGTCCGCGACCGCACCCTGAGCCACTGCGGTGGCCACCTCGCCGACGACACGACGATCTTCGCGGTACGGCGTGCAGGGCCCGAGACCGACGAAGGCCCCGTACGGGGACGTTTGCAGACCTGAGCCCCACCTTTGCAGCAGCAGCGGTTACGGTGCTGCCGTACGTGATCGACAGGGGGAGGGACGATGCCCGGAACCGTGCTGCTGCTGGCGGCCTCACCCGTGGGCAAGGGATGCCTGGTGGAGGCGGCCTCCGTGCTTCCCGTGCTCGCGGCGGTGCCGCCCGCGGTGCTGGCCGGCACCGACACCGCGAACGTCGTCGAGCTGGCCGATCCGCTCGAACCACAGGCCGTCCTCACCCGGCTGCGGGCCGCCGCTGCCGCCCCCGGGCCGCTGACCGTGTTCGTCGCCGGTCAGCTCCAGCTCGACCGGCGCCAGCGGCTGCCCCATCTCGCGCTGGCGCGTACGACACCGGCGACCGTCCGGTACACGGCCTTCCCCTGGCACTGGTTCCGGGAGGAGCTGCGACTGCGGCCGGCCGGGGCGACCACGCTGCTGGTCGACCTGCACGCGGACGCGGAGACCTGGCAGTGGCTGCGGGGGCGGGGCCTGGACTGCGGGCCGTCGGTCGCCGTGCACGGGCGGATCGCGCCGCCGCCCGGGCGGCGGCGGGTGGCCTCGCCGACGTACATGCGGGCGGTTGCGACGATACTGCGCAGTGGCGGGCGGCCCCCCGCGGACCAGTTGCACCAGATGGCGTTGGCGCGGATCGCGTCGGAGGGGGAGGTGGGGGACCTGGTGGTGTCCGGTGTGGGACCCGCCGTCGGCCCCTCCGCCACCTCCGCCCCGTTCGCCGCCGCTCCCTTCCCCGGCTCCCCGTTCCCCGGCTCCCCGTTCGCGCCGCCGGGCGGTGCGTCTCCGGCCCCGGGCTCTCCCGCCGTCGTGTCGCAGGCCCCTGCGTCTCCGGCCGCCGCCCTCCCCGGCTTCCCGGCCCCCGCCTCTCCGGCGGCCGTCCGCCCCGACTCCACGCTCCCCGTCTCCGCCCCTCCCACGGCCCCCGTCCCGGCCGCCCCCGAGCCCGCCTCCGCCCTTCCCGTACCGGCCCCGGCGGTCCCCGGCGCCCGGACGACACCGGACGGCACGCCGCACACGCAGCAGGGCACCCCGTCGGACGGCACGCCGGACGGCACGCTGCACACCCCGCAGGGCACCCCGTCGGACGGAACGCCGGACGTCACTCCGGAAGAGGCGCCCCCCGCCGCTCTCGCGCCGGAACCGGCGTCCCCCGCGCCCGACGACCCCCACGCCGCCATCACCACCGCCGTCCAGTCCGGGCAGCACACGGACGCCGACGCCCTCGCCGCCCGCTGCGAGCGGGCCGCCGCGGCCGCGCACGGGCCCGGTTCGGAGGAAGCGTTGCACTGGGCCGAGGTGCGGGCGGACCTGGCGATGTTCGCGGGGGACCCGGAGCGCAGTTGCCGTACGTGGATGGCGGTCGCCGGTGCGCGGCTGGCCGCCGGGCAGCCGGCCGACGCGCCCGCGGTGGAGGCGGCCGTGGACCGGGCGCACCACCAGTGGGGGCGTATCCCGGACCCGGACCGGGCCCGGGAACTGGGCCCGGACCTCGCCGACCTGCGCGGACGCGTACCGGGCCGGCGCGAGGGCGCCCTGGACCACGTCCGCCAGCACCTGCGCCAGTTGCAGACCCAGGACTGAGCCGGACTACGGCTTGATCGCGTTGGCCGCGGTGACGAGGGCCGCCACGGTGAGGACGGCGGCGGCGAAGGCCCTGGCGTACCGACCGGCGGAGCGGCCGTAGGGTGCGGATGTGCGTTCGGGCACGGCAACCTCGCAACGTCGGCGTCTTCGGCGGGCAAAAAGCGATTTCTGCCACGGCTGCTGGTGTCAACCGTGTATTAAGCATGGTTAATTCGCTGTTTAACCTAGGGGCTGGGTGAGCCTAACGGCAAGAGTCCCAGGGGGAGTTGGGGGGAGTCGGGGCGTGCGTGAGCGGGACGAACCGGAGGTCATCGGACGCCGGGTGCAACGGCTGCGGGCCGAACGCGGGCTGACACAGAGGCAGTTGGCCGAGCCGACCTACACCCCTGCCTACGTCTCGACGCTGGAGGCGGGCCGTGTACGCCCCTCCGACGAGGCGCTCACGCACATCGCCGAGCGGCTCGGGGTGGACTTCGACGAGCTGGCGACCGGGCGGCCGGCCCGGCTCGTGACCGACCTGAGGCTCCGCCTCACCGAGGCCCAGCGCGTCCTCGCCACCGGGGAGGCGGAGGAGGCGGCCCGGCAGTACGCGGGGCTGCTCGCGGAGGCCGAGGAGCACGCGCTCGTCGAGGAGCGGGCCACCGCCCTGCTCGGGCTCGGCGAGTGCGGGATCGAGGCGGGGGACCTGGAGGCGGCCCGGGGGTTCTTCGAGCGGGCGGAGACGTGCCTGGCCGGGGCGTCCCTCACCGCGCGGGTGCCGGCCCTGCGCGGCCGGGCCGTGGCCCACTACCTCGCCGGGGAGCTCCGCTACGCGGTGTACCTGCTGGAGTCCGCCCTCGACGAGCTCAACCGGGGCGGCCTGCACGACCCCGACGCCCTGCTGCTGCTCTACGCCTCCGTCATCGGCCCCTACATGGACATGGGCGCCCACGCGCGTGCCGCGCAGGCCGCCGAGTTCGCCCTCGCCCTCGCCCCGAAGGTCGGCGATCCGGCCCTCGTGGCCCGGATGCACCGCTCCGTCGCCCGCACCCTCCTCGCCGAGGGCCGCGTCGCCGAGGCCGACGCCTCCCTCGCCAAGGCCGCCGAGCTGTACCGGCAGCTCCGGCTGCGCACCGAACTCGCCAACTGCCACTGGATGCGCGGCTACGTCTGCGCCCAGAACGGCGAGCTGGAGCGGGCCGAGGACGAGCTGAAGCAGGCGCGGGCGATGCTCTCCGCCCAGCGCGCCGCCCTCTACAGCAGCCAGGTCGCCGTCGAGCTGGCCGACGTCCTGCACCGCCGGGGCAGGTCGCAGGAGGCGGCCGCGCTGCTGCACGGCGTCCTCGGTGACCTCTCCTCCGAGCGCGGGGCCGTGCACGCGGCGGGCGCGCACCGGCTGCTCGGCATCATCGCCGAGGACGCCCGCGACACGGAGACCGCCGAGGAGCACTACGTCCGCGCCCTGAGCCTGCTGGAGCGGGCCGGGGCCGCCGGTGACCTCGCCGACCTGTGCCGGCTCCTCGGTGACCTGCTGCGGCGCACGGGGCGGGTGGAGGCCGCCCTCGACGCGTACCGGACGGGGCTGGGCCACGGCCACCGTACGGCGCCGGGGACGACCACCCTGGGCCCTGCCCCGGCCCAGCCGCCGCTGTAGCCGGACGACGGCGCTCGCCCCGGGCGGGGCCGGTGCCGGGTGCGGCCGGGTGCGGCCGGGTGCGCTGCCGGGTCCGCGTCCGGGTGCGGGTCGTGGTGGGTTGCTCGCGCAGTTCCCCGCGCCCCTGGGTGGGGTTGCTGGACGCCTGCTGCCGGGTGGCGGGCCGTTGCCCCGGCGGACCCGCGCGCCCGCGTCCGGGTGCGGGTCGTGGTGGGTTGCTCGCGCAGTTCCCCGCGCCCCTGGGTGGGGTTGCCGGACGCCTGCTGCCGTAGCAGATGCGCGGGCCGCACAGGTTTCTCTCCGTCGATCCCGAGGTTGCGCACAGCCGCCGCCGCTAGCGTGCCCGCGACGACGACGGGCGGGACCGGAGAGTGCAGAACCGACGAACAGTGGCCGACGGCCTGCGCCTCGGCGTGCGCGCGCTGGTGTACGCCGTCCTCGGCGGCACCGCGCTGCTCGCCCTCGCCACGGTCGTGGCCGTGCTCGGCCCGACGGTCGCGCTCGACCTGTACACCCCGCCCGTGGCCGCCTGGTGGACGGTCTTCACGGCCATCGCCGTCCAGGGCGTGCCGTTCCTCCTCCTCGGTACGGTCGTCTCGGCGGCGATCGGCGCGTTCGTGCCGGAGCGGGTGCTCCGACGGCTGCTGCCGCGCCGGCCGGCGTTCGCCGTGCCGGTCGCCGGGGTGGCCGGGGTCGTCCTGCCGGGCTGCGAGTGCGCGTCCGTGCCGGTGGCCGGGAGCCTGATGCGGCGCGGGGTCGCCCCGGCGGCGGCCCTCGCCTTCCTGCTCTCGGCGCCCGCGATCAACCCCGTCGTGCTCGTCGCGACCTCGATCGCGTTCCCGGGCCAGCCGATGATGGTCCTGGCCCGGCTGGTCGCGTCGCTCGGCACCGCCGTGGTGATGGGCTGGCTGTGGGCGCGGTTCGGCCAGGAGAAGTGGCTGCGCCTGCCGCGCCGGCCCGCCGCGCACGCCACCGGCGCCCGCGCCTTCCTCATCGGCCTCCAGCACGACTTCCTGCACGCCGGAGGCTTCCTCGTGCTGGGCGCGGCGGCGGCGGCGACCTTCAACATCGCCGTCCCGCGCTCCGTGCTGGACCTGTTCACCGGCTCGCCGTGGCTGGCGGTGCTGCTGCTGGCGCTGCTGGCGGTGGTGCTGTGCGTGTGCAGCGAGGCCGACGCCTTCGTCGCCGCCTCCCTGAGCGCCTTCCCGGCGACCGCGCGGCTGGCGTTCATGGTGGTCGGGCCGATGGTCGACCTGAAACTGATCGCTCTCCAGGCCGGCACCTTCGGCCGTGCCTTCGCGGTGCGCTTCGCGTCCGTGACCTGGGTGGTGGCCGTGGCCGCCAGTGTCCTCGTGGGGTGGTGGCTGCTGTGACGCGGCGGTACGGACCGGCGGTGCTGCTCCTGCTGACGGGCGGGGCGGTCCTGCGCATCGCGCTCTTCAGCGAGCTGTACCTGCGCTACGTGCAGGCGGGGCTGCGGCCCTACCTGATCGTCTCCGGGGTGGCGCTCGTCCTGCTGGGACTGGTGACGGCGGTACTCCGCGGCCGCACACCGGACGGCGGGCACGAGGAGGACCGTGACGAGGTGGACGGCCACGAGGACGACCGTGACGAGGTGGACGGCCACGGTCACGGTCACGCCCATCATCCCGCCGGCTCCCGTCTCGCCTGGCTCCTCACGCTCCCCGCCCTGGCCCTCCTCCTCTTCCCGCCGCCCGCCCTCGGCTCCTACAGCGCCGAGCGGGAGGCCGCGCAGCAGGCCGCGCAGGGCGTCGGGACCTTCCCGGCGCTCCCGGCCGGGGACCCGCTGGACCTCACCCTGTCCGAGTTCAGCTCCCGCGCGATCTACGACAGCGACCGCTCGCTGAAGGGCCGTACGGTCCGTCTGACCGGCTTCGTCACGCGCGGCGACGACGGCACCTGGTACGTCACCCGTCTCGCCGTCGCCTGCTGCGCCGCCGACGCCACGACCGGCAAGGCCGAGGTCCGCGACGCCGACGCGCCGACCGTCGACAGCTGGGTCACCGTCACCGGCACCTGGCATCCGAAGGGCACCCTCGGTTCGGAGAAGGCCTGGCCGCCGGTCATCGACGCGGTGTCGGTCGAGCGGATCGAGCAGCCCGCGGATCCGTACGAGGACGCGTAGGGACACCGGTTTCCCCCGCGGGCGGGGGGTACCCGGCCCGACGACGGGAAGGTCACTGCGGCAGGCGTACGCGGAGGTGGTCGGCGTGCGCGATCGGGACCGGGAGCGGATCACCGAGGTGATCGCCCAGGAGGTACGGGACGCGGAGCCCGGCGAGGTGCCCGAGCGGCTGTGCGCCGCGGCGGTGCGGCTGCTGCCGGTGAGCGGCGCGAGCGTGTCCCTGCGCGGCGACGGGATGCTCGTACCGCTGAGCGCGAGCAGCGAGCTGGCCGCGCACCTGATGGAGGTGCAGGCCACGCTCGGGGACGGGCCCTGTCAGCGGGCCGCGGACACCGGCGCGCCCGTCTTCGCCTCCGACCTCACGGCGGGCCGGGACGCCGGCCGCTGGCCGGTGTTCGCCCAGCAGGCGGCGGCCGCCGGGGTGCGGGCCGTGTACGCGTTGCCGCTCGGCGACAGCGCGGTGTGCGTGGGCACCCTCGACCTCTACCGGGACGCCCCCGGCGAGCTGGACCCCCAAGAGGTCCGTACGGCGCGCTACGTGGCCGACGTCGTCACCGTCGCGCTGATGGCGCTGCCGCGCGGGGAGGAGGCGGGCCGGCTCGGCGACGGCCTCTGGCTGAGTCCCCTGGCGACCGGCCACGACGAGGTGTACCAGGCCGTCGGCATGGTCATGGCCCAACGCGGGGTGCCCGCCGACGAGGCGCTGGACCTCCTGCGCGCCCACGCGTTCGCGGAGGGCCGCACGGTCCTCGACATGGCCCACGACGTCGTCGCCCGTTCTACCCGCTTCGACGCGGACTGACCGGGCCCGCCCGGCTCGCACCTCACACCTCCCTCACACCTGGGCCCGGCCCTGCTTCCTGACCTCCGTCAACCGCCGCACGCCCAGTTGTACGGCGGCCTGCGTGGCCTCGTTCGGCACGTCGTTGAGGCTGCCGTTGGTGAGGGCGAAGGTGTCCTGGCCGGCGCGTACGGCGGCGACGTCGAGGTCGAGGGAGACCGGGTCGCCGTCGGCGCTCCAGTCGGTCAGCGTCACCCGCAGGCCCTGCCGGGCGTCACCGACCTCCGGCAGGCGCAGCTCCCCGACCGACACGTCGAGCACGGTGCCGTCCGGTGCCGTCGCCGTGAACCGCGCGCACTTCTCGGGCAGCGCCCGCAGCCAGGCCAGGACGCGGTCCGCCTCCGCCGGGCGCAGACCGCCGAGCTGGTAGCGCAGCTGGGCCTCGCTGTCCGGGTCGTCGAGGGCGACGACGGCGCGGGCGGGGCCCCCGAGCAGCTCGTCGGTGTACAGGCCGTCGAGCAGCTTCTGGCAGTCCGCGGTCGGCGTGGTCGCCTTGAGCATGCCGTCCCGCCAGGCGGCGGCGCCGCGCGTCGGGGTCCAGGGCGCGCCGAGGTCGGTGTCGGTGATCAGCGCGGCGTGCGCCTGGTCCTCCGTGAGGACGGGGACGTTCGCGGGCGTGGAGGGCTTGCCCGACGGCGACTTCTGCACGGTGGGGAGGGGCTGCCGCGCGGTCGGGGGGTGCTCCAGGCCGAGGGTGGCGCAGGCGCTGACGGTGAGCAGCAGCCCGGTGGCGGAGAGGGCGGAGGCGAGGAACGTGCGGCGGGTCATCGGGGCTTGCCTCCTGGATGAACGACGGTCGGCGGTCAGCCGCACGCCGGCTGCCGACTGCCGGTGGCCGGTGGCAGATGCGGGCTGCCTCCTTCTCACGGCACCATCACCGAGGCGGGCCGACCAGCGCGGCGGGGCCGTCCGGGTTACGGGACCCGGTGCGCACGGGTGAACGCGGGCGAGCGGGAGGCGTCGCCGCCGGAAGGTTGATCGGGAGCCGGGAGAATCCGCCGCTGCCGGAAGCCGGACCGGCCCGCCGCCGGAAGCCGGACCGGCCCACCGCCGGAAGCCCGACCGGCCCGCCGCCGGAAGGCCGACCGGGAGCCGGGAGAATCCGCCACCGCCGGAAGCCCGACCGGCCCGCCGCCGGAAGCCCGGCCGGGGGCCGGGAGAATCCGCCGCCGGAAGCCCGACCGGCCCACCGCCGCAAGATGACCGCAAACCGGGCGGAAGATCCCCTGCCGCAACCGCCGCCCCCACCGCCCGGAAAACCCCTCGCCCCCTCCCCGCCCCCTTGCTACGTTCCTCCCATGAAGCGCGCCCTTCCGTCCGCCACGACGACGCCGGAGAGTGTCCCGGCGCGCTGACCACTGGTCGTTCGATCGAAGCCCCGGGGCGAGTGCCCCGGGGCTTCGTCGTGGGTGCTCGTCCCTCCACCTCACCCGGAGGAGCAGCCATGCACGACCACCGCCGACTCGGCCGTGACCTCGGCCTGTTCGACACCGATCCCCTCATGGGCGCCGGTCTGCCGTACTGGCTGCCCGACGGCGCGGTCGTCCGCCACACCCTGGAGGAGTACGTCCGGGAGCTGGAGCGGGCGGCCGGCTACCGGCACGTGTACTCGCCGGTCCTCGGCAAGCGCGACCTGTACGAGATCTCGGGCCACTGGGACCACTACCGCGACGACATGTTCCCGCCCATGGAGCTGGGCGCGGAGCAGGTCGTGCTGCGGCCCAGCCTCTGCCCCCACCACGCGCTGATCTACCGCTCCCGCCCCCGCGGCCACCGGGACCTCCCGCTCCGGATCGCCGAGCTGGGCGGGATGTACCGCGCGGAGCTGTCCGGCGTCCTCGGCGGTCTGACCCGCGTCCGGGCCATCACCCTCAACGACGCGCACGTCTTCTGCACCCTGGAGCAGGCGGTGGAGGAGGCCCGCGCGGCGCTCGCCCTGATCGCCCGCGCCTACGCCGACCTCGGCATCCGCGCCTCCCGCCACCGTCTCTCCCTGCCCGGCGAGGGCGGCAAGTACGTGGCCGACCCGGAGCTGTGGCGCCGGGCGACCGCGCTGCTGCGGGAGGTGCTGGACACCTCGGGCCTGGAGTACGAGGCGGCCGAGGGGGAGGCCGCCTTCTACGGGCCCAAGATCGACGTGCAGATCACCGATCCGGCGGGCCGCGAGGCCACCCTGTCCACCGTCCAGATCGACTTCCACCAGCCCGAACGCTTCGGCCTGCGCTACATCGGCGCGGACGGCGCGAGACACCGGCCGGTCATGGTCCACCGGAGCGTCATCGGCAGTGTGGAGCGGGCCGTGGCCCATCTCGTCGAGGCGCACGGCGGCGCGTTCCCGGCGTGGCTGGCGCCCGTGCAGCTGGCCGTGCTGCCGGTGGGCGAGGCCCAGCAGGAGCGGGCGCGCGAGGTGGTGCGGCGGGCGGTGGCGCGCGGGCTGCGGGCGGAGGTGCACGGCCCCCGCGACGGCACCCTCGGCGCACGGATCCGGGCGGCGCGCCGGGTGCCGTACCAGGCGGTGCTCGGCGAGCGGGAGGCCGAGGGCGGGCTGGTCGCCGTACGGCTGCGGGACGGGCGCCGGCCGGGGGCGCTGCCGGTGGACGAGGTGCTGCGCCGGATCGCCGACCGGGTCGCGGCGCGCGGGCCGGAACTGTGGGCTGCTGCGTAAGGTCGCTGACGTAACCCCGGATCCCGTTGTGGGAGGAGCACCGCCGTGACCAGTCACGACCCCGTCCCGGTGATCATCGACTGTGACACGGGCGTCGACGACGCCCTGGCCCTGCTGTTCGCCGTACGGCACCCCGGTCTCGACGTGCGCGCGGTGACCTGTGTCGCCGGGAACACCGACGTGGACGGGGTGGTGCGCAACACGCTGACCGTGCTGGAGCAGGCCGGCGCCGGTGACATCCCGGTCGCCCGGGGCGCCGAGCGTCCGCTGATCGAGCCGGTCCGCACCGCCCGGCACGTGCACGGGCTGGACGGGATGGGCGACCTCGGGCTGCCCGCGCCGACGCGGGTCCCGGTCGACGTGGACGCCGTGACGCTGCTGCGCCGCGAGATCCTCGCCTCGCCGCGTCCGGTCACGCTGATCCCCACCGCGCCGCTCACCAACATCGCCCTGCTGCTGCGCACGCACCCGGAGGTGGTGCGCAACATCGAGCGGATCGTGTTCATGGGCGGCGCGGTGGCGACCGGGAACGCCACGCCGGTCGCGGAGTTCAACGTGTGGCACGACCCGGAGGCCGCGGCGATCCTGCTCACCGCCGGGGTGCCGATCACCATGTACGGCCTGGACGTCTTCAAACGGGTCCTGGTCCCGGCGGCGGACGTCCAGCGGCTGCGCGCGAGCGCGGAGCCCCGGCTGCGGCTGGCGGGGGAACTCCTCGCCCACCGCGACCCGGCGACGTCCGGCGACCCCACGCCCACGGGCGGCCTGGGGGACGCGGGCGCGGTCTGCGCGGTCGCCGACCCGGCGGGCCTGACCACCGAGCCGCTGCCGGTCGAGGTGTCGCTGGCGCCCGGCCCGACCCGCGGCCAGACGGTCGTCGACCGCCGCCCGCGGCCGGGCGAGGCCGAGATCCACGAGGGCGCCCGCGAACAGAGGCTGGTGGACGTGGCGTTGGGGGTGGACGTGGAGCGGTACGTGAGCCTGTGGCTGACGACGGTGGAGAAGCCGTAGGCCCCCCGCCTCCCCGGCACGCCCCCGCCTCCCCGGCACGCCCCCGCCTCCCCGGCACGCCCCCGCCTCCCCGGCACGCCCCCGCCTCCCCGGCACGCCCCCGCCTCCCCGGCACG
>NZ_JBHWKO010000006.1:10369-89428 GCF_042731035.1 Streptomyces sp. NPDC059895
CCCCCCGCGCAGGAGGGTGCGCACGGCAGCGCCGGGAGGGCGCGCACGGCGGCGCGGACGTTGTCTTCCCCCGCACAGTGGACAGGCTTCTGTGCGTGACCGACTACGACACCGCTCCCGTGGCCGACCTGTCCTCCCGCAACCCCGACTGGTGGCGCCAGTCCGTCGTCTACCAGGTGTACCCGCGCAGCTTCGCCGACGCCGACGGCGACGGGCTCGGGGACCTCAGGGGCGTCACCGAACGCCTCGCGCACCTGGGGGCGCTCGGCGTCGACGCGCTCTGGCTGAGCCCCTTCTACCCCTCCGAACTGGCCGACGGCGGCTACGACGTCATCGACTACCGGGACGTCGACCCGCGCCTGGGCACGCTCGACGACTTCGACGCGCTGGTCGCCGAGGCGCACCGGCTCGGCCTGAAGGTGATCGTCGACATCGTCCCCAACCACACCTCCCACCGGCACGTCTGGTTCCAGGAGGCGCTGGCGGCCGGCCCCGGCTCACCCGCCCGCGCCCGCTACGTCTTCCGCGACGGGCGGGGCGAGCACGGCGAACTCCCGCCCACCGACTGGCAGTCCGTCTTCGGCGGCAGCGCCTGGCAGCGCGTCCCCGACGGCCAGTGGTACCTGCACCTCTTCGCGCGCGAGCAGCCCGACCTCGACTGGAGCCACGAGGAGGTCCGCGAGGACTTCCGCACCACCCTGCGCTTCTGGTCCGACCGGGGCGTCGACGGCTTCCGCGTCGACGTGGCGCACGCCCTCGTCAAGGACCTGCGCGAGCCGCTGCGCGACCTGGGGGCGCCCGCGCTGAGCGCCGAGGACGCGCTGGAGGGGATGGAGCCGGGCACCCACCCCTTCTACGACCGCGACGAGGTCCACGACGTCTACCGGGACTGGCGGCGCCTCCTCGACGCCTACTCGCCGCCCCGCACGGCGGTCGCCGAGGCCTGGGTCCCGGGCGCCCGCCGCGCCCGGTACGCCCGCCCCGACGAACTGAACCAGGCCTTCAACTTCGAGTACCTGCAAGCGTCGTGGGACGCGGCGGCGGTCCGCGAGGTCATCACGTCCTCCCTCGCCACCGCCCGGGCCGTCGGTGCCTCCGCGACCTGGGTGCTCTCCAACCACGACGTCGTCCGCCACGCCTCCCGTCTGGCGCTCCCGCCGGGCACGGACACCAACGCCTGGCTGCTGTCCGCCGGCCACGCCCCGCCCGTCGACGAGGAGGCCGGCCTGCGCCGCGCCCGCGCGGCCACCCTGCTGATGCTGGCGCTGCCGGGATCGTCGTACCTCTACCAGGGCGAGGAACTCGGGCTGCCGGAGGTCGCCGGCCTGCCCGTGGAGGTCCTCCAGGACCCCCTGTGGGAGCAGTCGGGCCGGGTCCGCAAGGGCCGTGACGGCTGCCGGGTGCCGCTGCCGTGGACGACGTCCGGTCCGTCGTACGGCTTCGGCGCGGGCGGGGCGTGGCTGCCGCAGCCGCCGTCGTTCGCGCGGTACGCCGTCGCGGCGCAGGACGGCGCGGAGGGCTCCACCCTGGAGTTCTACCGCACGGCCCTGCGGCTGCGCCGCAAGCTGCTGGAGGGCGAGGAACTGGTCTGGGCGGACGGCACCCCGCCCGGTGTGCTCGCCTTCACCCGCTCCGACGGCTGGCGGTGCGTCGCCAACCTGTCGGACGCGCCGGTGCCGTTGCCGCCCGGGGAGGTGCTGCTGAGCAGCGTGCCCCTGGACGGCGACGGGCGGCTCGGCCCCGACACCACGGTCTGGCTGGCCTAGTGCGCTTCTGATGGAGGACCGGCTACCCCGCCGTCGGCGTCGGCGTCGGCGCCGGGGTGACTCCGCCCACCACGGACGCGGCGTCGATGTCCACGGGGGTGGACGTGGCGGTCGGCGGCGGCGTGAGGACGATGGTCGGCTGGCCGGCGGCCGGGGGCGGCGGGGTCAGGTCCGACGCGGGCAGCTTCGGCGGGCTGGTCTGCTGGAACAGCGACTGGTCGAAGTCGACCATGCCGGTCTTCTCCATCACCGTGATGTGGTCGAGGACGGTGTCGTTGGCCTGGTCGGCCAGCGCCCGCACCAGCGAGTTCTTGGTGGTGGAGCGGATCTTCGCGACGGTGTTGAAGATGGAGCCGTGCGTCTGGCGCAGGATGTTGGCGAACTCGTAGTCGAAGTCCTGGCCCGTCTTCGCGTTGATCTGGTTGACGAAGCCCACCTGCTGCGGGCTGGCCACGTTGGGCAGGGTGATGTTCAGCATGGGCGCGATCTTGCGGCAGGTCGTGTCGAGCGCCGCGTGCCCGTCGACCAGGTGCTCGCTGGCGGTCCTGACCGCCTCGCTCTGCCCCTTCTGTAACCCGATCACTCCGAGCGGGTACTCCCACAGCCCGGCCGCCCGCACCTTGACCACGAAGTCCCGGTCGCCCTCCGTCAGCGGACCCCACTGGGTGTTGGCGATGATCCGGTCGTTCGAGGTGGACACCGTCTCCAGCCCCAGCATCGACGGATAGGCGAGGGCCACGAGGGTCAGGCTCAGAGCGCCGCCCACGAAGGCGGTTCCCACCGTGTTCCGCGAAAAGCGCACCGTTCCTCCTGCCCGTTCGGGGATGCCCGCCGCGCGAACGCCGTGCTCGGCGGGGCCGTACACACAGGAGTACGGACGCGGAGCCCCGGGAATTCACCGGTCCGCGCGGGAATTTCGGCCGACGGGACCGAGGGGGCGTCGCCCATGACGACGGCGAGGGTCACGGAACTCACCTACTACCCGGTGAAGGGCTGCGCCGGCATACCGGTCCCCCGGGCCCGGCTCACCTCCGCCGGCCTCGCCCACGACCGCGCGTACGTGATCGTCGACGAGACCGGCCAGCCGCGCTGGCAGTGGGGCGACCCGGCGCTGGCCCTGATCACCCCCGGGCACGACCCGGCGACCGGGGCCCTGACCCTCCGGGCCCCCGGCCACGAGCCACTGCGGGTGCACGACTCGGAGGAGGCGGTCGGACAGGAGGCGGCGGCGCGCTGGCTGACCCAGCTCCTGGGCCGCCCCACCCGGCTCCGGCGCGACCGCCCCGACGCCGACGGCGCGACCGGCACCATGAACCGCCTGCACATCGTCTCCCGCGCCAGCCTCAACCACCTGAACCGGAAACTGGACGAGCGCGGCGCCCCGCCCCTCCCCATGAACCGCTTCCGCCCCAACCTCGTGATCGACGGCTGGACCGTCCCCCACACCGAGGACACCACCGCCCACCTGTCCATCGCGGGCACGGAACTGACCTTCACCGAACGCACGATCCGCTGCGCCGTCACCATGGTCGACCAGGAGACGGGCCGCCGGGCGGGCCCGGAACCCCTCCGCACCCTGTCCACCTACCGGCGCGAGCCGGAGGGCGTGGCGTTCGGGGCGTACTTCACGGTGGCGCGGGAGGGGGAGGTGGCGGTGGGGGACGTGGTGACGGAGCGGCGCTGACGGAGATGTGTTGACGGCCACCTCGTCGGCGTCACCCGATCGGTGGCCCCGCAGAAGGCTCAGTAATCGGTGAGATCCACGACCACGTCACAGTGCGGATCGTCGGAAGGCCGGTGCAGATGCTCGTTCGCCAGGAAGGCCGGGGACACCAGAGCGCCGAGCAGGCCGGGTCCGGTATTGCTGATTTTCACGTCCACACCGTACGTACGGTCCCGCTCGGGCGAACGGAAATAGAGGCGAATGCGCTCGCCGTCCGTGATGACCGCACCGATGAACAGCGGTTTCCACGACACGTGCGTGGTGACGAGTGAACGGACGAGACCGAGCAGACAGGCCGTGCCCGCCTCCTCGGCCTCAGCGTCAGGAGAGTTCACAGCCTGTCTCAGTTCAGGAGGAGGACGACCTCGTCGATCTCGCCGCCGCGAGCCTGGGCGAAGCCCCTGCCCCGCCCGGTGACGACGAAGCCGCACTTCTCCAGCACCCGGATCGAACCGGCGTTGTCGGCCGCCGCGCGGGCGTGCAGCGGCCGGGTGCCGACCAGACCGACCAGCGCGCTGAGCGCCGCCGTGGCGATGCCGCGTCCCCAGTGGGACCGGTCGATCCAGTACGTGACCGAGCGCTCGTCCGGCGGCCCGTACACCGAGGCGTGGCCGACCACTTCCCCGTCGGCGAGCACCGTGCGGATCACGATGTCAGGGTTGGCGCGGATCCTCGCCCATTGACTTGCTCCTCGGGCTGAAGCCCGAGGATTCTGGCCTTCTCGACTTGTTGCTGTGCCGCTACGCGGCACAGGGTTCGGTCGGGAATCCGTGGCTTCCTGTTTCTTCGCGCTGTGCCGGGATCGCTCCTGGTCTTACCGGCGCTCCGCAGGCCGATACCGCCAGTCCGGCGGCCGTCTTCACGTTGATCGCGGCATTGTGGTCCCGGTCGTGGACGCTGCCGCAGGCGGTACAGGTCCATTCCCGGACGTTGAGGGGTTTGGGTCCGTCCACGGCGCCGCAGGTGGAGCAGGTCTGGGAGGTCGGGGTGAACCGGCCGATCTTGACCAGGGTGCGGCCGTACCGAGCGGCTTTGTATTCCAGCATGCCGATGAACGATGACCATCCGGCGTCGTGCACGGACTTGGCCAGTCTGGTGCGGGCCAGTCCCGCCACCGACAGGTCCTCCACGGCGATCCCTTGGTTCTCGGAGATCAGTTTCGTGGAGAGCTGGTGGTGGAACTCGCGGCGTGCGTCGGTGACTTCGGCGTGGGCGCGGGCGACCTTGAGGCGGGCCTTGGCGCGGTTCTTCGATCCCTTCTGCTTGCGGGACAGTTCCTTCTGGGCCTTCTTCAGCTTCTTCTCCGCGCGCCGCAGGAAGCGCGGTGAGTCGATCTTCGTGCCGTCGGAGAGGACCGCGAAGTGGGTGAGGCCGAGGTCGATGCCGATGGTGCGGTCGGTTTCGGGCATCCGTGCCGCGTCAGCGGCGGGGTCGGTGTCGATGACGAAGGAGGCGAAAAATCTTCCGGCCGCATCCTTGATGACGGTGACGGAGGAGGGCGTGGTGGGCAGCGTGCGGGACCACTTCACTTTCACCGCGCCGATCTTCGGCAGGTTCAGGCGCCCCTTGTCGGTGATGGACCAGCGGGCGTTGGCGGTGAACCGGATCGACTGCCGCTTGTCCTTGCGGGACTTGAAATGGGGGGCACCCATCTTGGGCCCCTTGCGATCGCCCTTGAGGGAGGCGAAGAAGTTGCGGTACGCAGTCTCGACGTCCCGCAGGGACTGCTGGAGCACCACCGCGGAGACCTCGCCCAGCCAGGACCGCTCCACCGTCTGCTTCGCCTCGGTGATCAGCCTCTTCGACAGCTCTGCGGCCTTGGGGAACGGCTGCTTGGCCGCTCTGGCGTCCTCACGGGCGCGGACCGCGTCGTTGAACACGACACGGGCGCACCCGAACGCCCTTGCCAACGCCCGCTGTTGGCCGGTGTCCGGGTACAGCCTGAAGGAGTACCGGAGCTGCATGACCATCACGATACATACTTGGGTTATGGGCGACATGCAGAAGATCAGAACTGGTAGGCACTGCGCTTTCGTGATGCACGTCCACTTGGTCTTCGTGACCAAGTTCTGCCACAAGGTGTTCACCGATGCCCACTTGGGGCGTATGGAGGAGATCATGCGTTCGGTGTGTACGGACTTCGAGTGCGACCTGGTGGAGTTCAACGGTGAGGACAACCACGTCCACCTGCTGGTGAACTTCCCGCCCAAGGTCGCCGTGACCAAGCTGGTCAACTCCCTCAAGGGTGTCTCCTCCCGAAGGCTCCGCCAGGAGTTCCCCGACCTGGTGCGCCACTACTGGAGGGCCAACAAGCTGTGGTCCGGGTCTTACTTCGCCGGAACCGTCGGCGGCGCCCCGCTCAGCGTGGTCAGGCAGTACATCGAACAGCAGAACCGGCCGGTGTGAGCACCGCCCGGCTCCGCCGGGAGAAGCCCACGCGACGCTCCGCGCCAAAGGCGAGGAACTGCGGTGTCCGGCTCCGCCGGACCTGAATCCGCGACGCTCCGCGTCGCCACCATCAGATTCGCTTCACCACCGGCCTGAAGGCCGATGCACTGCGAATGAATTCCGGTAGCCGTCGAACTGCTCCCGGTCGTAGTGGTACTTCCTGGTCACGGCGGCCACGTGCTGCGCCGCGGGGTCGGACAGGTGCTCCCAGAAGACGGGCAGGTCACTGTCACGCACTTCGCGCAGGGAGATCATGTCGGCGGTCGCTCCTGGCGTACTGGTCCTCAAATGGCCCTGGAGCGTACCGCGTTGAGCAGGTGATCGAGCGGAGTGCGGGTGGTGGTGAGGACGGTGGCGGGGTCGTCGGACTCGCGGAGGTGGAGGGTGGTGGGGGTGGAGGCGAGTTCGAGGCAGTTGTTGCCGTCGTCCGGGCCGGAGTAGGACGACTTCTGCCAGTCGTCGGGCTCGGTCAGGGGGCGCCTCATGGCTTGGCACTCAGACGATTGGCGTGCAAGGAGCGGAGGAGGTGGGTGAAAGGCGTGGCGGTGGTGGTGAGGACGGTGGCGGGGTCGTCGCTCTCGCGGAGGTGGAGGGTGGTGGGGGTGGAGGCGAGTTCCAGGCAGTTGTTGCCGTCGCCACTTCCCGAAAATGACGACTTCTGCCAGTTGTCGGCAGTGATCACAGTGCGCCTCACAGTTCCTTCGCCAACCGGTGGATGAAGTCACGCGACCGTTCGGGGTCGAGTGATGCCGACTCCACCTTACGAAACAGTGTGCGAAACGCGGCCAGTTGAGCCTCGGAATCAATGCATGCCGCCCCCTGAGGCCCGTCACGCATTGCCGAGTCCAGCTTCGGTATGACGCCACCCACGTACATCATGGCGTTCGTGGCTCCGGCGAAGCCGTCGAGATCGAAAGGGATCGCCCGTACGGTGATGTGCTCCGCGTCGGACACTTCCAGGATGCGCAGCAGTTGGGCTCGCGTCGCGGCTCGGTCGCCGACTCTGATGCGCAGGGCGGCCTCATGGACCACCGCCTCGTACGGAATCGGAACCGGGCCTTCGATCACTGCCTTGCGCTGCATCCGGTGACCTACGCGCAGCTCGAGGTCCTCGACGGGAAGCGCCGGTACGCGGTACCCGAACACCGCGCGAGCGTATTCCTCCGTCTGAAGCAGTCCGGGAACATGGAGGAACTCCACATCCATCCTGTACGTGGCGTGATGTTCCAGCTCCGCGAGATCGAGAAACGACGAGGGCAACCGGCCGCGGTACTCCTCCCACCAGCCACGTGTCCGATCGGTCGCCATGGTTACCAGAGCGTCGACGAACTCCGCATCCATGCAGGCGTAATGAGCGGCCAGACTGCGCAACCGCTTCTCGCTCACGCCTGTGAGCCCGTACTCGATGTGGTTGATCTGGGCGGAGCTGACTCCCAGGAGCGCGGCCGCCTCGCGGCCTGTGAGGCCGGCTGCTTCGCGCAGCCTGCGTAGTTCGACCGCCAGCCGCACCTGACGTGCTGTCGGTTCACTCCTCAACCCCATGGGCTCGTCCTTCCAACGCACCCTCAAGTGCGACTCGTTCGGGGGCAAGGTTACGCGATCGGCTTGCTGTGCCTATAAGACTAGGTCTACCGTCAGTGACGCGCACATCACTCAGCGGAAGCGCGCTGCTCCGTCCTGCCATGACGGTTGCGGCAATGCCACCGCGCCCTCGATCCCTCCCGCCCCCCGGATTGGAGCTGACGCATGCCCGAAACCACCACTGTCACCACCTCTGCCCCCTGGGAGTACTCCCTGTACATCCCCAACGACCCCAGGGCCGTCCCCGTTTCGCGTCGCACCCTGCGCCTGATCCTCACCCTGCACGGCCTCGCCCACCTCACCGACACTGCCGAGCTGATCGCGAGCGAGTTGCTCGCGAACGCCGTGCGGCACACCAGTGGCCCCGCCGCCCTCCGCATCCGCTACGCCGACGGCGTCCTGCGCGTCGGGGCCTGGGACGCCGACCCCGAACCCCCGGACCCGCCCGCGAAGCTCGACGACCTCGCCGACGACGCCGAGGACGGCCGGGGCCTGGCCCTGGTCCGGGCCTGCGCGGACGTCTGGGGCTGGCAGCCGCTGTCCCGCCTCGGGCAGCGCGGCAAATACGTGTGGTGTGACCTGGCCACCGCGTAGCTCGTTGATCACGTCGGACAGAAAGGAGAGCCGATGGTCGGCTCGTCGCACGAGGCCATGCACCGCATCTTCCAGAAGGACCCCGCGCTGCTGACCCGTGCCCTCCAGAAGGTGTTGCAGGTCCCGTTCCCCGACCCGTACGACTTCGCGGCGATGAACGTGGACCTCACCGAGATCGAACCGGTCGAGCGCCGCGTGGACACGCTGCTGCGGGCTGAGACCGGCGAGGGCACGTACCTGCTGGTCGTGGAGTCGCAGGGGAAGCCGGACGAGAGGAAGCGCGGCAGTTGGCCGTACTACCTCAGCTACCTGTACGAGAAGTACCGCTGTGAGCCGGTGCTCATCGTCGTCACGCAGAACAGCGCGACGGCCCGCTGGGCGGCCGAGCCCATTCACCTCGGGGTGGCCGGGTGTCCGTCGCTGACGGTGCGGCCGTTCGTCCTCGGCCCGGACAACGTGCCGGTGATCAAGGACGAGCGGGAGGCCGGACAGGACGTACCACTCGCGGTGCTCTCGGCCATGACACACGGCCGGGGGCGGCAGGCCCCCGCCATACTGGATTCCTTGGCGGCAGCCCTGCGGACCATCGACCGCGACACCGCCGCGGTCTTCGTGCAGTTCGTCGACTCGTGCCTGGCGGACGACCAGGCCCGGCAGATGTGGAGGGACCTGATGACGGCGATCCAGTACTTCTGGCGGCACCCGCTCGCCGAACAGGTGCGCGAGGAAGGACGCGTGGAAGGCCGTGCTCGGGGGCAGGCGGATATGGTCATCCGCATGCTCGGCCGCCGTGCCATCCCCGTTTCCGACGCTGTCCGCGAGCGGGTGCATGCCTGCTCCGACCTCGACACGCTCGCCCTCTGGTTCGATCGGGCCACGCACGTGGAGAAGGCGGAGGACATCTTCATCGAGGACACCCTCTGATGGCCACGCAGTACTTCTGGCGGCACCCGTTCGCGGAGCAGGTGCGCGAGGAGGGGCGCGTGGAAGGCCGCAAGGAGGGCCGCGAAGCGGCCCTCAGGAAAGGCCGTCTTCAGGGACGGGCGGAGATGGTCGTCCTGATTCTCCTCCTCCGTGGGATTCAGGTCTCCGACGATGTCCGCGCACAGGTGCATGCCTGCTCCGACCTCGACGTGCTCGCCGCGTGGGCCAGCCGGGCTCTCCGGGCGGAGCGGGCGGAGGACCTCTTCAGCGCGCCCCTCCTGACCGCCCCGCCCCGCCCTCAGTAGCGCACCGCCCGCGGCACCTCCGCCCGCACGTTGCCCGGCAGCTGGTGGGTGCTGCGGGCCGTGGCCGTCTTCTTCTCGCCCGCCGGTACGTCCGCGACGGTGACGAGGACCGTGTCCCGCCAGGTGCCGTCGGGGTCCTTGAAGTCGACCTGGACGGAGAAGGACTTTGTCGAGTCGGCGGAGTTGGTGGCGGTGACCTTGACGGTGGTGCGGTCGCCGTCGGCGGTGGGGGCGCCGAGTTTCACCTCGTCCTTGGCCTCGACGCCGCCCTTGATGCTGTCCAGCTTGCGGCCGGCCTCCGCCGTGGCCGACGCGAGGCCGGACGCGGCCCGGCTGCCGACCGACTCGGCGGCGGAGGCGGCGCGGCTGGCCACGGACGACGGGTCGGTGTCGTCCGTGCAGCCGGACAGCGCGGCGGACAGCAGGACGGCGCACGCCACCGCCACCGCCGTCGGCGCGGCTCCGCTCGCCCCGCGCGTTCGGTGAGCTGCCATGGGGATCTACCTCCTGCGGCGTCCGGTCGGGTCCGGCCCTTACCGGGGACCGTCTCCAGTGAAAGACGCCACGCCGTCCCCCGCACCCTGGTTCACCCGGACGGCCCACCCCTCGTGGTGACGGACCGCCGTCGCGCGGATGGTCGAGGGAGAACCGCCCGCGACGGGACGGCCCGGCGCGGGGGCAGCGAGAAGAGCGGGGTAGCCATGAGCGAGCAGCCGTCGCAGTCCCACCCGAGCCGGCAGCCCGACGCCGACCCCCAGGAGTCGCCCGTGTGGGACCCGTCCCACCAGGGCACGGGCTACCACGTGACCGGCCGGGCCGGCGGCCACCCGGCGGGTGAGGCCGGCTGGGCGGCCGGCGGGGTCGTCTTCGCCGGTGTGCTGATGCTGGTGAACGGCGTCCTCGCCATCCTCCAGGGCATCGCCGCGATCGCCCAGGACGACGTGTACGCCCGGATCGGCGAGTACGTCTACGAGATGAACCTCACCGGGTGGGGCTGGCTCCTGCTGATCGTGGGCGTCGTGGCGGCCGTCACCGGCTGGGGCCTGCTCAAGGGCGCCGCCTGGGCCCGCGCCGCCGGCATCGTGCTGGCCTCGCTGAGCCTGGTCCTGCAGTTCCTGTTCCTGCCGTACGCACCGGTCTGGTCGATCATCCTGATCGCGATCGACGTGTTCGTGATCTGGGCGCTGGCCGTCTACCGGCCGACGGGCACGACGGGCACGACGGGGACGCGGGCTCGTCCCGTCTGAGCAGGCCGGGGCCTGCCTATGCCTCGTAGCCCCACGCGCGGGCGAACCCGGCCAGTCGTGGCGGGAGGTCGGCGTCCGGGGCGGCGGTGCGGGCCGGCTGGATGCGGCCCGACTTGATGGTGCTGCTCCAGTCGCCGAGCTGCGGACGGAACGTGCCGTGGTCGTTGCGCCCGTAGTCGAGCATCCCGCTCTCCCACGGCACGCCCAGGAAGCCGCACAGGCCCCGGGTGACGCGCTCCGGCTCCGCCGTGAGCTCCTCGTACGTGATCACATGGGCGCCGTCGAGGCGTTGCCGGGCCTCCTCCAGCTTCTCGCAGTAGCCGAGCACCTCGGCGAGGATGGCCTCCCGGTCCGGATCCGTACGGCGGCTGGTCAGGGACGCGACGATCGCGCCCGGGTGCCGCAGCAGCAGCACGAACCGCGCGTCCGGCCAACATCGGTGCAGCCGCGGCCAGATGAGACTGTTGGGCGGCGTCTTGTCGACGATGACGTCCTTGCCGCTGCGGTTCAGCTCCAGGTGCAGCACCCGGTCCCACAGCACATGCTCCAACTCCTCCTTGTCCAGCTCCAGTTCCTTCATGGCGGCAGCGGTGAACCCGCGCGTCAGCTGGACGTGCAGCGTCCGCAGGTGCATCTCGTGCGGGGCTCGGATACGGCTGTGGCTGTTGAGCAGCACCCGCAGCAGCGTCGACCCCGAGCGTACGGAGGACAGCACGAACACCGGCGACTCCACCAGCCGAGCGGCCCGCGGGGCCACGTAGCCGTCGCCGCCGTCCGTCACGGGCCGCTGCGCCGGTACGGTGCTCACCGCGCGCCTCGGCGGGCTCACCGCCTGCGCCACGAGCCTCCCCCGGCGCTTCAGCCCCTTGCTTATCGCGGTCAGACGCGGGTCTCGCACGATGACACCTTCCTCCCTGGCTCCGGCTCCGCATCCCAGGTGCCCCAAGCGGACAACATGTGTCCCGCAGGCGAACAACGGGAGCCGGAAATGCCGCCAGGGATGGCCTGACCAGCGCATTTGCTGCTTTCTTAGGTGTTTCTGTGACTTGCTGTCGGTTACCCGTCAACAGGGCCCCGGCAGTGTGGCCTCAGTCGACGCCCGGCTGCTCCGGCGTCACCCGCACCGCCTTCCTCCGCAGCCACGGCAACGGCGGCACCGCGGACCCCATGTACGGCGTGATCCGCACCTCGAAGTGCAGGTGGGGGCCGGTGACGTTGCCGGTGGCGCCGGCGAGTCCGAGGCGCCGGCCCGCCTCCACCCGCTCGCCCTTGCGGACGTCGATGCGGGAGAGGTGGGCGTACTGCGTGAAGTACCCGTCGGGGTGGCGGACCACGACCTGGTTCCCGAAGCCGTCGCCGCACGTCGTGACCCGGACGACACCCGGGCCGACGGCGTACACCGGAGTGCCGGCGGCCACCGCGAAGTCCTGACCGGTGTGCCGGTGGGCCCAGCGGGAGCCCTTGTCGGCGTAGCCGGCGGAGAGCCAGTAGTCGCGGGTCGGCACGGTCCACTTCACGCGCTCGCGCTCGTGCTTCTCGCCGTCGTCCGCCTTCGCCCGGTTCCGGTCCCGGTCGCCCTCGGACGGCCGGGCGGGGACGGCGCAGTGTCCGGCCCGTCCCGCCGGGTCGACGGCGACCGGGTCGCCGTTGTCGTGCGCCGCCGGTCCCAGCAGGTCCCACAGATCGTCGCGGAGGGTCCTGCGGCGGTTTTCGGCGGCCTTGACGTCCGGGGTGCGGGCGTCCGTCCGCCGGAGCCGGTCGACCCGTTCGCGGGCCTGCTCGTGGTCGCGCACGACCCGGGCGGCCCGCTCGCGGACGCCGTCGCTCCCGGCGTCGGCGGGCACCGCGGCGAGCGCGACCAGGGCGGCGGCCAGGAGGACGGCCAGGACGGCGGCCCCGGCGGGGAGGCCGACCGTCGTCCCGGCGGGGAGGCCGACCGTCGTCTCACCAGGGACGCCGGCCGTCGTCCCGCCGGGGCCGCCGGCTGTCGTGTCGGCAGGGGAACGGTCCGCGGACACGGCATCGGTGGTCGCCGCGCACCCGGAATCGGTCGTGGCGTCGAGGCACGGGTGGAGGGGGCGCGCGGGGTCTTCTCGTCGCATCTTGGGATCATCGGACCGAGGTTCGGCGACGGTCCGTCAGACGCGCCGCGCCCTCAGTCGAACGGCCCACCCACCAGGGCCCGGTACACCTCCGACGACCGGGGATTCTGCCGGCACTGCCACACCCCGTGCGGGCAGTAGTCGGTGATGCTCTGGTAGAGCGGCCGGTGCCGGGCGAACCAATTGAGCATCCCGCGCACGTAGTCGGGGTTGTCGCCGTTGCGGTACAGCCCCCACTCCGGGTACGCGAACGGCTTGCCGTGCTCGGCGGCGAACCGCACGTGCGCCGCGAGCCCGTACGGTTCGGTGACCTGCTCCGCGAAGGACATGCCCGCGGGCTGGTCGTAGGCGTCCATGCCGATGATGTCGACGTGCGCGTCACCGGGGTAGCACGCGGTCCACGGGACGGCGTCGCGCCCCCGGTTGGGCGCGAACTCGAACCGGAACCGCTCCCCGTCCACGGCCCGCATGGCCCGGACGATCCGCGCCCAGTAGCGCTTCCAGGCGGCCGGGTCGGGGCCGCAGCGGTGCGTGTACGACACGCCGTTCATCTCCCAGCCGAGGACGAGCACCGTGTCGGCCAGCCCGAGCGCGACGAGCCGCCGCCCCAGCACCCGGAAGTGCCCGTCGTAGGCGCCGCCCGCGCCCTTCGCCAGCTCGTTGCGCACGACGGAGTCGGGCAGACGCTCCTCGTTCCGCGCCAGCATCGGGACGTTCAGCACGAACATGCGCTCGGGACGCGCCCCGCGCCATCGCGCCCAGTGCTCCAGATGACCGGGCTCCCCCTCGATACGGCTCCACCGGTCCCCGGGCAGGTAGGCCCGGCCGACCACCGGCGTGGCCTTCCCCACCCACGCGTCGAGCCCCGCGATCCGCGGCACCGCGGCCGCGTCGTACCCGACGTACGCCCCGAAGGCGGTCCCGTCCCCCGCCGGCGCCCCCGCCCGCCCGTCCGACGCCCCGGCCCCGACGGGCACACAGGCCGGACCCGCGAGGAGGAGCACGAGGGCCGTCAGTACGAACGGGAGGACACGCGTGAGCGAGCGCGGCGAAGAGCGCGGGGAAGCGTGTGAGAGAACGCGAGGGACAGCGCGGGGAAGGACGCGTGGGAGCCGTAACACCGGCCCAGCATGCCGGTCGCCGCCCCACCCGGCGGCCGACTCGCCCCACGGGCCACCCGGACCGGGGACACGGTTCGGACGCGCGTGCGACCACGTTTCGGCGAACGGCGAAGCGTCGGGCGCCTAGCGTTCCCGGCATGAGCGCAGCAGCAGTCGGAGGGGCAGTCGGAGGGGCCGTCGCCGGCCGGCACGTGGTCCTTTCCCCGAGCATCCTGTACTTCGGTACGCCCGTGGCCCTGCTGGCCACCGAGAACGCCGACGGCACGCCCAACCTCGCGCCCGTCTCCTCGGCGTGGGCGCTCGGGTACACCGTGGTCCTCGGGGTGGGCCGGGAGAGCCGTACCGCCGAGAACCTGGCCGCGCGGCCGGAGGTGGTGATCAACCTGCCGGGGCCGGGACTGTGGCGGCAGGTCGAGGCGCTCGCCCCGCTCACCGGCGCGGACCCGGTGCCGGAGGCGAAGCGGGCGGTCTACCGCCACGAGGGCGACAAGTTCGCGGTCGCGGGACTCACCTCGCAGCCCGCCGAGACGGTACGGCCGCCGAGGGTCGCCGAGTGCCCGCTCCAACTGGAGGCGTCGGTGCGGTCGATGGCGCCGGGCGGGGCGGACGGGCACTTCTGGACGGTCGAGTGCGAGGTGCTGCGCGTGCACGCCGACGCCTCCGTCGTCGTCCCCGGCACCCAGTACATCGACCCGTCGGCGTGGAGCCCGCTCATCTACAACTTCCGCCACTACCACGGCCTCGCCCCCGAACTCGGCCACGGGTTCCGGTCCGAGACGCCGAGGGAAGGGGAGCGGGAAGGGGAACGGGACTGATCAACGCCGTTCAATACACGGGAGCGTTGGCGGCGGACATGTCAGGATGAGTGGTCCTGGACGTGATCCGTCGACCCGGGGGAGTCAACGACGTCATGAGCGCCACCGCCGACGGCTACGACCGGCCGCCCTACCGCACACCTCCCGTCGCCCCGGCCCTGCTGACCGGGCCCGCCGCCTGGCTGCTGGACGTGCTCCTGCCGTGGCGGCTGGCCCGGCGGATCTACGGCCCGTTCCACGCCTTCCGGTTCAACGCCGCCGAGGCCTTCGGTCTGGCCGCGCCGGGGCAGCCCGTCGTCACCTCCCTCGCCGGGCAGGCGGCCGACCCGCTCATCGAACGGCTGCTGCTGCCCAGGGCGCTGCTCGGGCTCGGCGTGCTCTTCTTCGTCATCCACCTGTTCACCGGCGGGGGCTTCTTCGACTCCCTCGGGCAGGCCATGACCGACAGCGTCCTGATGCTGGCCACCGGGCCGGTCGCCCTGCTCGTGGCCTGCGTCCCGCTCATCGCCCTGGCCCGCCCCGGCGCCCGCGCCACCGTGGCCCGGCTGTGCCTGCGCCCGCTGCTGACCGCCCTGATCACCGCCGCCTTCTGCGGCCTGTTCGTGGTCTGGATGCTGAACGGCTACGACTACGAACCCGAGCGGACGGCCTGGTTCGTCCTCCTGGTCGTCTTCCTCCCCTGGCTGACGGTGTTCTTCGGCTCGGTGCTCTTCCTCATCCACCGCAACTCCTTCAGCGTCGGCGGCCACCCCCTCGTCCGCCCCCTGGCCTCGGTCCCGCTGGTGTGGCTGACGGCCCTCGCGCACTCCGTCCTCGTCGACGCCGTGGAGGCCTACCCCGGGGCGCAGCCGACGCCGTCCTACTACGTGGCCCTGTTCGCCGGCCCGGCCGGCGTCACCGTGACCGCCGTGGTCGAGATCGTCCTGCTGCGCCGCCGCCACGGGGTCGGCTTCCGGGGCCCGCTGCCGCACTGGCGGCCCCCCGCGCCCCCGCCGCCCACCCTGCCCCCGGCCCTCGTCGAACGCCTGCGCACGGACGTCAACCTCGGCCACGCCCGGTTCTGGCAGCACTACACGGACCGCAACGGCGTCGTCTGGGGCGCCTCCCCGCTCTTCCACGACGGCCATCCGGTGCTGTGGCCCTACGTCCCCGTCTTCACCGAGCAGGCCCGGCCGGCGGTGTGGCCGGAGGTGCACCGGATGGCCGGGCCGCTGCGGCCCCGCTAGGGGAACCGGTTCCGCCGGGTGCCGCGGGGGTACCGGTCGCCGTGGACGAACCTCCGTGGCGGACGCAACGTTCGGGACGGATGAGTCGTCTGTGTTCTCGGGACGTATTTCTGTCTGCGTGCAGGGTCCCGTCGTCCGGCGGTGACCGACGCCGAACGATCCGAGCACGGTGTACGGGGTGGACGGCCGAGCGGAGGGGCGAGCGCCGGTGAGCGGTACGGGAAGGCGTCGGCGGATGCCGCCGGGAGGGTCCGGCGGGACGGGCACGGGTGCGGGCACGGGTGCGGGCACGGGCACGGGCGGGGGCAGGGGCGCGGGCAGGGGCGCGGGCAGGGGCAGGGGGAAGGCCCGGCTGACGCGGCGCGGCCGGGTCCTGGCGTGGGGCGCGGGGGTGACCTCGGTGGTCGTCCTCGCGGTCGGCGGGGTCGGCGCGTGGATATACCAGGACCTCAACGACAACATCAACGCCGCCGACGTGGACGACAAGCTGGGCGGCGACCGGCCCGAGAACCTCAGTCCGGGCTCCCAGAACATCCTCGTCGTCGGCTCCGACAGCCGGGACGGCGCGAACGCGAAGTACGGCAAGGACCTGACCACCATGCAGTCGGACACGCTGATGGTGCTGCACGTCCCCGCCGACCGGAAGTGGGCCGCGGTCGTGTCGTTCCCGCGCGACTCCTATGTGGAGATACCCGCCTGCGACATGGGCGACGGCCGGACGTCCACCCCGCACAAGGCCAAGATCAACGAGGCGTTCGCGATCGGCGGCACCAGCGGTGAGGTCGCCGAGGCCGCCGCGTGCAGCATCAAGACCGTCGAGGCCCACACGGGCCTGCGCATCGACCACTTCATGTCCGTCGACTTCTCCGGCTTCAAGGGCATGGTCGACGCCCTGGACGGCATCGAGGTCTGCCCCGAGCAGGCCATCAGGTCGGACAAGGCCCGCCTCGACCTGGACGCCGGCTGCCAGACCGTCGACGGCGAGACCGCCCTCGGCTACGTCCGGGTCCGCTACGGCGTCGGCGACGGCTCCGACATCGGACGCATCGGCCGCCAGCAGGAGTTCATGAACGCCCTGGTGAAGAAGGCCAAGTCCAAGCTGACCAGCCCCAACGCGCTGTACGGCTTCCTCCAGTCGGCGACCAAGTCGCTGACGACCGACCCGGACCTGGCCGGCATCCAGCCGATCTACGCCCTCGCCGACGAACTCAAGGGCATACCCACCGACCGGCTGTCCTTCCTCACCGTGCCCAACTACCCGCGTGAGGCGGACGTCCCGGCGGACAAGGCGAATGTCGTCTGGCAGTACCCCCAGGCCGCCGACCTGTTCACCTCCCTGGCCAAGGACGAGGAGACGACCAAGGCGCAGTTGCAGACGGCCGTGAAGGACCTCGTGTACGCCTCCGCCGTCCGCGTCCGGGTCCTCAACGGCACCGGCATCGGCGGACGCGCCGCCGCCGTCGCCGAGAAGCTGAGCGCGGCCGGCTTCACCGTCACCGGCACGGGCAACGCCCCCGAGTCGGCGAGCGAGACGGCCGTCAGCTACCCGGCGGGCCTGGAGAAGCAGGCCGCCGTCCTCTCCTCGCGCCTGCCGGTGTCGGGGGTGTCCTCGTCGGCGTCGGCGGAGGCGGCCGGGGGCGAGGTCACGCTCGTCGTGGGTCCCGACCTGGACGTCGACGAACTCGGCTGACCGGTGCGGGAGCTGATGGGGTGACTCGTGGTGCGGCTGTGGTTTGCGTGACGGCCGGGGTGCTGTAGAGTTGATCACGAGCTGGTCGCCACAACAACGGCGAAACGGTTCTGCGTTGGTGGTCCAAGGAAAGACGTCCCGCTTCCTGCGGGGAGATGCAGGTGCAAGGCCTGCCCGGCGCTCCAGTACGAGGCCCATTCCGTGTCACACGGAATGGGCCTCGTTCGTTTGTGCCGGCTCCCGGCTGACATCGGGGCCGTCCGGGCCGTCCCGTCCGGGCTGGGCCGTCCGGGCCGTGCGGCCCGGACGGTGACGCGTGTGGGTCGGTGGGGTCGGTCAGGTCGCGTTGGCGTTCGAGCGGCCGAAGAACTCGATCTCCGCGATGGAGACCTGCTTGCTATCCGAGGCGGCGTAGGCCGACTCGATGGTGAAGCGGACCTTGATCACCTCACCGACGCGGAACCCGCGGCGCTGGCCGCCGGCGCTCTGGTCGAGCGTGAGCTCCCTCGTCGTGGTCGTGCCGTCCTTCAGGGTGATCGTCGCCTTGATGCGGTGCGGCAGGGCCGACTCGCTCAGCTGCTCGGCGCGGGTCGAGACGCCCGGGGTGATGATCAGGTCCAGCAGGCGGGTCGGTTCGGAGAAGCGGGCCTCGATCCACTCGCCCTCGCCGGACTGGGCGACACCGGGGCCCCACCAACTGTTGTTGATCTTGTCGAAGGCCAGCTCCGGCTTGTGCCCTGGGTAGGAGCGGGAGGCGGCGATCGTGTCCGGGGCGACCGGGGCCCGCTTGGCGAAGTGGTCGCGGGTGGCCTGGATCCAGTCCGGTGTGTTGACCCCGACCCAGATCAGCAGGCTGAGGACGGCCGCGCCCACCACCCAGGTCACGATCCGGTCGAAGGTGCGGCGCAGCCGGGGGCGCTCGCCCGCCCACGGCGTCTCGCGGTTGCGCCAGTCCACCAGGCGGCGCCACCACGACCGGCGCTCGAACGAGTGGTCCTCCCGGGTCATCGGCATCGCGCAGCGGGTGCAGTAGTGCCGGTCGGGGCGGTTGGGCGTGGAGCACCAGGGGCACGGGAGCCCGTTCGCGTCGCCCAGCTCGGGGCCCACGGCGCGCACCTGCGGCCGCTCCGCGACCGGCCGGCCCGGCAGCACCGGCACGACGGTCGGCGGCGGGGTGGGCCGCGCCTCCGGGTCCGCCACCGGGACGAGGAGGGAACGCGCCCGGGCCGTCATGGTGTCGTCCGGGGCGGACGCGGAGCCCGACGCGGAGGCGGCCGTTGAGGTGGAGGCGGCAGCGCCGGCGGGGACCGGCTCGGTGGGGGCCGTGTCGTCGGCGGCCGGGGCGGCCGTCGACCCGGCCTCGCCGCGCGCCGGGGCGCGCTCGTCCGGAGGCACGGCCGGGAGCGGGGTCTCCGCGGTGTCGTCGTCGTCCGCCGCCGCGGAGGCGGCGGGCGCCGGGGAGGCGTCCGGCGTCCGGGACGGGCCGGCCGTCGAGGAGGCGTCCGGTGCGCCGGCGGTGGCCACGGTGGCCGCCGGGCGCGCCGCCGGCTCCGGCTCCGCCGGGGCCGACTGCCGGCGGGCCTCCGGTGCCGGCTCGGCCGCGGTGCGGGCGGGGGAACGCTCCGTCCAGCCCAGTACGGCTCCGCAGCCGTCGCAGAAGGACTGGCCCGGCTCCGCCCGGGTGCCGCACTCGGCGCAGTTCTGGGTGGTCATCTCTCCGGGATCCTTTCGGCGGCGGTCAGGGCAGGGGTCACCTTGACCGTGTAGGGCATGTGGGCGGGCCGGGCGGCGGCCACGAGGGCCTCCAGCCGGTGCTCGTCCGCCGGGCCGGGGTCGGACAGACGGAGCGTGACGTGCAGATGGGGGCGGGGTTCGCCGGGGAACGGGCCCAGCGGGCGGGCGTTCCAGGCGGCGCCGCCGCTCTCGGAGATCTCCGGCTCCACCCCGAAGGCCAGCCGGATCGCCTCCGCCAGGCCGCGCCGGGTGCCCCGGACCCGGTGCAGGTGGGCGGCGGCCGCGACCGCGGCCCGCAGCCTCGCCTCCGGCTCGGTGCCGTCGGTCTCGGCGCCGACCCAGCCGGCCAGCCACTGGGTGAAGTCGGCGGGGGCGAGGGCCGGGTCGAAGTAGGCGGGCAGGCAGTCGAGGACGTTGAGGATCGGCGCGATGACGTCGTCGAGGCCGCCGACGAACCGCTGCGCGAGGTCGTCGTCGGCGAAGACGGCCGGCAGCATCGCCCCGATGGGCGCGGAGGAGCCGAGTCCGTCGACCGAGCCCCTCACGCGCTGTCCCCGATCACGCGGACCCGGTGGTCGTAGGAGAACACCAGGGCGGGCGCCGACAGGTCGATGCGGTCGGTCGCGTCGCCCCGCTTGCCGGTCAGCGGGTCGGCGGGGTGCAGGATGACCTGGTCGACCAGTTCGACGCCGGGCACGCGCTGGAGGACCGCGAAGACCTCGCCGGACTGCACGGGACGGCCGAACGGCCAGCCCCGCCCGTCGGCGCCGCCGGTCAGCGGGTCGAGGTGGCGGTAGAGGGCGTCGTGGGCCTGGCGCCGCACCCGGTCGGTGTCGACGCCGCGGAAGGCGTGCACGGTGGCGACGACGGTGACGCCCTGGTAGTAGGGCGGGCCGACGGCCAGCCGGGTCCCGATCAGGCGGCGTTCGTCGAGGTGGCGGGTGATGCGGTCGAGCAGGGCGTCGCCGGGGACGAGCTGCTCGAAGCGGAGCCGGCCGCCGGGGTCGGGGACGGCCTGGGGGACCACCAGCACCCGCACGGCGTAGGAGCCGTACTCGTCCGGGCTGCCCTCCAGGCAGGTGATGCGCGCGGTCTCCGGGGCGGCGCGGCGGGCCAGCTCCTCGTAGTCGCGCAGGGTGACGGCCCGCTCCTGGGCGCGCAGTGTGATCGGGGCGCGGACCTTCGCCTCCTCGACCGTCTCGCCGTCGACGCCGCCGCGCGCGGCCTCCCGGTTGACGACCTCGGAGACGTACGGCACGGAGGTGCGCAGGACCTGGACGGAGCCCCGGGCGACGTTGCCGGCGCGGCCGCCGCCGGTGCGGTAGCGGCGGGCGCGGACGACGGCGCCCTTGGGGGCGACGGCGCCGTACTGGCGCAGGGTGCCGTCGGGTTCGCGGACGGCCGGCCCGAAGGCGATCTCGCCGGTGGCGGCGTCGAGGGTGACGTGCCGGTCGTGCGGCCCGGAGGCGGCGAAGTGGGGGACGACCCCCCAGTCCACCCAGCCGTCGTGCTCGGCGGTCTGGAGCAGGAGCGGCGGGTCGTCGCCGACGACGGGGGTGTGGGCGAGGCGCAGGCGCTGGCCGGGCAGGCCCGTCGACTCGCCGAGCGCCTCGTCGTACACCGTCTCGGCGTGGATGGCGGGGGCGGTGCCGCCGACCGTGAAGGCCTCCGCGGAGCGGACGGTGGGGGAGGTCGTGTAGAAGGGCTGGTTGGTGAGGGGTTCGGTGACGCGGCAGCGCAGCCAGCCGGCCTCCTGGCCGCCGGAGCGGGACAGCACGTGCCCGCCGGGGACGTGCAGGACGACCTCGCCGGGGCGGTTGAGGCCGCCGGTGCCGTCGCGGTCGACCTCGCACTCCTGCCAGCCGTCCTCCGTCCACGCCTCCCACACCAGGGGCGGCTGGCGCGGGTCGACGCCGACACCGTCCACGCGGCTGTCCAGCTCCAGCACCACCGCGCAGTGCGGTACGGCGGCGCTCAGGCCGAGCAGCATGCAGTCACCGGGGGTGGGGGACTCGGCGAAGCAGAAGACGTCCTTGCCCTCCGCGAGGTCGGTGGTGCGGTCGGTGACCGGGTCCCCCTTGTGCTGCACCACGAGGTGGCGCAACGAGCACGGCACCACGGTCAGTTCGCGCTCGGTGGCGAAGACCACGGCCTCCTCGCTCTCGGTGCGCACGGTGGCGACCTCGGTGCCCAGCGGCAGCAGCACGGGCTCCTCCTGCGGGGCGGAGAGCCAGAAGGTGACGTCCGTGCGGGCGGCCGAGGGCGGGAAGAGGGTGATGCCGACGAGGTCCAGGAAGGCCAGGTGGTTCTTGTCCGGCACGCGGTTGAGCCGGTAGACGATCTGGTCGGCCATGTGGGCCACCGTCTCGACGAGGGTCACGCCCGGGTCGGAGACGTTGTGGTCGGTCCACTCCGGGGCGCGCTGCTGGATGTAGCGCTTGGCGTCGTCGACGAACTGCTGGAAGCGGCGGTCGTCGAGGTTGGGGGAGGGCAGGGCCATCAGCGGTCGCTTTCGGAAGCCGTACCCGTGGAGCCCGGCAGGTCCGGCTCGTCGTGGGACGGGATGACGTAGAAGGGGAAGACGAGGCTGCGCGGGTTGTTCGTGCCGCGGATCGAGTAGCGGACGTCGATGAACAGCACGCCCTGCTCGGCGCCGGCGGTGACCTCGACGTCGTGCACCTCGATGCGCGGTTCCCAGCGGTCGAGGCTGACGTACACCTCGTGCTGGATGCGGCCGGCGGTGGCCTCGTTGACCGGCGCGAACACCAGGTCGTGGATGGCGCAGCCGAACTCCGGGCGCATCGGCCGCTCACCCGGCGCGGTGGACAGCACCAGCCGGACGGCCTCCTCGATCTCGCGTTCCCCGCTGACCAGGGCGATGCCTCCGGTGGGCCCGATCCGGAGGGGGAACGCCCACCCGGACCCGACGAACTGTTCGGCCATCAGAGGGCCACCTGCCTTCTCCTTCTGCGGACGGACGCGGTCATGCCGGAAGCGGATACTTGACGTTGTTGACGAACACCAGGCCCTGGAGCCCGATCCTGATGCCCGTGAGGTTCACGTTGGCCACGGAGTTGATCGCCACGGCCCCCGTGGCGGAGAGCGACGCGACACCGGCCGCCTTCATGTCCAGGGCGCCGAGCGCGTTCACGCTGACCGCGCCGCCCAGCGACCTGAGACTCACCAGGCCCTGACCCTGGAGGGTGAGCGGCCCGCCGCTCTTGATGGTCACCGACCGGCGCCCGTTCAGCGTGAGGTTCGTGCCCGCGTCCACCGACACCGACCGGCTGCCCTTGATGCTGACCGATCCCTTGCTGTCGACGGTGATCTCCGTCTGCACCCGGTCCAGGTTGATGACGAGTTTGCCGTCGCCGCTGGTCACCCGGACGCCCTGCTTGCCGCCGGTGCGCTGGCTGAGCAGGTCGACGCGGTTGCCGGTGCGGTCGGACAGGGTGTGTCGGGAGGCGCGTCCCCGCATGCCGTCGTGCAGGGGCACGTCCTTGACCGGGGTCGGGTCGTCCTTGCCGTTGTAGAGGCCGGCGATGACGTACGGGTGGTCCAGGGCGCCCCGGTCGAAGGCGACGAGCACCTCGTCCCCGACGTCCATCGGGAAGATCGAGCCGCCGCCCTTTCCGCCCCACTGCGCCACGCGCGTCCAGTCGCTGACGTAGGCGTCGTCCAGCCAGGGGAACTGGAGCTTGACCCTGCCCTTCTTGAGCGGGTCCTGCACGTCGGTGACGAGGGCGTTGACGACGCCGGGCAGCCGCAGGCCGTTGTCGCCCCCGTTGCCGCCGCCGGAGGTGAGGCCGTAGAGGGAGCGCCACTGGCGTCCGCTGACGGTCACCCAGGTCTCGTAGTGCTTGCCGTCGCCGAAGACGTGCCGCACGGACGTGGGCGTGTACTTGCCCTCGAAGGGGAAGCCGACGTCGGCCAGGGTGACGGGGACGCCGGGGCGGAGCTTGGGGCCGCCGTGGACGACGACCTCCATCTCGGCGAAGGAGGAGGTGACGTCGGCGGCGAGGGCGTCGGCGGCGAACTTCACCTCGGACTGCTGGTCGTAGGGGATCTGCGGGTCGACGAGTTTGGCGGCCTTGAACTTGCCGGCCGCCTCACCGGGCGTGGTGCCGATGGTGAAGCCGGGGTTGGTTTTGGCGGGCGCGGTGGCGGTCAGCGTCTTCTTGGTGGTGACGTTCCAGCCGCGGGTCTCGACGGTGCCGACCTGTTCGGCGGCGGTGACCGCGCTGCGCAGCCGCAGGATGTCGATGCCGGCCTTCAGCTCGAACGGGTTCTTCCCGGAGGAGCTGACGGGCGGGGCGCCGGACGCCGGGTCGGGCTTGACGAACTGGAACTTGCCCTTGTTGTCGATGGACATCACCATCTCGTTCTCGTCGGCGAGACGCGCGAGGAAGTCCCAGTCGGTGACGTTGGCCTGGCTGATGAACTCGTACACCGTCTTCGTCGACTCGACCCGGCCGATGGGGACGCCGTCCAGGGCGGCCAGCTTGCGGGCGATGTCGGCGGCGGACTGGTTGCGGTAGGCGGCGACACGGCGCTGGCGCATCAGGCGGTGGCCGTGGTCGTAGCCGCGGATGATGGTGAAGGTGCCGGTGCCCTCGTAGTCGCTCTCCAGACCGCACACCTCGCCCGTCAGCAGGGGATCGCCGGCCCCCTTGCCGTCGGCGATGGGCGTGATCACCACCTCGGTGCCGAACTTCGCGTTGAGCTTGCCCAGGAGCAGCCGGCCCGGGTCGCGGAAGGTGAGCCGGAACGCGGCCGGGACGCCGAGGCCCTGGTCGACCCAGCCGTCCACGAGCATCGGTTCGAGGTCGGGGGGCAGGGGGCTGCCGCCGATGGTGACCTTGATGACGCTGGAGAAGGCGATCTGCACCATCAGTGCCGCACCTCCTCGGCCGCGGGGAGGACGAGTTCGGTGCCGGTCGGCAGGTGGCGGGGGTCGTCGATGCCGTTGGTCTCGGCGATCGCCCGCCAGACATTGGCGTCGCCGTACTCGCGCCAGGCCAGGGACTGGAGGGAGTCGCCGGCCACGACCCGGTGCACGCGCCGCGCGGTCAGGGCGCCCGACGTCGGGTTCTGGCCCTTGGTCTTGCTGGGGATCTCGTGCAGGCTGACCTGGCAGGTGGCCCGGATGGGCATGCCCGTCGTCCCGAAGAGGGAGTAGCTCACCTCGACACTGCGCACGTAGGCGGTGAAGCGCGCGGTGGAGAAGGAACCCCACTGGAAGATCACCCAGGGCGGGGAGGGCTGCTTGGCGGCGATGGACTTGGTGGTGACCTCGCAGCATTCGAGCAGCGACTCGACCTGCTTCATCACGTCGTTGCTGTCCGGGTCGTCCGAGCGGTCGAGGAAGATCTCCACGCTCATCTCGCGGGGCTCGGGGCCCATGAACTCCGGGACGACGCCGTCCCGGACCGCCGGTGTCGGCGTCGACTTCCACTGGGACTGGCGGGACAGCGTCAGCTGCGAGGGGTTGAACTCGAGCTCGAACTGTTTGATCAGCCCGCCCGGGGTCGTGCTGGTGCCCAGCGGCGGTTCGTGAATGGCGAGGGTGGCGTGGACCAGGCTCTTCCCGGCGCCGCCCCTGCTCGACTTGGCCATGCTGCTTCCGTCCTCTCCCGCGGTCCGCTGGGGGCCGTCAGTCCGTGAATCCGTGGTGGGTGATCTCCAGGACCTCCGTGGCGACGGCCGGGTTGGCCGGGTCCAGGGTCGGGCCCTGCCAGCTCACCGGCAGGACGTCGATCAGCCCCCACCGGGCGACCTCCGAGCCGTCCGCGCGCAGCGCGGCGATCTGCGCGGTGGGCCGGGTGACACCCGTGGTGATCGAGGAGATCCACGCGGCGACCTTGCTGGTGTCCGGGGTGAGCGGGCGGGTCAGCCTGATGTTGGAGAAGGTGACGCGGGAGGGGAGCTGCCAGACGAAGCCGTTGTTGCCGCCTTCCTGGCGCTGCTCGATCTCCACCGAGGACGACAGTCCCTCGCACCCGTTGAAGTACCCGAGGCTCTCGCCGTCGATGGTCAGGGTGAAGTAGATGGCGGAGCCCGGATCGAGATCGGACATCGAAGGGGCCTTTCTGGGCGGCCAGTAGGGACGTGCGGAACGGTGGCCCGCGCGGGGCGCGGCTGCGGGTGCTCAGCCGCGGGGGTCGCGGAGTCTGCCGATCCGCTCCCGGTCGAGCCGTAGTTCGGTACGGAGCAGCCGGGTGATCCGGCCGGTCAGCCGGTGGGTCAGCTCGTCGAGCTGGAAGTCGGTGAGGGCCCTGGGATCGAAGGCGCCCCTGGGCACCTCGGTGTAGGCGGGCGGCGCCGCCGACGCGCCGCCGGAACGCTGGTTGCCGGCGGGGGGCTCGTAGGGCGGCGGTGACCCGGTGGACGTGGCCGCGGGCGCGTTGCGTCGCTGGACCGCGGGAGGCGCGGAAGCCCGGGGGGCCGAGGGCGGCGGCACGGCCATGGACCGCTGGAGGGCCGGGGGCGCCGCGACGGTGGGGAACCGCTGGGCGGCGGGAGCGGCGGGAGCGGTGGGAGGCGTCGTGGAGGCGGGGAACGGCTGCGGGCCGGCGGTGCCGGGGTGCGCCGTGGAGGGGTACGGCTGGGGGGCGACGTCGACGGGGTGCCCCGTGGAGGGGAACGGCTGGGGGGCGGCGGTGACGGGGGGCAGCGACCGGCGCTGCACGACGGGCGGCAAGGCGCTCGCGGGCAGGGGCCGGGCGACGGGCTGCGGCTCCGCACCGGGCGGGGTACGGCGCAGCGGTACGGCGGCCGGAACCGCTCGGCGCTGCACCAGGGGCACGGACGCCGGTCGGTACGCGGCCGGTTCCGCCGGCGGTGGCGTGGGGGCGACGGCGCGCTGAACGGGGGCGGCGGGCCGGGGCGGCAGGGCGGTGGCGCGCTGAACCGGGGCGGCGGGCCGGGGCGGGAGGGCGGTGGCGTGTCGTACCGCCGGGGCCGGTCCGGGTGCCGGGGCGGCGGTGGGCCGCTCGGCGGGGGACGGCGCGACCGGTGACGGTGCGGGGGCGGCGACCTGCCGGCCGGGGGGAGTCGGCCGGGGTGCGTACGTGGCGGCCGGTGCGGCGGTGCGCTGAACGGCGGGCGCCGTGCCGGGGCTCGGGACGGCGGGCGCCGCCCGGTGCGTGTGCGGCGGGTTCACGCCGGGGCGGGCCGCGGCCTCGGCCGGCCGGGTCGTGTCCTGCGTGGGGGCGGGAGCCGGCCGGGTCGCGCTCGGCGGGTGCGGGGTGGCGCGCTGCACGACGGGGGCACCGAGCGGCTTCGCGTCGGCCGGGCGGGCGGTGAGCGGGGCACCGAGCGCGGGGCGTTGCCGCAGCGGCGAGGGGTCGGCGGTGTCCGTCCGGTCGGGGGCGGGCACGTCGCGGGACCGGGGGGCACCGAGCGCGGAGGCGCGCTGGACGGCGGGGCGCGGTCCGTCGGCCCGTGAGCCGGCCTGCGCGGGCGGTCGGCCGACGGGCGTCGCGGTGGCCGGGGCGGTCGGTGCGGCGGGAGGAACGGCTGGTCCGGGGTTGCTGTTCACGGGCGTCCCTGGGGTGGATGCCGGCGGCGGCACGGAGGCCGGTGCGGTGCGCTGTACGGCGGGCGTGCCGGAGTCGGCGTGCGGACGTACGGGAGCGGGGGCCGGGGCGGCGGGGTGCTTCGGCGTGCCCGGGGAGGGCGTGGCACGGGCGGGCGTGGAGGCCGGAACCGGTGCGGTGGCGGGGGTGGCGCGCTGTACGGGGGCCGGGCTCGTCGCGGCGGGGCTCGCCGGTGGTGCGGCGGGGGTGGCGCGCTGTACGGGCGTGGACACCGGTGAGGGCGCGGACGCCGGAACCGGTCGCCGCACGGGGGCCTGCTCCGCCGTGGCCGGCCTCGCGGACGGCGGCACCGCGACGGGAGCGTGAACCGGGGAGGACGGGGTGCGCTGGACGGGGGCCGCGGGCGGTGCGGCGGCAGGCGCTGAGGCGGGAGACGTGACGGGCGTGGCGGGGGCCGGAGCAGGGGTGGTCCGCCCGGTGCGCTGGACCGTGGCCGGGGCTGGTGCACCGGCGGAGCCCGCCGGAGAGGGCGTGGAAGGCGGGGTGGCCCGCTCGGCGCGCTGCGGGGGAGGGGCGGGCGCGGCCGGGGCGCCAGGGGTGGCCGGGGCCGGGGTGGCCGGGGCCGGGGTGGTGCGCTGGAGGGGAGCGGCGGATGGTGTCGTGGCGCGCTGGAGGGGAGTCGCGGGGGGTGTGGTCGCGCGCGGGGCGGGGGCGGGCGGAGCCGGGTGCCGGGCCGGCGTGTCCGTGGTGGGCGGCACCGGACGCGGCGTGGACCGCTGGGCGGGGGCCGGGCGCGGTGCGGCGGGGGCGGGCTCGGATACCGGGGAGTGTGAGGTGGGGGCACCCAGTCCGGGCCGACGCGGCGGGGTCGCCGTGGGGGAGACGGCCCGCTGGACGGCGGGCGCGGAACCGGGCGCCGGAGCAGCCGGGGGCGTGATGCGCTGCGGGGCCGCCGGTGCTGCCGGGGCGGCGGGCGGAGTGCCGGTGGCGGAGCGGTGCGGCGGGGCGCTGGACGGCACGGGTGCGTTCACCGGGCCGCGGGGCGGCGTGCTGCCGCCGTCGAGCGCGGCGCGCTGCACGTTCGGCCGGGAGGCGGCCGGCGGCGTGGTACCGCCGGGTGCCGCAGCCGGGGGACGGGCGGTCGTAGCGGCACCGCCGGATGCTCCCGAGCCCGTGCCCGTGCCCGAGCCCGACTCGGTCGCCGAAGACGCCGAAGACGCCGAAGACGCCGAGGTCGCCGAAGCCGCCGAAGACGCCGAGGTCGCCGAAGCCGCCGGAGTCACCGGAGTTGACGAAGGCACCGCGGTCCCCCCGCTCGTCCGGGGCTGCGGAGCCGGGGTGTCCTGTCGTGCCGCCGTCCGCTGGACCGGGGGCCGGTCGGGAACGCCGGGGCGTCGGGGGGGCTCGGCCGCCGGGGCCGTTGCGGCGGCCGGGTTCGTGGTGGTGTCCGGGTTCGTGGCGGCGGCCGGGGCCTGCCTGGCCTGCCGTGCTGCCGTCCGCTGCACCGGGGTTCGGTGCGGGGTGTCGGCCGGGACGGAAGCGGGGGCCGGACCGGACCGCGCGGGACGGGTGTCTCCCTGCTGCGGCCGGGTCGTCGGCCGTGCCGTCGGGTGCTCGCCCTCCGGTCGCGTCACGGCTCGCTGCACCGGGGGCGTCGTGGGACGCGCGTCCGGAACGGCCCCGCGCTCGGGGGTGGTCGGCCGCGTACCGGAGACGACGGGCCGCGGGCCCGCGGCCGGTCCCGGACCCGGTTCGTCACCGCTGTCGCCGCCGCCACCGCTGCCGTTCTCCACCGCGGCCGCACCGGTACCCGAGCCGGTCGGAGCCGTCGAGGTGGTCGGAGCCGTCGAGGTAGTCGGGGCAGGGGGTATCCGGGCAGGCAGCGTCCGGCGTTGCACCGCCGCCGGCGCGGACTTCGTCAGGGGCGTCGGCGCCGCCGCCGTCGTCGTAGGCACCGGGTAGGCGCGGATGCCGTGTGCCGGGGGCGACGGTGCGGCCGACCGCGGGGCGGGCTCCGCCGGGGGCGGCGGTGCGACCGCCGGCAGGGTGCGCGGGGGCTGTTCGACGGCGGCCGGGGCGGAGAGCAGGCCGCCGCGGGTGCCGTCCAGCACCGCGTGCGAACGCGTGCCCGCGAAGGTGGGGTTCTGCCAGGTGGCCAGTCGGCCTCCGAAGCCCCGGTCCGCGACACCGGCCGCTCCCGTGGCCGTGCGCTGGATGGGCGGCAGCGCGGGCCAGGCCGCCGGGCGGGGACGTGCCGCGGCGCCCGGCGCGGGCGTACCCGCGCCCGCCGGTCCCGGTGTACCCGCGCCCGGCGTACCCGCGTCCGACGCGCTCGTCCCCGCACCCGCCGTGCCGTCCTCGCCCGTCGCCGGAACTCCTCGTCCCGTCCGGAACCGGTCCAGGAACGCCATGTCTCAGCCCTCCGCCCCGCTCCGTGTGACCAGGGTCGTGATCTGGTCCGCGTAACGGCGCCGGTCGTGGTGTTCCAGGTCCAGGATGTCGTCCAGGTCCCAGTGGAAGTGGTAGGCGACGTACGCGATCTCCTCGTGCATGCGGTCGGTCGCGTACGTCACGATTCCCCCAGGCGGCTCCCGCCGAGTTCCACCTCGAAGGGCTCCGAGCAGTGCGGGCACTGAACCGAGGCGCGGGTGTGCCCCTCGGCGTTGACCTGGCGGTAGAAGTCCTGGAGGAACGCCAGGTCGGAGGCGAACATGTTCTCCACGATCCCGTCGTGGACCAGGGGGAGCGTGCCCAGGCGGGTGATGACCCGGCCCAGGAGCACCACCGACAGGTACGCGGGGTTCTCCTGGACGCGCATGTCCCGCAGGGGCACCAGTTCGTCCCGGGCCGTGGCCAGGCGCATCACACCGTCGCGGTGGACGACGCCCGCCTCGTCGACGTAGCCGCGCGGCAGTTCGAAGGGGAACTCCGTCTGCAGGCGGTACGCCTCCGGGGCCGGCGCGGCGGCGGGAGCGGGGGCGGGGGCGGGAGCGGGGGAATCCGGGCTGGTCCCCACTCCCGCGTCGGCCGCCCGGACAGCCGTACGGCGCATTACTCGATGACCAGTTCTTCGAAAGTGATGGTCACGGTCTCGGTCAGGGCCGACGCCTCGCCCGCCTTCACCGTGCTGGTGTCGATCTTGCTGCACCAGGCGTTGCGCATGTTGTACCGCTTGACCGGGTTGTTCTGGTAGTCCATCACCATGATCGTGGCGTTCTTGCGGGCGGTGCCCATGTCGCCGCGGATGGAGCTGCTGATCCACTCGTTGAACGCCGCGGACTGCGTCATACCGCGCACGACCGTACAGGTACCGGCCTTCTGCACGCCCGGCATCTTCTTGGTGACCGGCTTGCCCTGCGCGGAGACCTGCTGGTACTCGATGACGTCCTGCTCCATGCTGAGGCCGCTGACCTCGGCGAGGTACTCGACCAGCACGCCGTCGATCTGGAGCCCGAAATTGTGTGATGTGAGGGCGTCACCCGGCTGGAGACTCATCTGGCTGTCCTTCTAGGGGGTTCTGGGGGTTGGCGACGGGCTGCGGGAGGCGGAGGCGGTGCCTACTCCTCCAGCTCCCCGTTGCCGCTGGAGAACTGGGCCAGCCGGAAGATCACGAACTCGGCGGGCTTGACCGGCGCGATACCGATCTCGCACACGACCCGGCCGACGTCGACCGACTCCGGCGGGTTGGTCTCCTCGTCGCACTTGACGTAGTACGCGTCCTCGGGCTTGGCGCCGAAGAGGGCGCCGGCACGCCACTCGTTGACCAGGAACGCCGAGACGTTGCGCCGGATGCGGGCCCACAGCGCGTGGTCGTTCGGCTCGAACACCACCCACTGGGTGCCGATCAGGATCGACTCCTCCAGGTAGTTGAAGTACCGGCGGACGTTCAGGTAGCGCCACGCCGGGTCGGAGGAGAGGGTGCGGGCGCCCCACACGCGGATGCCGCGGCCGGGGAACGCGCGGATGCAGTTCACGCCGATCGGGTTCAGCAGGTCCTGCTCGCCGCGGGTGATCTGGATCTCCAGGTCCACCGCGCCCCGGACGACCTCGTTGGCCGGGGCCTTGTGGACGCCGCGCTCGGAGTCGTTGCGGGCCCACACGCCGGCCACGTGGCCGCTCGGCGGGACCAGGCGGGCCTGGCCGGTCGCCGGGTCGAAGGACTTGATCCACGGGTAGTACAGCGCCGCGTACTTGGAGTCGTAGCCGGCGGTCTCCTGGCGCCAGACGCGGATCTGGCGGGCGTTCAGGCCGGGCGGCGGGTCGATGATCGCGACGCGGTCGCCCATCAGCTCGCAGTGCGCGATCAGGCCGAGCTGGACGGCCTTGACGGCCTCCAGGTCGATCGCGCCGCGCTGGTAGGCGGCCATCAGGTCGGGGACGGCGACCATGGAGATCTCGTCGACGGCCTCCAGGCCGCCGAAGCCGGTGCGGTCGGCGCTGTCGCCGAGGTACTGCGCGGGCCCGGCGGTCTGCGCGGGCTCCTCCGCGGCGGCCGGGGCGGCGGGGGCGCCGGCGGCCGGCGCGGCCAGGGCCACCGTCTGGTTCTCGGGGCGGGCCAGCTGCGCCGACGGCGCGGCCTCCGCCACGGTGATGAGCTTGGAGCGCTCCTTGACCTGGGTGACGACGTAGGAGCGGTTGCCCTTCTTGGCGGTCACGTCGAAGGTCTCGACCGGCTTGTCGCCGTCCTTGACGATCAGCTTGAACCGCTCGGCGGGGCCCTCGCCCTCCGCGTCGGCGACCTCCACGCTCAGCGGGCCGTTCTGCCCGGGCGCGGTGGCGGTGACGGTGAAGGTGCCGAGCTGCCGGGGCTCGGCGGCGGGCAGCGCGGCCGGGGCGGCCGAGCCGGTCAGGGCTCCGGGGGAGGCGGCCTCACCGGAGGCGCCGGCGGACGAGCCGCCGACCCGGACGACGTACGCCGCCGAACCGCCGTTGTTGAAGAAGCCGTAGACGGAATGCGCCAGGTAGTACCCGTCGGTGAAGTCACCGAACGCCGCCACGTACTGGCTCCAGTTGGTCACCAGCGTCGGCTCGTTCAGCGGGCCGGTCGGGGCGAGCCCGACGAAGGCCGCCACCGAGGTGCCCACTCCCTCGATCGGGCGCGAGCCGCTGGCCACCTCCTCGACGTATACGCCGGGCGACAGGTAGGACGGCATGCTGTGCTCTCCTCGGGGTACGCGTCAGGTCGGTTCCCACCCTCACGCGCGAAGCGCGTCACCTGAAACGTCCTCCGGTACCGAAGTGGGGGCACCGTCGTTGCCCTCAGGGGCAAACGCGGCCTGCCCTGCGGGAGCCGGTCAGGAGGTCCGGAAGGCGACCAGCCGCCATGTGTACTGGCCGTTGCGCATCGCCTGGTTGAAGGCCCGCACGGCGTCGCCCTTGGCGGGGTGCTTGCTGCCGTTGGACAGGGCGTCGATCTTCTTGTTCTTGTCGGCGACCCGCTTGGCGGCCTTGTCACGGTGCTTGTTGCCGGGGTTGGCGGCGTCCGCCTCGTCCTTCTGCAGCTCCGTGCGCAGCTTCGCGATCTGCTGCTCCAGCTTGTCGTTGTGCCGGGTGTTGGCGTGCACCTCCTGGCTGTAGGAGGCGGTCATGCCGACGGCCGTGGACATGACCCCGGCCTCGGCCTTCTCGCCGGCGCCGGAGGTCTTGAGGAAGGTGTCCAGGTCCGGGACCGCATTGCCGAGGGCGTCCACGAGGCTGGTCCGGTAGAACTCGACCAGGTGGGTGGGCGACTGGGCGCCGCCGGTGATGTAGTCCTCGGAGTACTTCCGCCGCGGGGAGAACCCCTGGTACGCCTCCCCCTGGGGGAGGGCACCGGCGCGCAGTCCCTGGAACTCGGTGGAACTCATCGCCCGGAAGAGGGGGAGCGGGTCGCCGGCCGGGTTCGGGTTCTGGACGGTGTACTTCGTGTAGCCGCTGCCCATGTCGCGCGCGTCCGCGCCGGGCATCAGGGCGAGCTCGGCGGGTCCGGTCGTGGTGCCGCCGTTGTTCATGCGCTGCACGACGTGCCCGGCGGCGTCACCCGCCGCCGGTGCCGGGGTGTCCGCGACCGCGCGCTGGACGGCCGGCGCCGGCTCCGACATCACCCGCCGGGCGTTCTCCTCGGCGGCCCGCTCGAACCGGTCCGACGGGTCGCTGACCCGCAGCCCGCTGCCGTTGTCCGTGCCCGCCACCGGGCCCTGGCGCTGCTGGATCACGTGGGTGAGCTCGTGGGCGAGGGTGTGGGGGTCGCCGCCGCCGTCGCCGATGACGACGTGGCTGCCGGAGGTGTAGGCGCGTGCGCCGACATCGGCGGCCGAGCGCCGGGCGGCCGCGTCCGTGTGCAGGCGCACGTCGGAGAAGTCCGCGCCGAGGCGGGCCTCCATGTCCTGCCGGACCGGGGCGGCCAGGGGCGTGCCCGCCGAGCGCAGGACCTGGTCGACGCCGGTGCGCTGGACGGGGGTACCGTGCCCGCAGCCGGCACCGTGCACGTGTGTCTCCCGCTCCTCGGCCAGCCCGGCCACCGCCGCGTTCCCGGCGGCCCGCTGGAGGGCCAGGACGGCCTGCGGGGAGCGGCTGGCGAGGGCGTGCTGCGGGGGGATGCGGCTCGCGGGCGCGGCGTGCCGCGCGGCGGCGGCCGGCCTGCGGGCGCTCTTGTCCGACGACTGGTCCTGACTGCGCATACGAATCCCTGGGACGGCACGGAGACGGTAAATCCCCACTTCTATCCGCGCGGCGCCCTGTCCGGGAGGGCCTGGAGGGCAGACTCCGGGGCACATCCCGCCGCACGTCGTGAGCGGCCGGCCGGGGGACGCCGGCCGTGCGGGGGCGCGGGCGCCGGCCAGAGCGGCCCGGAGGGGCCGTCCGGCCGACCGGCGCTGCCCAGGAGGCTCCTGACGCAAGATCAACATCTTCGTAGTGTCTTCGTGTGAGCCTTTGGACATCCCTGGAGCCCGCCTCCGTCACGGTCGATCCCGGCAGCAGCGCGACCGTGCGCCTGCGGGTGCGCAACACCGGCGACGTGGTGGACGAGTACCGTTTCGAGCCGGTGGGCGCGGTGGCGCCCTGGACGACCGTGGAGCCGCCGACGCTGCGGCTCTACCCGGGGACGACGGGCACGGTGGAGCTGACGTTCGCCCCGCCCCGCACCCCGGACGCCACGGCCGGCCCGAACCCGTACGCGGTGCGCATCACCCCGACCGAGCAGTCCGACGCGGTCACCGTGCCCGAGGGCACCCTCACCGTCACGCCCTTCAGCGAGCTGCGGGCCGAGCTCGTCCCGCCCACCGTGAAGGGCCGCCTGCGGGGCCGCCCCCGGCTCGCCGTCGACAACCTCGGCAACACCCCGCTGACCGCGTCGCTCAGCGGCAGCGACACCGGCGACCACCTGTCGTACGACCTCACCCCAGGCTCGGTCCAGGTGCGGCCCGGCCGGGCCGTGTTCGTGGACGCCACGCTGCGGCCCCGGCAGATCATCTGGTTCGGCTCCGCGGAACAGCGGCCGTACGCGCTGGCCGTGCACCGCTCCGGGGAGAGCCCCGTCACCGTCGACGGGACGTACGTGCAGCGCGGTTTCCTGCCCCGCGGGCTGGCCACGGCGCTCGGGATCGCTTTGGCGCTGGCCATCACGTTCGTGACGCTGTGGCTCGGCTACACGCCGCGGGTGAACAGCGCGGCCGTGGAGCACGTCGAGGAGGTCGCCGCCGCCGAACTGCCCGCCGTGCCCTCCTCCCAGGCGCCGCTGCCCTCGTCGCAGGCCTCCCAGGCGGCGGCCGGGCAGGACACCGGCGGCGACGGCGACAGTGGCGGTGACGGCGGCGAGGAGGACTCCGGAGGGGCCGCCGCGCAGGAGACGGAGCAGGCAGAACCCGCCGGTCCGCTGCCGTTCTCCGCGGGCGACGGACCCAACCTCTTCGTGCAGTTCGCCCAGGCCAGAATGGCCACCTTCAAATCGACGGACCCCTGCCGGCTGACCGCGAAGCACACCACGGGCGTGATGGACGCGGCGACGGTCGAGGCGCTGAAGTGCTCCCAGCAGAGACTCGACGAGCACTACGGCGGGGTCATGGTGGAGACGGACGGCCTGGGCAACCTGGGCCGCGCCACCATGACGGGCCTGCTGATGGCCCACTTCGGCACGGACACCTCCAGCGTCCAGCCCGGCGACGACAACCCGGACGTGGTGTGGATCGACAGCGTGCTGCTGTGGGCCGGTCACGACACCTACACCGACGACGTCGTCGCCGCCCAGATCCTGACCGTGGGGCAGGACATCCACTACCTGCGCAACGTCGGAGACCGCGCCCACGCCGCCGCGGACGACGCCCTGCGCACCCGGGTGATCCTCTACCAGCAGGCGATGGGCCTCTCCGCCACCGGCACCATCGACGCGGACACCTTCGCGCTGCTGCACGCCGGGAAGGTGGTGTCGCAGGACGACCCGGGGACGGTCACCGCCGATCCGTACCCGCCTGCCACGTCCTCGGACGAGTAGCCCGCGGTGCGCCGGCGGGGCCCCGGACCGTCCGGGGCCCCGCCGGCCCTCATGGGACGGGGCGGAAGCCCTTCGGGCAGCGGTCGTGCCCCGCGGGCTCCTGACGCCGTCACCGCCGGGGCCGTAGCGTCGAACGGGTGACTCTGTGGACTTCTCTGGAACCGGCTTCCACGACGGTGGACCCTGGCGGCAGTACGACCGTGCGGCTGCGGGTGCGCAACACCGGTGACGTGGTGGACGAGTACCGCTTCGAGCCGGTGGGGGCGGTGGCGCCGTGGACGACGGTGGAGCCGCCGACGCTGCGGCTGTATCCGGGGACGACGGGGACGGTGGAGCTGACGTTCGCCCCGCCCCGCACCCCGGACGCGACCGCCGGGCCGAACGCGTACGCCGTGCGGATCACCCCGACCGAGCATCCGGACGCGGTGACCGTGCCGGAGGGGAACCTGACGGTCACGCCGTTCACGGAGGTGCGGGCCGAGCTGGTGCCGCCGGTGGTGAAGGGCCGGTTCCGGGGGCGTCCCCGGCTCGCGATCGACAACCTGGGCAACACGCGCCTGACCGCCTCCCTCAGTGGTTCGGACAACGGTGACCGGCTCGGGTACGACCTCCAGCCGGCGAACGTGCAGATCGAGCCCGGTCGTGCCGTGTTCGTCGACACGACGCTGAAGCCTCGGGAGATCATCTGGTTCGGGTCGAAGGAGGAGCATCCGTACAGCCTGTCTCTGCGGCGGTCGGGGGCTCAGCCGCTGGACGTGGACGGGACGTTCGTGCAGCGGGGGTTCCTGCCGCGCTGGCTGGCGACCGCGCTCAGCCTGACCGTCGCGCTCGCCCTCGCGTTCGTGATGATCTGGCTCACCTACAAGCCGCAGGTGCGCAGCCTCGCGGCGGAGAAGCTGGCCGAGGCGGGGGTGAGCACGCTCGCGCCGCCCAGCCCGTCGGCCACGATCGAGGCACCGAAGGCCGCCGAGGAGACACCCGTCGAGGCCGCCGCACCGGCCACCAGCGCGCCCGCCGACGACGACGGCGGCAGCGGAGGCGGCGGCGGGTCGGGCGAGGAGGAAGAGGCGGAGGAGGAGCCGGAGGTGACCGCCGCCACGGCCGTGCAGGAGCTGGCCGCCCGCAGCGACGGCCGGCACATCTGCTACCGCGCCTACGTGGCCGACCAGGGCTGGCAGGACCCGGTGTGCGACGGCGCCGAGGCCGGTACGACGGGCAAGGACCTGCCCATCAAGGCGCTCAACATCGCCGTGGCCGGGACCGGTGGTGTGTCGGGCAACGGCGCCCACATGGTCGAGGGCTGGAAGACGGGCGACAAGTGGTCGTCGGCGGCCGACGGGATCGACATGTACATCGGGTCCACCAAGGAGGCGGACTCCGCGATGATGGGCTACACCATCATGGTGAAGGACGGCTCCGTCTGCCAGAACGCCCACGTCGCGGACAAGGGCTGGCTGGGGCTGGGCTGCACCGAGGCCGGCAAGTGGGTCTACGGCGGCGCCCCGTTCGAGGACAGGAAGCAGCTGGAGGCGGTGCGCTTCACCGTGTGAGGCGGTGCGCTTCACCGTGTGAGGCGGTGCGCTTCACCGTGTGAGGCGGTGGGCTTCGCCGTGTGAGGTGGTGCGCTTCGCCGTGTGAGGTGGTGCGCTTCACCGTGGGGCGGTGCGCTCCCTCGTGTGGGAGGGGCAGGCCCGGTCGTCCCTTTCGGGCACCGGTCCTGCCCCGCAGCTTCCTTACCGGGCGCCGCTCCTCGCCATAGCGTCGACAGGTGACTCTGTGGACTTCCCTGGAACCGGCTTCCACGACGGTGGACCCTGGTGGCAGCGCGCGGGTGCGGCTGCGGGTGCGCAATACCGGTGACGTGGTGGACGAGTACCGCTTCGAGCCGGTGGGGGCGGTGGCGCCGTGGACGACGGTGGAGCCGCCGACGCTGCGGCTGTATCCGGGGACGACGGGGACGGTGGAGCTGACGTTCGCCCCGCCGCGCACGCCGGACGCGACCGCCGGGCCGAACGCGTACGCGATACGGATCACGCCGACGGAACATCCGGACGCGGTCACGGTCCCCGAGGGAAACCTGACGGTCACGCCGTTCACCGAGCTGCGGGCCGAGCTCGTCCCGCCGACGGTGAAGGGCCGGTTCCGGGGCCGTCCCCGGCTCGCGATCGACAACCTCGGCAACACCCGTCTCACCGCCTCCCTCAGCGGTTCGGACAACGGCGACCGGCTCGCGTACGACCTCCAGCCGGCGAACGTGCAGATCGAGCCCGGTCGTGCCGTGTTCGTGGATGCCACGCTGCGGCCCCGGGAGATCATCTGGTTCGGGTCCAAGGAGGAGCAGCCGTACAGTCTGGCCGTCCGGCGGTCGGGGGCCCAGCCGCTGGACGTGGAGGGAACGTTCGTGCAGCGCGGGTTCCTGCCGCGTTGGCTGGCGACCGCGCTCAGCCTGACCATCGCGCTCGCCCTCGCGTTCGTCATGATCTGGCTCACCTACAAGCCGCAGGTGCGCAGCCTCGCGGCGGAGAAGCTCGCCGAGGCGGGGGTGAGCACCCTCGCACCGCCCAGCCCGTCGGCCACGATCGAGGCACCCGCACCCACCACGGAGGAACCCGTCGAGGCCGCCGCGCCGGCCGTCACCGAGGCACAGGAGGACGGGAGCGGCGGCGGGGGCGGTGCGGCGTCGCCGTCCCCGGAGGCGACGAAGAAGACGACCCCGAGCGTGCTGCCCGCCACGAAGATCCTGCTGCGCAACACCACCACCAAGAAGTGCGCCGACCTCCCCGGCGAGGGCGACGGCAGCCTGGACGGCACGGTCCAGCAGTTCACCTGCGACGAGTCCGAGGCCGACAACATGCTGTGGAACCTGGAGGTGAAGTACCCGAAGCTCGGCCCGGGCGGCCGGCCGCTCTTCCAGATCCGCAACGTCAAGGACGAGCTGTGCATGGACCTGCCGAACTACGGGGCGCAGCCGGTCAGGACCCCCATCACCGAGTTCACCTGTGACGGCACCACCGCCGACAACCAGCTGTGGTGGCTCGAGAAGCAGAAGAGCGGCGCCTACTGGATCCGCAACTACGCCTCCAACAACAAGTGCCTGGACGTGGCCGGTTTCAGCACCGGCGGCGACAACACCAACCTCACCCTGTACGACTGCTCCAACAGCGACGACCAGGAGTGGCTGATCATCCGGCCCACCTCCGAGTAGGAGCGGGGGGTGCGGGGGCGAGGCCGCTCCCGCACCGCGGCGGTGTGAACGGGCAGGGAGGTACGTCCCCTTCGGGCAGTGGTCCTGCCCCGGGAACTCCTGACGGGGAGGCGGCCACCGCCTTAGCGTCGACAGGTGACTCTGTGGACTTCCCTGGAACCGGCTGCCGCGACGGTGGACCCGGGCGGCAGTACGACCGTGCGGCTGCGGGTGCGCAACACCGGTGACGTCGTCGACGAGTACCGCTTCGAGCCGGTCGGCGCGGTGGCGCCCTGGACGACCGTGGAGCCGCCGACGCTGCGGCTCTACCCCGGGACGACGGGGACGGTGGAGCTGACGTTCGCCCCGCCCCGCACCCCGGACGCGACCGCCGGCCCGAACCCGTACGCGATACGGATCACGCCGACGGAACACCCGGACGCGGTCACGGTCCCCGAGGGGAACCTGACGGTCACGCCGTTCACCGAGCTGCGGGCCGAGCTCGTCCCGCCGACGGTGAAGGGCCGGTTCCGGGGCCGTCCCCGGCTCGCGATCGACAACCTCGGCAACACGCGCCTCACCGCGTCCGTCGCGGGCTCCGACACCGGGGACCACCTGTCGTACGAGATCCGGCCGGGCAGTGTGCAGATCGAGCCGGGGCGGGCGGTGTTCGTCGACGCCGCACTGCGGCCCCGGGAGATCATCTGGTTCGGCGCCAAGGAGCAGCGGCCGTACGCCCTGACCGTGCAGCGGTCGGGTGAGCTGCCGCTGGCGGTGGACGGGACGTTCGTGCAGCGCGGGTTCCTGCCGCGCTGGCTGGCCACCGCGCTGAGCATGAGCGTGGCACTGGCCATCGCGTTCGTCATGATCTGGCTGGCGTACAAGCCGCAGGTCAACAGCCGTGCCACCGAGCAGCTCGCCGAGGCGGGCAGCACCTCGCTGCCCAGTCCCGCCGTCTCCTCGCCGTCCGCGCCGAAGACGGACTCCTCCGCCGAGGCGGTGCCCGAGGCCGCGGTGCCGTCCGAGGCCGAGCAGGAGCAGGACACCGGCTCCGGCACGAGCGGTTCCTCGTCCTCCTCCGGCGGCGGTTCGAGCAGTTCGGGCGGCGGCGGATCGGACACGGAGTCCACCCCGCAGGCCGCCGTCCCCGGCACGCAGATCATCGGGCAGGCATCCAACCGCTGCATCGACGTCACCGACTCCCAGGACGGCGAGGGCCGCGACGGCACCCCGCTCCAGATCTACGACTGCGGCGGCACCGCCAACCAGAAGTGGGACTTCCGGGGCGACGGCACCGTCCGCTCGCTGGGCATGTGCATGGACGTCGCCTGGGGGTCGAGCGAGGACGGGGCCGTCATCCAGCTGGCCCGGTGCAGCGGCAACCCCGCCCAGCAGTTCGTGCTGAGCCAGGCCGGCGACCTGGTCAACCCGCAGGCCGACAAGTGCGTCGACGCCAAGGACAACGGCACCGGCAACAACACCAAGCTCCAGCTGTGGACGTGCTCGGGGACCCCCAACCAGAAGTGGCGGGTCGAGGACTGACGGGGCCCGGCGGGGCTACCAGGTGGCCTCTCCGGGGACCAGGCGGCCCGCCTTGCGGTACTCGCGGCGGGCACCCTCCAGCAGGTCCCCGTCGCCGACCGGCTCGTCGCGCGCCGCGGCCAGGTAGGCGGCGGTGACCACCGCGCTGCGGATCGAGCCGCCGGCCAGCTCGAACTCCTTGGCCAGCGGCGACGGGTCGATGCCGGGAGCGCACGGCACGTGGGAGAGCCCGTGCCGCCACAGGGCCAGGCGCTGCTCGGGGTCCGGGAACGGGAAGTCGACCACCAGGTCCAGCCGGCGGGTGAACGCCTCGTCGATGTTGGCGCGCAGGTTGGTGGTGAGCAGCGCGATGCCGTCGAAGGACTCCAGCCGCTGGAGCAGGTAGGCGCTCTCCATGTTGGCGTAGCGGTCGTGCGAGTCCTTGACCTCGGAGCGCTTGCCGAAGACCGCGTCGGCCTCGTCGAAGAGGAGCACGGCGTCGGTGCGGTCGGCCTCGGTGAAGATCCGTTCCAGGTTCTTCTCCGTCTCGCCGACGTACTTGTCGACGACCGAGGAGAGCTGCACGACGTACAGGTCCAGCCCGAGTTCGGCGGCCACGACCTCCGCGGACAGGGTCTTGCCGGTGCCGGACTCGCCGGCGAACAGGCCCAGCACCCCCCGGCCCCGTCCGCCGCCCGCGCTCAGCCGCCAGTCGCCCAGGACGCGGTCGCGGTGGCGGGCGCGCAGGGCGAGCTCGCGGAGCTGGGTGAGGGGGCGGTCGGGCAGGACGAGGTCGTCCCAGGTGACGTCGGGGCGGATGCGGCGGGCGTGCCGTTCCAGGCCGGACGCCGACTGCTGGCGGGCGGCCAGGCGGATGTGGGCGGCGGTGACCGGCCCGCCCTCGAGGGCGGCGAGCCCGAGGGCGGCGAGCGCGGCCCGCGCCACCCGTTCCCCGCCGAGCCGGTACGGCGCCACGGCGGTCGCCAGGTCGAACGTGTCGGCGTCCGGGCCGAGCGCCGCGGCCCAGGCGGCCGTGCCGCCCGCGCGGCGGCGGGGGGCGTCCAGGACCAGCGGGTCGCGGGCGCTCCAGTGCGGGTCGTAGGGGCGCGGGTCCGTCAGCAGCACGGTCACGTCCGTCGCCGCCGTCAGCGCGCCGACCAGCGGGCCGGGCTTCTCGGGCAGACCGGACAGGACGATCGCCCGGCCGCCGAGCCGGGCCTCGCGCAGCAGCTCGGGGATGCGGTCCTCGGGGCCGGTGTAGCGCAGCGCGCCCAGACCGGCGGCGGCCAGGGCGGCGCCGACGCAGGCCAGACCGTCGCCCTCGCGGTGCTCGCGCAGGTGGACGGTGAGCGGGCCGCGCCGCAGCCGGGCGGCGAGCCGGGCCACGAAGTCCTCGTCGTCGGCGGGCAGCACCTCCGGCAGGGGCAGGAGGTGGCCGTGCAGGGCGGCGTCCGGGGTGTCGTCGCCGAGCAGGTGGGCGAGGACCCGGTCGGGGACGCGCAACGACCGCGACAGGAAGGGGCGTTCGGCCTCCTCCACGTCCAGCAGGCCGAGGGCGCGCAGGGGCGCCGCGGAGTGGAACCGGGCCCGGGCCGCCGCGAGGTGCGCGGGCGCCCCGCACAGGTCCAGCGCGAGCCCGACGGTCGCCCGCCGCCGGCTCACGTCGTCGTTGAGGTAGCCGTAGAGCGGTTCGAAGCCGCGGTCGAGGTCGGGGGCGAGCGCGACCAGCAGGATCGCCGTGTCGAGGGGGGTGAGGGAGAGGCGGGCGGCGAGCCGGTCGAGGGGGTCGTGAGGGGCGTGGGGGTCGTCAGGGGCGTGGAGGTCGGCTCCCCCCTGCGCCTCCCCGGACGGGTCGGCCGCCGCCGTGCTCAGCAGGTGGCGTACCGCCTCCTCCGACAGGTACAGGCCGCGCAGCGGGTCGTCGGCGGTGGGGTCGCCGGCGGCGCGGTGGTCGACCAGGGCGGCGACCCGGTCGCGCAGGCCGGCCAGACGGGAGAGCAGGGCGGGGCCGTACCCCGGGTGGACGTCCGTCATCGCCGCTCCCGCGCCTTACGGGCCGCCGCCACCTGGTGCGGGCGGTGGGCGCGTTCCCCGGAGGAGGGCGGGTCGCCGTCCAGGCCGCGGACGCGGACGGCCGCGCCCTCGGTGACCGGCGGTCCGGCGTCGTACTCGGGGTACGCCGGGAAGGGCGCGGTCACCACCAGGTCCAGGGACGGCTTGAGCTCACCGCCGAGCGCGGACCAGATCTCGGCGAGGGAACGCGACTCGGTGTGCAGACCGGCCACCGACATCGGCACGGCGAGCCCCAGGGCGCCCAGCGCGCCGGGGAGTTCGTCGGCGGGGAGCAGCTCGCGCGGCAGCAGCGTCGCCAGCACGGCCGACAGCAGCCGGTGTTCGTCCTGGGGGGTGCGGGTCCAGGCGGTCACCAGGTACGACAGGCGGAACCAGCGCGGGGGTTGGCGGCGGCGTACGACGATGTCCCGCTCGTCCCGCACCGACACCTGGCCGCGCTGCCGGCGGGACACGTCCTCGCGGATGTCGTACAAGTAGGTGTTGATGGTGGGGGCGTTGCGGCGGGCCGCCCAGTCGCGGGTCGGCGCCTCGAAGGAGACGTCGATGCCGGAGCCCGCCAGCGCGCCGCCGCCGAGGAGGCCTTTGAGAACCTCGTCCACCTCGTGGATCACCGTCGTGCGCTCCTCAACCGCCCTGCCCGCCGGGCCTTTTCACCCACCGTGCCGATCGTGCCGTCCGGGCCGCGCCGACCGCAGGCGCGCCGGGGTCGGCGAGCGGGCAGGGGGCGTTGCCCGCGTGTCCTCCTTCGATTGCCCGTTCGGTCAGATGTAGCCTTCCCGGAGGGCATATGCCACGGCGTGCGCCCGGTTCCGCAGATGCAGTCGTGTAGTGAGCCCGTGCATCACGTTCTTGACGGTCCGTTCGGAGTAGGACAGCTTGCTGGCGATCTCTCCGGTGTCGAAGCCCTCGGCGACCAGCCGCAGGACGTCCACCTCTCGGGGCGCGAGTCCCAGCGAGGGGGCGCCCGGCCGGTTCGCCGCACCCCGGTGCAGGGTGCCCACCTGGCTGATGAGCCGGCCCAGCAGGTCGGCCGGCAGGTCGCCGTCGCCGCGCGCGGCGGCCGTCACCGCCTGCACCAGCCGGTGCGCGGTGGCCTCGCGGCGCCAGACGATCGCGCCGACCCCGCACTCGATGACGTCCAGCAGTTCGGTCTCCCGGATCGTGCCCACGACCAGCACGGCCCGCGCGCCCTCGCTGCGCACGACCCGGCGCAGCCGGGCCAGGGCGGCCTCGTCGAGGGTGTCCTCGATCAGCAGGGCCACCGTGCCGGCGCCGTACTCCTCGCGGAGCTCGATCTCCGGGCGGGACCGCAGCTGGCTGACGGCTCCCTCGCGGGAGATCGGGTCGGAGGCCCGCACGGCCACGGGCGTGCGGCGCGACGTGCCATGGCCGGCACCTGTGCCGGTACCTGTGCCGGTATTGATGCCGGTACCGATACCGAGTCCCGTTCCGGTGCCGGTTCCGGTTCCGGTGCCGGTCTCTGGTGTCCGGGATGCGCTGGGCAACCGTTTCCCCCCTGTTCACGAACCCGTCGACCGGCAGCGGCCAGTGACGGGAGGGCGTGTTCCACCCTTCTGGGGCCGCAGGGGCGGGCGCAATCGTGGAGCACCACGAGGCGGACCACGAGAGCAGTGCGACGGCCACCACGAGGAGCGTCGTCGACAGGAGTCATCGCAGGTGAACCGGGGTGCGACGGAAGCCGTGGTGCAGGTGTGGCACCCTCCCGGGCCCGCCGTGAGCATCGCCACAACGACCGTACGCCCCCGTCGGAACCCGCGCACGGGATATTCCGTCCACCCCTGGAGGCAGGCATGACCGGACCGCTGCGGGAACGTGCGGACGCGTACGCGCTGTTCGCGGCCGAGACCGAGCGCGCCCGCGCCGGTGCCGGCCGGCTCGTCCTGCTGCGCGGAGCCACCGGGACCGGCCGGTCAGCCCTGCTGGAGGCGGCCGTCGCCCACGCGGCCGGGCGCGGCCTGCGCGTGCTGCGCGCCCGCTGCTCCCCCGAGGACACCGCCGTACCGTTCTCCTCCGTCCTCCATCTCCTCGGTCCCGTCCCGGAGTTCGCCGACGTGGCGCCGGGCCTCGACGACCGGGGCAGCGCGGCCCGGCTGTGGCGGGTGCTGCGCGCGTACGCGGCCGAGTCGCCGCTGCTGGTCGCGGTGGACGACGTCCACCTCGCCGACGGGGCCTCCCGCCGCTGGCTCGCCGAGGCGGCCCGCCGCGTCGACCGATTAGCGGTCCTGGTGGTGGCCACCGAACGCAGCCAGTACGACGTCGACCCGCAGCCCGCGGGCCTCACCCATGCCCTCTCCCCGTCCCTCGTCCGCACCCACACCCTCGCCCCGCTCACCGACACCGCCGCCGCCGGGCTGGTCCGGGACGCCTTCCCCGCCGCCCCCGACCGGTGGACGGCGGACTGCGTCCGCGCGGGCGCCGGCAGCCCGCTGCTGCTGCGCGCCCTCCTGGAGGACCTGCACGGCACCCCGCCCCCGACCGCCGTACCGGAGACCTGCGCCGCCCTGTACCCCGGCGCCTACCCGGCGGCCGTCTCCTGGTGGCTGGACAGCGCGGGCCCGGCAACGGCGGACGTGGCCCGCACACTGGCGGCACTGGAGCAGCCCCCGGAACTCCCGCCCCCGGCAGGCCCCGCCACCCCGGCCCCCGCCACCCCGGCCCCCGCCACCCCGGCCCCCGCGCCCCCGCCCGTCACCCCGCCCGCCACCCCGCTCGGCACCGGGCCCGCCGCCGACGCGGCTGCCGAGCGGTCCGTTTCGTGGGCGTCCGCCGACGCGGCCTCTGCGTCGGGTGGCGGTCGGGCGGGCGTCGACGCGGCTGCCGAGCGGTCCGTTTCGTGGGCGTCCGCCGACGCGGCCTCTGCGCCGGGCGGTGACCGGCCGTGCGCCGACGCGCGGACCGGCTCTCCGGCCTGCGCCGGTGCGGCCGCCACCACGGCCGTAGGCCCTCCGGTCCCCTTCCACGGGGCCGCCACTTCCGTCGGAGAGCCTGCGGGTTTCCCCGGCGGGACGATCGCCGGCGACGGCGCGTGGGATGCCGCGCACGGCGCCACCCCGACCTCCGCTTCTTCCGCTTCTTCCGCTGCTTCCGCCTTTTCTGCTTCTTCCGCTGCTTCCGCCCTGGCCGCTCTCCTGGCCGATGCCACCGGTGCCGACCCCGCCCGGGTGGCCGGTTGGCTGACCGCGATGACGCGGCTGGGGGTGTTGCGGCCGGACGCGGGCGGGCGGCCCCGCTTCGCGCATCCCCTGCTGCGGGACGCGGTGCTCGCGGGCTGGCCGACCGCCCGTCGCCGGGCCGCCCGTCTCGCGGTGGCCGAGGCGATGCTGCGGCGCGGGGACCGGGCCGAGCCGGTGGCGCGGCAGTTGCTGGGCACCGGCGCGGTGGGCCTGCCCTGGGTGCTGCGGGTGCTGCGGTACGCCACCGCCGTCGCCGTCCGCGAGGGCCGTCCCGGCGACGCCGTCGCCTATCTCCGCCGCGCCCTGGCCGAACCGCTCTCCGACGAGCTGCGGCAACGGCTGCTGACCGAGCTCGGTTCGCTGGAGTACGCCTCGGCGGGCGCGCCGGACGGGATCCCGCGTCTCGCCGAGGCGCTGAGCCTGCCGGCGGATCCCCGCGACCGGGTGCGGACGGCGATCGCGCTGGGCACCGCGCTCGCGGCCCACGGCGAGGTCCGTACGGCGGTGGACGCGCTGAACGGACTGGAGGACCGGCTGGCCGGCCACTCGGAGCTGGTGCGGACCGTGCGGACGGCGTCCGTGCTGCTGTCCGACCGGGACCGGACGGTCCGCCGCGAGGCCTACCGGTGGCTGGCCGACGCGGCCGGGCGTTCCCCGGAACTCGTCGGCGCCACCGGCCAGGCCCTGCTCGTGCGGTACGCGGCGACCGCCGGGTCCTGTTCGGCCCGGTCGGCGATGGCCCGGCTGCGGACGCTGCTGACCGAGCCGGCGGACCCGCTGGACGAGCCGTTCCTGCTGGGTACGGCCGCCGCCGTCGCCCAGTGGGCCGACGAGCTCGACGAGGCGGAGCGGCTCGCCGAGCGCGGTCTGGCCGGGCAGCTTCCCTCCCTGCTGCACCCGATGCAGCGGGCCCTGCACGACGTCCGCCTGGACATCGCCGCCGCCCGCGGCCGGTACGACGCGCTCCTCACCGGCCGCGCACGCGAGGACGCCGGTCCCGCCAACGCCGACGCGCACGCCCTGCTCGCCCTCGTCGAGGCCGGCCGCGGGGCGGAGGCACGGCGTCTCGCGGACGGCTTCGACCTGCGGGCGGCCCCCGATTCCTGGGAGCTGAACCGTTTCCTGTACGCGCGGGGCGTCCTGCGCCTCACGGAGGGCGACGCCACCGGTGCCCTGCACGACTTCCTGGAGTGCGGCCGCCGCCAGTCGGGCCGTGACGTGCTCAGCCCCGTCGTCACCCCGTGGCGTACGGCCGCCGCGGAGTGCCGGATCGCCCTCGGCACCGTCGGGGAGGCGCGGGCGCTCGCGGAGGAGGAGCTGCGGCTGGCCAGGGTCTGGGACACCCCCCGCACGGTGGGCAGGGCGCTGCGCGTCCTGGCCCGCGCGACCGGCGGGCGACGCGGCCTGGAGCTCGCCGAGGAGGCGGTCGCCCTGCTGCGGATGTCACCGGCGGCCGACGAACTCATCGCCGCCCTGCTCACCCAGGGCCGGCTGCTGACCGCCGCCGGGGAGCGCGCCCGGGGCCGGGAGTGCCTGCGCGAGGCCGCCGAACGCGCCGAACGCGCCGGCTCGGTCCGCCTGCGCACACGGGCCGAGCACGCCCTGCGCGCGGGCGGCGCCCGCCGCGGCGGCACCCCCCGCACCGGCTCCGCCGCCCTCACCACCAGCGAGCGCCGGATCGTCGAACTCGCCGCCGAGGGCCGTACGAACACGGAGATCGCCGATTCCCTGCACGTGGCCCGCCGCACCGTCGAGACCCATCTGACCAGCGCCTACCGCAAGTTGGGGATACGGCGGCGGGGTGAGCTGCGGGAGGCCCTGGCCAGGCCGCGGTGACGCGGCCGCGGTCGCCGGTGGACGGTTCGGACAAACGCAGCAAGGGCGCCGAGTCAGGAAGCCATGGGGCACGACGCGTGCCCGAAGGGACGGGACCGGCTGCCCCCGCTCGGCCGCCGTGCGGCGGCGGTGCACCGGCACCTCCGGGAGGATCGGCGACCGCCGGCCGCCGCCGAGGCCGTACCAGGCGTGACCGGCGATCACGATCTCGGGGCCCGGGAGACGACTGCTCGAGAACCGGACGAATTCAAAAAGGCGACGGTGTCTCCTCCGTGGTGCCTGGAATTAACGCGACGAACGCGGGTGCCGGGATGCGGAACGGTTGCACCTGGAGCAGGATCGAATGTAGGGGAATCAGTTCGACGGGGATTGCGGGGATTCGGCGACAGACGACGGTAATCACCCGTTGAACATTTCGAGATCGCACGACAGGCCGGGCCGGGCCGGGCCCTTCAAAGGTCAATCATTTCTGCTCCGGGAGGGCCCGGGATACCCGCGCCAGGAGAAAGCGACGGGGTGTTTCGCCATGTCCAACAATCAACCGACCGGTTTCCCGGCGCCGCTCCAGAATTTCGAGCCGGGCGTCGAACTCCTCCATGAGGCACCGGAGGAGGACGCCCGGGGCGGGCTCGACTCGACGGTCCACGACGACGAGGCCACGGCGGCCGGTGCCGACGCGGCCACGGCGGTGCGGCGGCCTCCTGTCGTGGCGGTGGAGGACGTGCCGCAGACCACGCTCGCGGATCGGTGGCGCGAGCACGTGGAGGCCTCCCGACAGCAAGGAGCATGATCATGCCGTACTTCCGCAACAGTCATTCCTCGACGATCCAGGTCGTCGGGATGTACTGGGACTCGCAGGCCTGTGGGGCCTACGGCAACTACCGGACCATGGGCTGGTGGCGCATCAAGCCCTATGAGCGGATCCTCATCGCGCCCAACAACAACCAGTTCTTCTACTGGTACGCCGAATCCGACGACGGGAACAAGTGGGAGGGCCGCTACGGGCCCGTCTACACCTACCTCTACCCGTTCGACTCCTGCATCGGTATCGGTTCTACCGCCGCGTGGAAGACGGTGACGATGCGCGAGCACGACTCGTACGCCTATCCCGGCGGCGTGAACATGGATCTGTGATCCCCGGACACGAGCAGGAGACCCAGGAGCAATCGCCATGGTCGCTCAAAAAGACGACGACACTCCGCAGTATTGCGCCCAGCCCCCGCAGAGAATTCCCGCGCTGCGTCCGGATCTCAGCATTCCGCGGACCAGAGCGATACTGCAGAACCACTCGAAATGGGTGAACGGTACGCCGCTGCGGTACTGCTTCCTCGACGGCGCCGACAACGGTGTGGAGAAGGCGTGGCTGGCCGAGGTCCACAACGGTTTCCAGGAGTGGGAGGACATCGGGATCGGATTGCGGTTCCGCCCCGAGGACAATCCCGCGGAATCCGAGATCCGGATCACCTTCGCCGATGACGGATCCTGGTCGTACGTCGGCACCGACTGTCTCGGTATCGGTGTCGACGAGGCCACGATGAACTTCGGATGGGATCCGACCTCGCCCTACGGAAAGACCACGGTCAGGCATGAGATAGGGCACGCGCTCGGTTACTGCCACGAACACCAGAATCCGTTCGCGGGTATCGAGTGGGACGAGCCGAAACTGTACGCGTACATGGGCGGCCCGCCCAATTTCTGGCCACCGGAGACGACCTACCACAACATCGTCCGGAAACTCTCCACGGACCAGGTGAGCGGTTCGGACTGGGACCCGAAGTCGATCATGCATTACGGATTCGGGCCAGGTCTGATCAAGCGGCCGGAAGCGTACCAAAACGGTGTTCCCTCCCCGCGGGGGCTGTCCGACCGGGACAAGGAGTACGTGCGCACGTGGTATCCGCCGCTGGCTCCGCACCTGGACGTGCTGGCGCCGTTCCAGTCGGCGGTCCTCGGTCTCGCCTCCGGGGAGCAGACCGATTTCGAGGTCGTCCCGGAGAAGAGCCAGAAGTACCGGTTCAGCACCTTCGGGGACGCCGATGTGCGGATGGTCCTCTTCGAGGGCGCGGACGAGGACCTGCGCTTCGTCACCGGTGAGGACGACAGCGGTGAGGACCGCAACGGCCGCTTCGAGGTCAAACTCTTCGCGGGCCGCCGGTACGTCCTCCGGCTCCGGATGTACTCCACGTGGGGCGCGGGGAACGCGTCGGTCATGTACTGGTGACCGGCGCCGGCCGGCCCGGCACCGGGCCGGCCGTCCATCCGGACCGCAGTGAACCTCAGGCCCCCTCAGGCCCCCTCAGGTCCCCTCGGGCGGTGCCGCCCGTGCCGCCGCGCGCAGGCCCAGCCGGTCGTCCGGGTCGCTCAGCCGTCCCGCGTTCGCCGGGTCGGCGAGCAGCCGGCGGACCGCCGGGTCCGGCATGCGGATCACCACGGGGGCCGGGAGGGTGACCTCCTGCACGGCCACCGACGGGCGGCCGCCGCGCACCCGGTCGGTCACCCGCGCCACCACCCGCATGTCCAGCGTGAACTGCACCAGCACGGACGCGAACTTCGGCTTGTGCATCGGCATCGAGCCGGCCGCGTTCGCGGCGGTCGACGTGCCGCTGCCGGAGCCGTCGACCGTGCCGAGGAGCTGGTTCATGCGGAACTCGTCCGCGTTGAGCACGCCCGCGCCGAACAGGCCGCGCGCCGACGAGCCGTGCTCGTTGGCCTGCTGCCCGTCCGCGCCCGTCGGGCGCGGCGCGTCCAGGCCGCTCTGCGCGACCGTCTCGAAGGTCATGTTGTCGCCGACGCCCAGCACCCGGCCGTCGCGCAGCCGCGCGTGCAGCGAGGCGCTCAGGTCCTGGCCGGACGCGCCGGTGGCGTGCACCGGCGGCAGGTCCACGCCCGCGGAGGTCAGCAGGGGCAGCGCCGCGATCAGCCACTCGGTGGAGACCGCCTCGCGCAGGAGGTGGAAGGCCGCCTCGCCGCCGGTACGGAAGCGGTCGCCGCCGCCGGCCCGCTGGACGGCCTCGTCGACCGCCTGCTGCACCCTGGGCGCGCCCTGGAAGCCGTTGACCTGTGCCTCCATCGGCAGGCGCACACCGGCGGCCCGCCAGGACCCGAGCCGGTTCGCGCGCGCGTCGTCGGCTCCGGCGGCCCGCCGCCCGGCCTGCCGGGGCGGTACCGGCGTGATCCGGGACAGGGCGTGGAGGTCGGCGTCGAGGACGCGGTGGGTCAGGGACAGCCCGGTCAGCCCGGTGAGGGCGATCCGGCGGTTGCCGTTCCACAGTTCCAGGGTGGCGTCGATCGGCACGCTCATCCGGGACGAGGACGCGGAGGACGCCTCGGCGACCGTCTTGACGCCGAGCTGGGCCCGTCCAGTGGACGCGGTGCGCCGCGCGTCGCTCCGCCCGAGGCCCAGGCCGCCCGCCCCGCCGACGTTCTTCAGCTGTCCGGCGCCGCCGTCGGGTTTCCCGGCGCCCGCGAGGACGGCCTCGACGCCCCGGGAGTCGCTCTCGTCGTGGGCGGAGGACCGCTGCGCCGCGGCGGAGGTGATGTACTCCATGTCCCGTCCGTCGGACGCCGTCTCCGCGTACTTGCCCCGCCCGGTCCGCCGGACGTGGAACACCGCCCGGTAGGGCCGCTTGCGCCCGTCGAACAGCTCGACGCCCACGCCGCCGTCCATCGCGCTCGACAGCAGGCCCGCCGAGCCGTCCCGGTCGAGGACCCGCAGCAGCCGCTGCACGTTGTCGTTGCGGTCCGTCGACTGGGTGCGCGGCAGCAGGTCCTCGGCGAGGGAGCGGTCGAGCCGGCCGCGCAGCCGCTCCAGGAGCGGCACGAAGTCGGGCAGGTCCTCGATCATCCCGAAGCCCAGCGGCAGCCCCTGGGCGAGGTCGGGAACGGGAGAGTGCGGGACGAGGGAGGCCGATGTCGGGGCGCCCCCGGCCGTCGCATCCCGCGCGGTGCCGGCGTCCTGGGCGCGTTCCTTGCCCTTGGCCGACTTCCCGCCCGTCTCCGCGGGCGCGGCGCCCTTGGCCGTCCCCGTGGTCCCGGCCGTCTCCCCCGGCAGCCGCAGCCCCGCCGCCCGCACCTGCGCCTCCGTCATCCACACGGCCACCGCGCCCGGCGCCGTGCGCCCGCCCCGGGCGACGTACGGGCCGCCGCCGGTGACCGCCACCTCGGCGACCATGCGCAGCACGAGGTCGCACTGGACGAGGTAGAGGGGGCTCTTGCGGGAGGTGTGGGCGTTGCGTTCCACGGTGCCGGAGAGGGTGAGGGCGGAGGTGTCGCCCGAGCCCAGGCTGCGGCCGGCGGACACGCCCTGGCCGAGGCGCCACTCGGGGCCGTTCTCCGAGCCCATGAGGCCGCCCTGCGCGGACGTGCCGTGGTTCTTGCCCTCCTGGCCGGTGACCTGGTGGCCGCCCAGCACGAACGTCTCGGTGCCGGGGCCCGTCCCCTGGTGCACGATCCGCGCTCCGGTGAGCGCGAACCGGGTGCCGACCGCGCCGGACAGCCCGTTCAGACGGCGCGGGTGGCGCAGGTTCTTCACCACCCATCCGGCGGAGACGCCCTGCCGCAGCGCGGCGGTGAGGGCCTGCGGGCTGAAGCGGTCCTCCAGGGTGATGCGGGGCGCCAGTCCCTCCGTCTGGAGGGCGCGGTCCTCGCGGGCCTCCTTGTTGCGGGCGGCGGCCTTCGCCAGCAGCTCGAACGCCAGGTCCCGTACGGGCTGCCCGTCGCCGACGGTCTCCACCAGCGTCCAGTCCCGCACCCCCTTGCCGCCCATCTGGCGGGGCGCGAGCCCGGCGAGGTCGCCGATGCCGGCCGCCGCGAAGTCCGTGCGGACGTCCCGGTGGGCGGCGGTGCGCGCGGCGGTCGCGTCGTCCAGCCGCTGCTTGCCGTCGTCGTCGAGGGTGAACGCGGTCGGGGTGAGCAGCCGTACGTCCTGCTCGTCCAGCCGCAGCCCGGCGAGGGTCGCGGCCTCCGGCACGTCGTGGCCGGGGGCGCCGGGGGTGAGGGCGCGGGCCGCCTTGCGCTGCCGGCTCGTCATGGTGACGTCGACGTTCAGCCCGAGCGCCGCGCCGAACGCGCTCGCGTCCTCGGAGCCGTTGGTGAGGATGTCGGTGCGGGTGGTCGGCCCGGCCTGCCCGCGCCGGGTCGTCGTACGGGTCTTGTCGGCGCGGACCGACGCGGTGAGGGCGCCGGGGATCAGCCGGAACTGGCCGAGCGCCATGCCGCCGATGGTGCGGGAACTGGCCCGCCCGCTCTGCGCGCTGGTGGCGACGCCGGTGTGGCTGCGCACGAGCCAGTCCTTGGCGTCGCCGAGGTAGCCGGTCTCCCGGAGCGAGCCGGTGACGCGCAGTTGCACGTCGTGCGCGTGGAAGGTGCTCTTGCGGCGCAGCCGCACCCGTACGCCGGTGGACAGCAGCTGGTCCTTGTGGACGCGGAGGTTGGTCTCCGACAGGACGGTCACCAGCTCGCGGTAGTTGCGCCGCTGGACCTCCGCCTCCTCGGCGCTGACCTTCCCCGCCTGCCGCTGGGCGCCGAAGGCGGGCAGGTAGCCGGCGAGGCGCGGGTCGGTGGCGAAGAGGTCCAGCACCGCCTTCGTCATCGGCGCGGTGTCCAGCTGGCTGATCGCCACACTGGATCCCATGGCGCCGAAGGGGAGGTGCCGCACGATGTGCTCGGGCGCCTCCTCCAGGGCGTCGACGGTGTCGACCGCCTCCTCGGTCTCCTGCCCCGCGAGGGTGCCCGGACCGGTGGAACTCCCGGCCTCCCCCTGCCGGACGGTGACCGGCGTCCGGCCCTTCCCGTTGGCCTTCGCCTTGCCCTTCCCCTTGGGGTCGTCGGGGTCGTCGGCGGGCCGTTTCGGCCGGGTGAGGAAGTCCCCGGCGGTGATCCCGTCCGGCAGCGGCAGCCCCAGCTCCTGTGCCTCGTCGGCGCGCAGGGTGATCCACACCTTCATCGCGTGGTGGGCCGTACGGTCGCCCTTGACCAGGGGTGACTCCGGTCCGCTGCCCTCGACGGTGAACCGGACGGTGCCCAGGTAGAGGACCTTGTCGCCGCGGACCTCCGCGCCCTGCCGGCTGGAGACGGTCTGGTCGGCGACCGTGAACCGGGCCTTGCGCGCGCCCCCGATCGGCATGACGGTGCCGCGCACGGCGGCGGCGTTGCCGAGGACGCCCACGCCCAGCGCGGGACCGGCGCCGAAGGTGCCGCCCCGGCCCTTGCCCGCCGTGTCCGTCACCGACTGCTGGGTCTGCTGGTGGGTGCGCAGCTGGGTCTTGCCGGTGCCCCAGCCGGGGGCCAGCGCGGTGATCGCGGCGCGCATCCGGTAGGTGCCGGTGGTGGAGCCGTCCCGGCTGGTGAGGTCCTCGCCGACGACGCCGTCGCGCAGCAGCCGGGGCATGTCCTCCAGCACGGTCGAGGCGGCCGTCGCCTCGTACAGCCGGGCCCGGCCGGGGGCGCCGGGCCAGGTCAGGGACGGGGGCAGCACGGAGGCGACCGCGTCGAACAGCCCGCCGCCGCCCCCGTGCGGCGCGGCCCGGTCGGCGACGGCGAGCGGGGCCATGGAGTCGGCCAGCGACACCCGCCGGGAGGTCGCGGCGCTCACCCGGCGCGGCCGGGGCGGGGCGCCCATGGACACCGGCACCAGGTGCTCGGTCGGCACCCGCATGGTGAGCCCGCCGGTCGCGGCGAAGGTCTGGGCTCCCGGGGTGCCGTCCTTGGCGATCCGTACGCCGTAGCGCACCTTGCGCGGCACCTCCACCGTGCCCTTGTCGCTGCGCAGGACGCGCGGTTCGGCGACGTTGCGCTGGCTGCGGGAGTCGCGGGAGGACTGCCAGGGCTGGGCGGACGCGGTCACCGCCCCGCCCACCCACACGGCGGGGGCGACGGGCGCCAGCCCGAACGCGGTGAAGGCGGCGCCCTTGGCGGCGGAGGAGCCGGTGGACTGGGCGACGGTGGCGGAGGTGTTGTGGTGCACGTCCACCTTGGTCGCCGCGCCCTCGGCGTCCGGGTTCTTGGGGGCGAAGGTCGGGGGCCGGTCGTCGTCGGCGGGCGTCACGGTGACCGTGACGTCGTAGCGGTCCTGGCCGCGCGGCCCGGTGACGGCGAAGGCGCGGCCCTGCCCGTAGAAGCTCTCGGGGCGTCCGGCGAGTTCGGCGGCGATGTCGTCGATCGTCTCGTCGCGGTGGCCGACGACGGTGACGAGGGTGGTGGTGACGAACTCGTGCCCGGTCAGCCCGTACGCCGAGGACAGTCCGGGCGCGTCCATGTCCTTGAGGTACGGCGGGAGTTCGAGGGAGTCGTCGGCGACCTCGCTGATGGCGCCGAGGGGTGCTCCGTCGCGGGCGGTGGAGGGGCCGCCGGCGCTCAGGGCGCGTGCGGTGGCCGCGTTGCCCGCCGTCTGCTGGAGCCCGAGCAGGGGAGGCGCTGCCGAGCGCGGTGCCCGGGACGTCCGGGGCGCCCAGGGTGCCCGCTCGGGGGCGCTGCCGTGACGGTCGTCCGTCGTCTGCCGCTGTCCTCGCACCGCGTCAGCGTAGGAACGGCCGGCCGCCTGCGGGGCGTGAGCGTCAAGTGTTCAACTCACGTACGGCAAAAGGTCATCGGTGCGGGTCAGAGCTGGTGCGGGTCAGCGCGGGTCCGGGTACAGCGGCAGCCCCTCCGTGGAGATCGTCCACTCGGCGACGGTGACGTCCTCGCCGTAGACGAAGTCCTTGCGGGTCGCGTAGCGGGGGCCGTCGGGGGTGGGGTGGATGTCGGAGAGGACGGCGCCGGTGCCGGTGCGGGGGTCGAAGACCGCGTGGACGGGGACGCCCATCAGGGGGTAGTCGCGCATCTTGGTGACCCAGTCGTTGTCCGGGTTGGAGCGGGAGACGACCTCGATGGCGGCGATGAGGGTGCGGGCATCGAAGCTGCCCGGGACCTCCGTGTCGGCCATGGCGATCACCATGACGTCGGGGCGGCGCATGATGCCCTCGGACTCGTCCTCGACATCCGGTTCACCCGTGTGCGCCACGATCTCGTCCGGCATCACCTTTTCGAGGCGTTTGCGCAGGCGCAGGGTGGTCAGCTCGTGCGGACCGACGGGCGCCCTCATGTCGTGGACGATTCCTTCCTTGGTGACCTCGAACGTGCCGGGGAGGGAGTCGTCCATGGACTGGACGAAATCTCGCATGGCCCGGTACCGGTGGGAGGCGCCCTGCCGCGCGTCGTCCGGGGCGATGGTCATGGCGCTCGCTCCTCGTCGTCCGTGCCCAGGGGCAAGGATCGTCGCTTTCATGCTAGGTGGCCTCCGGGGTGATCGGATCGGCAGTCGCGGCAGCGGCCCGGTTCGGGGGCGCGGAAGGCGCGGTCGCAGGAGTCGCAGGTCTGGAGGGGGTGCCGGACGGGCGAGGGCGGTCCGGACGCCCGGACGGGCGGTGGCGGGGGGAGCAGGGCGGCGAGGCGGTGGGCCAGGAGGGCCGCGGGGCGGTGCAGGGGCTCGTCGGGGAGGCCGGTGGTGAGGGCGTGGCGTACGGCCGTGGGGGCGACCTCGCGTTCCAGCCAGGCGGCGACGCCGGGCGCCAGGTGGGCCGTGTCGTCGGCCGAGAAGAGGAGGCGGGAGTCGAGCCGGCGGAGGGAGGCGAGGAGGTCCGTCGCCATCTGGAGCAGGGCGGCGGCGGGGAAGGACGGCCGGGGGACGTCCGGGAGGGCCTTCTTGCGGGCAGCGGCGGGCGGGCGCTGCCGCGCGGGCGCCGGGCGGCGGTCGTCGGCCGCCGTCGCCTCACGGTGGTGTCCGGGCCGGTTGCAGGAGATCGTGCGGGTGACGATCCGGCCGCCGGGCCCACGGGTGCGTTCGCGCCGCAGGTAGCCGTGCGCCTCCAGCTCCCGCAGGGCGGCGGCGATCCGGGTCGCGCCCTCGGGGAAGCGGGCGGCGAGGGACTTGATGTCCACGTGGGCGCCCTTGGGCAGCGACTGGATGTGCACGCCGAGCCCGATCGCGAGCAGCGAGAGCTCGGTGTGCTGGGCGAGGTGGTTGCCGACCACCGTGAAGTGGGTGGCATGGCGGGCGTTCTCGTGCAGCAATCCGCCTGAATGCCGCCGGTTCGGGTGGTTGTCCGCGGCGAACCGGGACTGGGCGCGCACGGGCGCGCTAGGGTTTTCGGTACCCATCGACGAAGTTCTTGCCTTCCTCGGTGGTCAGGCCCTCGCACTGGGATGGCAGTCCCGGCGGGGGCCGACGCATGTCTGCTGTCGTCGCGCTGAGCGTAGAGCAGGCAATGCCCCCCAAACCCAACCGAGTTGGCATTTTCACCCACCCGGGTGAGTTTGCCGCGCGGGCGGGAAGGGTGGGGCTTGGTGAGGTTCTTTCACCCTGGTGGTCTTTAAAAGAGACCGCCCGCGTCACCGGAGCGCGGGGACGCGGGTTCCGGTGGCAGAGACACCTCTGCCCAGACGGTCTTGCGCGGCCCCGGGCCCGCGCCGACCCCCCACCGCGCCGCCAACGCCTCCACGAGAACCAGCCCCCGGCCGGACTCGCTGTCCGGCGGCACCTGCCCGACGCACGGCGTACGGTCACCACGCGTGTCCGAGACCTCGATGCGCAGGGTGTCGCCGATGACGTGCAGCAGCAGCCGGAAGTCGCGGCCGGCGACCCGGCCGTGCGTGACGGCGTTGGCCGCCAGCTCGGCGACGATCAGCGCCGCCGGGTCGAGTGGGAGTCCCCCGGTGCGGAGTTGCTCGGTGGCGAGCAGCCGGGCGAGGCGGGCTCCGCGCGGCGTCGGCGACAGCTGCGCGCGGAAGGTGCGGAGGGGCGAGTCGAGTTGACGGGTTTCGTGGATCACGTCACCCAGAGTGGCCGCGCTCGCCTACCGTGAACAGTGACGATGTCGATACGTAGGGTCACTGTCCGCGACTTGTCCGGTCATGTACGGACCTGTCGGCGGGGCGGGGAGGAGGCACGGAATGCTGGTCGACGGCGAGGCGGCACGCCTCAAGGCTCCACATCCGTGACTCCAAGGTCGCCGACGGCCCCCGTCTCGCCCTCACGCCCCGGCCCTGGGCGGACTTCGTCCGGTACGCCGCCGCCCGGGGCTGAGCCGGCGCCGGGTGGGCTGTCCCCCGTGAGAGCTACGTGCAGGTGTCCACTGTGAGGTGACGATTCCTGATCTCCGTTTCCATAGCGTTCAGTTCAGCCGCGGCACTCCGGCCGCGGACCGGACGAGGAACCGGAAACGGATCCGAGGAAAGAGTCGTCATGAAGATGGTGTGGCAGATCCTGGCCGTGGTCGCGGTCGCCGCGGTCGGCGGTCAGAGCGTCAGCGCGGTGCAGGACAACCCGTGGCTCTCGCTCCTCCTGGGCGGCCTGACGGTCGTGCTCTCGGTGTTCGTCTACCGGTGGGTCGTGGGGCGCACCGAGCGGCGCGAGGTCACGGAGCTGGCCCGGGAGGGAGCGCCGGGGTCGCTTTTCCGGGGCCTGGTCATCGGTGTCGCGATGTTCGGGTGCGTCATCGCGAACATCTACTTCCTCGGGGACTACGAGGTCCACGGCTTCGGCTCGCTGACGGGAGCGATCGGGCTGGTCGGTTTCATGGCCGGCGCCGCCGTCACGGAGGAACTGATGTTCCGCGGCCTGCTCTTCCGGCTCGTGGAGCGGGGTCTGGGCACGTACATCGCGCTGGCGCTGTCCGGTGTGGTGTTCGGGGCGGCCCATCTGCTCAACAAGGACGCCACTGTGCTGGGTGCCGTCGCCATCGCGATCGAGGCCGGCGGCATGCTCGCCGCCGCGTACGCCGCCACCCGCTCCCTGTGGCTGCCGATCGGCCTGCACTTCGGCTGGAACTTCGCGGAGTCCGGCATCTTCGGCACCGAGGTCTCGGGCAACGGCGACACGCACGGACTGCTGGACTCCTCGACGTCGGGCCCCGAGCTGATCACGGGCGGCGAGTTCGGTCCGGAGGCCAGTGTGTACTCGATGGTGTTCGGTGCGCTGCTGACGGTCGCCTTCCTGTGGCTGGCCCGCCGGCGCGGCACCATCGTCCCCCGGCAGCGTGCCCGGCGGGTCGATGCCCTGGCTACACTCGCCCGGTGATGAGCCTTCAGGGGGCCGGTCAGATGTGGCGCCGGCTCGACGTCACCGTCCGCGACCTTCCGCTCGGGATCCTGTTCCTGGTCGCGTCGTTCCTGCCGGGACTGCGCGGCCACGGGACGGAGGTCGGGAACCTGCCGACCCGCCCCTTCGACGCGCTCGCCGTCGTGGCCCTCGCGCTCGAAAGCCTTCCGCTCGTGGTGCGCCGGCGGTGGCCGCTCGTCTGTCTCGCCCTGGTGACGTGCGGCTTCGCTCTCGACCAACTGCGCGGGTACCACTCGGCCGCCGGCACCGCACTGCCCATCGTGCTGATCAGCGCGGGATCCCATCTGGAACACCGCCGGCGCACCACCGTGATCGTTCTGTCCATCGCGTACGTGCCGCTGGCGGTGGCGCTCTCCCGGCTCGGTGCGGGCGGCGAGACACCGGCGGAGTTCGTGACGTTCTACCTGGTGCTGGCCGCGGCCTGGGGAGCCGGGGCGTGGCTGCGGTCCACCCGTCGCGCGGAGGCCGAACGCCGCGAGCGCGTCGCGGAGCAGACCCGTACCGCCGAGCGCACCCGGATCGCCCGCGAACTGCACGACGTCGTGACCCACCACGTGACCGCGATGGTCGTACAGGCCGAAGCCGCCCGCTACCTGACCGCCGCACCCGAGCGGCTGGAGCAGTCCCTGACCGCCGTCAGCGACACCGGCCGCCGCGCCATCACCGACCTGCGCCACCTGCTCGACCTGCTCAACCCCGACCACGGCACCGGCACCGGCACCGGCACCGGCACCGGCACCGGCACGGCGGAGGCCAAGGAGCTCAGGACACCGGCCGTCGGCAGGGTCCTCACCCTCGTCGAGCAGACCCGCCGGGCCGGACAGCCGGTGGACTTCACCGAACAGGGCACACCACCGGCATCGACCGGCAGCGCCGACCTCGTCGCCTACCGGGTGGTGCAGGAAGCACTCACCAACGCCCTCAAGTACGCTCACGGAAGCCGGACTTCCGTCGACGTACGGCACGGCGAAGGGGAGATCACCGTGGAGGTCAGCACGGACGGCACCGGCTCACGCACCGCCGCCGCCGTCGGCAGCGGACGGGGCCTGGCCGGCCTGCGCGAACGCGTCGACGTCCTGGGCGGCGACTTCAGCGCCGGCGGCAGCACGGACGGCGGATTCACCGTACGGGCACGCATCCCCGCCGGCGGCACCTCGTGAGCGCACCCATCCGGGTCCTGGTCTGCGACGACCAGATGCTGATCCGCACCGGCCTGGTCACCATCATCGACGCCCAGCCCGACATGGAGGTGGCGGGCGCATGCGGAGACGGGCGGACCGGAGTCGACCTCGCCCACGAGCTGAAGCCCGGCGTCGTCGTGATGGACATCCGCATGCCGGTCCTCGACGGCCTGGAAGCCACCCGCCTGCTGGCCGGCGCCGGAGTACCCCACCCCGTCAAAGTCCTCGTGGTGACCACGTTCAACCTGGACGAATACGTCTACGAGGCACTGCGCGCCGGCGCCAGCGGCTTCCTCCTCAAGGACGCGCCCCCGGACCGGCTGCTCCACGGCATCCGGACCGTGGCCACCGGCGCGGCCCTCCTCGACCCCGACGTGACCCGCCGGCTCGTCGGCCGCTACGCCGCACGCATCCGCCCCACCGAGACCACCCCCCGCGACCTCCCGCTCACCCCCCGCGAACTGGAAGTCCTCCGCCTCATCGCGGACGGCCTCTCCAACAGCGAGATCGCCGCGGCCCTCGTCATCAGCCAGGAGACCGTCAAGACCTTCGTCTCCCGCATCCTCACCAAACTCCAGCTCCGGGACCGCGTCCAGGCCGTCGTCTACGCCTACCGCCACGGCCTGGTCACCTGACGCCGCCGTCCGCGCGGCGGCGCGTCGGGAACGTGGCGCTGCCCGCGATCCTCCTGCCGTACGGGCTGCCGGCCACGGCGGCCGGATGAGGCGCGCACCGGCACGGGCGCCCGGTATAACCGAGCGATGATCTACCACGTCGTACCGAAGGACGAGTGGGAGGCGAACGCCGGCGAGCCCTACGCGCCCGCGTCGCTCGCGGAGGACGGCTTCGTCCACTGCTCCCCCGACGAGGAGACGACCCTCGCCGTCGTGAACCTCTTCTACCGCAGCGCGCCCCGGCCGCTGCTGGCCGTGCTCCTCGACGAGGACCGGCTCGCCGCGCGCTGCGCGTGGGAGGCGCCGGATCCCGTCCCGCCGCCCGGGGTCGCCGAGGGCGTCCTGTTCCCGCACGTCTTCGGGCCGCTCGACCGGGAGGCGGTCGTCCGGGTCCTGGAGGTGCGGTGGGACGGAGAGGGCCGGGCGACGGGGCTGGCGGAGGAGTCGTCGGGCTGACCTGTCACGCCGTCAGCGCCACTCGCCGCGCTCCCGGTGCCGACCGGCTTGGCGCAGCAGCCGCTCACGGACGCGGGCTGCCGACGTGGGGCGGGACGTCGGCGCACCACCCTGTCGGGCCTGTCGGGTCCGGTCGGTCAGCGCTCGTCGGGATCGTCCCGGGGCACCAGCGTCACCCGGTGCAGGTTGCAGGAGCCGGCGGTCGGACCGGCCCCCGGCGCGGCGGCCAGGTGCGCCTTGAGCGCCATGCTGACCAGGCTCATCAGCAGGTCGACGTCCGCGTCGCAGTCGAGGTGGACGGTGACCCAGCGGGAGCCCGGCACCACCCGGACCGCCGTCGACTCCCGCAGGTCGTCACGTATGCGGTGGATCGCCGGGACGGTGAGGTGCAGGTCCACGTCATGCCCGGAGTGGAAGTGCAGTATCTCGCTGTGGATGGAGCGCATCGCCCGCCCTGCGCCGCAACTGGCCTCGACCGCTGTGAGATCGGGCCAGACTTGAAGTCGTTCCAGGGCACGCTCGGCCAGAGTCATGTGCCCATGGTCGCTCGATCACCGCTTCGCAACCAGGGGTTGAGGGAAATGTAACCGGGGCGTGAGGTGGACCGGAGGTCCCGGGTCCGCTTCCCGCCCCGGACGACGGGACGTCAGTCCTGCTTCGGCGCCGCCTGCTGGACCACTTCGAAGGACCACAGCGTCGCGTCCGTCGCGGCGGGCTTCGGCCGCTCGCCGCCCTCCGCGGAGCCGCCGCCGTGCGCCGCCTGGGCGCGGCCGGACATCCAGTTCTGGAAGTCCTCCTCGCTGCGCCAGCGCGTGTAGACGAGGTAGGTGTCGGTGCCCTCCACCGGGCGCAGCAGCTCGAACCACTCGAAGCCGTCGGAGCCCTCGACCGCGCCGGCCCGCGCGGCGAACCGCTTCTCCAGAGTCTCGCGCTGTTCCTCGGGGACCGTGAGTACGTTGATCTTCACCACGCTGGGCACAGGACACCTCTCAGGGACCACGGGCCAGGCACCGCGCCCGGCCCGACCATGTGCGTGCAGTCTCCTACATCCGTCGGTGAAAGCGCCGTGAGGACGCTTCCCGGGCTTCACCCGTGGCGCGGAGCGCGGCACCGCGCCCGGGGGATCGCTACGCCCGCGAGGTGATGTCCTGCCAGCCGTTGTCGAGCAGGTCGAAGGCGCGGCGGACGGCTTCGGCGCCGTCCGCGTGTGCGCGGACGGCGTGGGGTGCTTCGAGGGCGAAGTGGGCCAGGGCGGTGCAGGCGGCGTCGTCGGCGGGAAGGCCGCTTTCCTCGGCGATGACCGCCGCCAGGTCGGCCGTGTAGTCCCTCCATGCGGCCTGCTGGTAGTCGAGCAGGGCCGGGGTGCTGTTGACCAGTGCGACGAAGGCCGCGCCACCGGGCTCGTCCTGAGGGCCGTGCAGGCGGTACCGCAGGGCGTGCTCGCGCAGGGCGGCCGGGACGGACTGGCCCTCGGGGCGTTCGCGTACGGCGTCGAGGAGGCGGGTCCTCATCTCGTCCTGCCGGTCGAAGACGAGGGCCTCCTTGCCTGTGAAGTGCTTGAAGAGGGTGGTGGTGGACACGTCGGCGGCGTCCGCGATCTCGCGGATGCTGACGTCGTCGTAGCCGCGCTCCAGGAACAGGCGCAGGGCGGCGTCGGCGATGGCCTGGCGGGTGGCCGCCTTCTTGCGCTCGCGGCGCCCCACCGGCGCGGGGGCGGTCTCACTCTCGGCGTGCATATCAGCAACCTACACCACTTGTGAATCCGTTCCAAAAGTTGAGTCGTTGCACTTATTGGTTCGGTGTGCTTTTCTGGATCGGCAGCCGTCGAGGCCGGCCGCCCTTCCCCTCCCGTGTCCGAAAGCAGTGATCAGCCATGCCCGCAACCGCCGCGGCGCCCGCGGCCGGGCCGGACGAGACCACCGCCACCGCCACGACCGCGTGACCCCCGACCCCCTGCGAGCAAGCGCCCGGCACCATGCCGGACCACAGGAACGGAGCACCACCATGACCACCACGCCCAAGCCCCGCATCGCCGTCATCGGCGCCGGCCCCGGCGGTCTCACCTGCGCGCGCATCCTCCAGCGGCACGGCATCGAGGCGGCCGTCTACGACGTCGCCTCCGGTCCCGACGACCGCAACCAGGGCGGCACCCTGGACCTGCACCCGGACGACGGGCAGCTCGCCCTGAGGGAAGCCGGGCTGATGGAGGAGTTCACCCGCCTCGCCCGCCCCGAGGGCCAGGAGATGCGCCAGTTCCACGCGGCCGACGCGACGATCCGCTTCCACCAGCGCCCCACCGAGGACCAGTTCTCCGCCCCCGAGATCGACCGCGGCCAGCTGCGCGACCTCCTGCTGAACTCGCTCACTCCCGGCACCGTCCGCTGGAACCACGCCCTGCGGAGCGTCGAAGGACCCGCGGACGGCCCCCGCCGGCTCCACTTCGCCGACGGCACCGTCATCGAGGCCGACCTCGTCATCGGCGCCGACGGCGCCTGGTCCAAGGTCCGCCCCGTCCTCTCCCCGGCCACCCCCGACTACATCGGCATCAACTACCTCGAAGCCTGGTTCCACGACGCCGAGAACCAGCACCCCGAGATCGCCGAACTCGTCGGCCACGGCAGCGCCATGGCGGCCGACGGAGAGCGCTGCCTGTTCGCCCAGCGCAACAGCGGCGGCCACGTCCGCGTCTACATCATCCAGGCCGACTCCGCCGACTGGCTGGCCCAGGCCGGCCTCACCGGCCAGGACACCGACGGCGTCCGCGCCCTGCTCCTGGACCGCTACCGCGACTGGGCACCCGGCCTGCGCCGACTGATCACCGACAACGACGGCCCCTACATCGACCGCCCCCTCTACGCCCTGCCCGTCCCCCACACCTGGGAGACCAACCCCACCGTCACCCTGCTCGGCGACGCCGCCCACCTCATGCCCCCGCTCGGCGTCGGCGTCAACCTCGCCATGCTCGACGCCGCCGAACTCGCCCTCGCCGTCGCGGGCCACGAGACCGTTGCCGACGCCATCCGCGCGTACGAGAAGACCATGCTGCCCCGCTCCCACAAGATGCAGACGATGCTGGACGGCGCCGCCGCCGGCCTGTTGGCCGACGAGACCTTCGACCCCAGCCAGATGGACGCCGACTGACCACACGCCCCACCGATGAACGAACGCCGTGTCGCGGAAGGCGCGGCAGGACGCCCGGACGCCCGGACGCGGCGGAGTCCGCCTGTCGTGGCGTCACCGGTCACCGGTCACCGGTCACCGGTCGCCGAGCCGTCACCCGTCGGTGAGGCGTGCGGTCAGGCGGGAGAGCAGGGGGACGCAGTCGCGCAGTTGCCGTTGTTCCTCGGGGCTGAAGGTGTCCCCGAGGGCGGCGGTGAGGACGCGGGCGCGCCGGGTGCGTTCGAGACGCAGGCGGGCGCGGCCGGTGTCGGTGAGGTGCAGCAGCTGCTTGCGGCCGTCGCTGGGGTGGGGTTCGGCGCGCACCAGGCCGGCGTCGACGAGTTCCTTGACGGACTTGGCGGCCGACTGGTGCGTCACGCGGCGCCGGTGGGCGAGGTCGGCCGTGGTCAGCGGGCCCTCCCGGTCGAGGAAGCCGAGGGCGGCCGCCTCCCCGGGCGGCATGGTGTCCCCGACCCGCACGGCACGGACCAGCTCCCCGATCGACTGCCGCAGATCCTCGGCCAGCGCCTCTTCGTCCATGCCTCCATCCTACCCACGGCAATGGAACGTAACTGTACAGTCTAGGTGTGCAGTTTGGTTGTATGGTTTGGCCGTACGGTTTCATCGGCTAGGGAAAAGGGAGCCGGCCATGCAGCTCACCAAGTTCGGCCATGCCTGTGTGCGCGTCGAGAAGGACGGTCGCCGCCTGGTGATCGATCCCGGTGGTCTGACCGAACCCCGGGCGCTGGACGACGCCGACGCGGTCCTGGTCACGCACGAGCACTTCGACCACTTCTCGGAGGAGACGCTGCGCCGGGCGGCCGAGGCTGACCCGCACCTGCGCATCTGGACCAACTCCTCGGTCGCCGGGCGACTGGACGGCCTCGGCACCCGGGTCACCGCCGTCGGGGAGGGCGACACGTTCACCGCGGCCGGCTTCGACGTGCAGGTCCACGGCGCCTGGCACGAGGTCATCCACCCCGACATCCCGCGCGTCGCCAACATCGGCTTCCTCGTCGACGACGATCTCTTCCACCCCGGAGACGCCCTGACCGTCCCCGACGCGACCGTCGGCACGCTGCTGCTGCCGGTGCACGCCCCGTGGTCCACCGTCGGCCACCTGATCGACTACGTCCGCGAGATCGCCCCGCGCGACGCCTACGCCATCCACGACGGCGCCCTCAACGACATCGGCACCGCCATGGTCGGCGGCTTCCTCGGCGACCGCGGCCCCGGGACCGCCGCGCGCTACCACCGCCTGACCCCGGGCGCGACCGCCCGGATCGGCTGAGGCTTCGCCGCTCCGCCGCTCCGCCGCTCCGCCGCCCTGGCGCCCTGGCGGCCCGCCGCCCTGGCGGCCCGCCGCCCTGGCGGCCCGCCGCCCTGGCGCCCCGGCGCCCCGGCGCCCCGGCATCGCCGTACGCGTTCGGCCTGCCGGGCCGGTGGGTCCGTCAGCCCGCGGCGACGGCCGCGGCCAGCGCCGCCGTCACCAGGCCGGCGGCGGCCAGGGCCAGGGACGCCTGCGTGCAGCGGTGTTTGCGCCAGGCGATCTTCGACATCACCACCAGCTGGCGGCTCAGCACGGGGAGGGGATCCGTCGTGCGCAGGATCTGCGCGAGTTCCTCGGGCGCCAGTCCGCGCAGGTCACCGAAGTAGATGAAGCCCGGTCCGGACCGGGGCACCCGCTCGTCCCCCATGCGCGGCACGACCGCCAGGACGGCCAGCAGGGCGGCGACCGTCAGCAGCCCCATGCCGGCGGTCGCCAGCGCCGGGACGGACAGTCCGGGCGGTGCCCCGCCGGGATCGGCGTGCGACGAGGAGCGCAGCACGGCCGTGAGGGCGAGCGCCGCCGATTCGACGGTCAGTGCGAATGCCGCCTTCGCATCCACCTTTCCCGTCCAGTCGGCGAGCGCCGAGTGAATGCGCCAGGCGGTTTCGACCGCGGACACCTGTGCGGAAACCGGGGAGGCGGTGGACGGCGAGTTTCCCGAAGAATCAGACACGTGTTCCTCCCTGTCGGCGTGAACGGCCACCTCCACTTGTATCCCGACCGTGCTCATCGGTCTGCGTCATTCGGCGCACGCCAACTCCCTTTTTCCGTAAGCTGACTTCAACGCGGACTGGGTGGGGGAGGCCTTTTCGTGTCAGAGGAAAGATCTTTTGCGGGCCGTCGTACGAGCCATGAACCCTTTACCCCCGACGAATTGCTCCTCTTCCGCGCGGCCGGCCGGGTCCGCGGCTGGGACCGCGGCGAATCGCTGATGCGGGCGGGCGGTCCGCCCGACTGCGTGGTGCTCGTGCTGAGCGGCCTCGCCAAGGTCACCGCCGAGTCCGACAACGGCTACACGAGCGTGCTCGCCCTGCGCGGTCCCGGCGAACTCGTCGGCGAACTCTCCTGTCTCGACGGCACCCGGCGCTCCGCGACCGTCACGGCGCTCGAACCGCTCGAAGGCGTCAAGGTCGGCAGCGAGGCGTTCCACCGACTGCTGCGCAGCCACGCCTCGTTGACCCTGGCCGTGCTGCGCAGCGTCGTGGCGCGGCTGCGGGACTCCGACACCATGCGCACCGAGCAGGGCGCGCGGTCGTCCCGGTCGATGCTCGCCCGGGTCCTCCTGGACACCGCCGTACGGCACGGAGAGCCGGTCGACGATCCGCGCGGCGCGCTCGCGGTCCGCATGAACCAGCAGGAACTCGCGGGCGCCGCGGGCGTCTCCCGCGAGTCGGTGGTGCGCTCGCTGCGCGCCATGCAGGAGGCCGGCCTGGTCACCACCAGCCGCGGCCGGACGTGTGTCCTGGACCTCGCCGAAGTCCGGCGCTGGGCCGAGGAATGACCCGCGCTCGCGCGTGACCACCGTGTCGCCGTGTCGCCGTGTCGTCGTGTCCGTCGTGTCCGCCGTGACATCCGTGTCCGTCGTGACATGTGTGACCGCCGTGACGCGATCTGTCATTCGGTGATCCGGTGCTGTGCGTCATCTGACGCTGTGCGCGGACCGGGCCCCGGATATGCATGACGAGGGCACCGTGGGCCGCCGGTCACGGGGGTGGTGGTCCACGGTGTCGCACCTGTCGTAAGAAGGACGGATCCGATGAAACCCAAGGCTCAGGTCTACTCCATAGTCGTCGTCGACATCGAGCAATTCGGCCGACGCGCCAATCCGGTCCAACTCTGGCTCAGGGAAAGGTTGTACGAGATCGTTCGGAAGGCTTTCTCGGAATCGGGGATCGATGCCGAGAGCGGACCGAAACCGTCCGACCGGGGGGACGGATTCTTCTGGCTGCTGTCCGGAGTGGACCGCACCGAACTCACCGGGCGGTTCGTCGACGTGCTCGACCAGAAGCTGCGCGCACACGCCCGGACGAGCAACGAGCAGGGGGCACTGCGGCTGCGCGTGGCGCTGCACCAGGGCGATGTGACGGACGACGGGCCCGGCTGGGTCGGCGAGGAACTGAACACCGCCTGCCGCCTGGTGGACATCGAACCGCTGCGCACGGCGCTGGCGTCCGGGCCGCGGGCCGGTCTCGCGCTCGCCGTCTCCGGCGAGTGGCACCGCCAGGTCGTCCGCCACGACGACTCGTCCGTGGCGAGCGACACCTTCCGGTGCGTTCCCTTCGACGCCAAGGAGATCCGGGGCGCGTACGCCTGGATCAGGGTCCCCGGCTACGACGCTCCGCCCGGCATCTCCGGAACCCGCACCGCACCGGACACCGCGCCGGACACCGCGCCGGACCCCGCGCCCGGCACCCCGCCCGGCACCCCGCCCCACGCGGCCGCACCGGGCGCCGACGGCGGGGCCACGGGCGCCGACGGCGCGGCCGCGCACGGTGAGGGACGGCGCGGGGGCCGTGCGGCACCGGCCGGCCAGGGGCCCTTCGCGGGGGCCCGCTTCGACCGGGTGAACCAGATCTTCGGCGGGGACCAGATCGTCCACGGAAACCAGACGTTCCAGTGGGGTCTCGGCCCGGACGAGCCCGCCGCCCGTGACGGCGAAGACGGGAACGGTGCCTGATGGCAGACGCCCCGCCCCCCGGCCCGAAGCCCGGCCCGAAGCCCGATCCGATCCCCGACCCGCACGGCACCCCCGACGCCCAGCCGGGCCTGCGCGAAGGCCTCGCGGCGCTGCGCGGCACCCGCGGAGCCTCCGGGGAACGGCTCGACGCGGAACGCGACGCCGTCAACGGGCTGCGCGTCTCCGCGGCCCAGGTCTTCGGCGGCGACAACTACGTCTTCCAGCTCGGCGGCACCGCCGCCGGTCCCCGGTCCTACCGGCTGACCGCCGAGAACCTGGACGAGACCCGGGAGGCGTTCGCACCGCCGGACGGCTTCGACGCGGTCGCCCGCGAGGTGACGGCCCGTGCCGTCACCGTCCTGCGGGGACCGGCCGGCACCGGCAAGGAGGCCCTGGCCCGGGCCGCGCTCCAGCAGGCAGGACACCGCGTCCTGCACCTGCTCGAGCCCACGACCGACCTCGCCCTCCTCGACGACAAGGCCCTCACGCCCGGCGTCGGCTACATCCTGCCCGACCTCCCGCAGCGGGGCGCGGACCTGCTGAGCGCGTTCGAACTGCACCGGCTCGACGCCCTGCTGCGGCGCGCGGACTGCCGGCTCGTCCTCACCGCCCAGGCCGCCGTGCAGTTCACCGACCCGCGCGTACGGCCCGCCCTGACCGACGCGCCCGGCGCCCCGGACCCGTCCGCCATCGTCGCCCGGCAACTGGCCTGGCGGCTGGGCACGGCCGCCGCCGCCCGCGCCCGGCGCGTCCTCGCCCGCCCCGACGTCGCCCGGCTGCTGCACGACCAGCTCGGCGGCGGCGCGGACGCCGGGAGGGCGGCCGACCTCGGCCGTGACCTGGCCGAGGCCGCGGCGGCGGGCGCCGACGACGAGATCGTCGCCCGGGTCCGGGCCCGCAAGGACCTCCACGACGAACGCGCGGTCGCCCACTGGCTGCATGACATGGCCGACCTCGCCGAGCAGTGCCTCGCCATCGGCATCGCCGTCTTCGGCGGCGAGGCCTACGAGACGGTGGCCACCCTCTCGCGCGACCTGGAGGAACGGCTCCAGGTCGAGGAGAGCCCCGACAACCCCGTACGCCCCCGGGGGACCAAGCTCACCGGGACCCGCACCGCCCGGCTGGACGCCGTCCGCGCCGCGCTGGTCGACTCCGAGGTCGCGACCCGGCACGGCGGCGCCCGCGGCAAGGTCGTCCGCTTTCAGGACCCCGGCACCGCCCGACGGGTCCTCGACCACGTGTGGAGCGAGTACGACGAGATACGCGAGGCACTGCCCGGCTGGCTGCGCGACGCGGCGGCCCGGGGCCTGCCCACCGTCGGCGTACGCGCCGCGGTCGGCGCCGGGACACTCGCGCGGCACAGCTTCGAGACCGTACGGGCCCGCATCCTGCGGCCCTGGGCGGCCGACGAGGACGCCGAGCTGCGCGACGCCGCGGCCATCGCCCTCGGCGTCGCCGCCCGGGAGTCGGGCCACGCGCTCGCCGCGTACAACCTGGTCATGGCGTGGAGCGCGGACGACCACTCCCCGGAGCTGCGGGCCACCGCCGCGCGCGCCTGGCGCGTGGTCTTCGAGCACGACGGCGACGAACACGCCTGGGGCTGGCTGCACCAGCTGGCCGGCGCGCAGCACGTGGCCGTGATCGAGGCCCTGTGCCGCAGCCTCACCGAGTACATGGCCCTCGACAGCGGCCGGTACCGCTCCGACGCCCTCGACCTGCTCGACCAGTGGGCGGTCACCGGCCTGCACGACCCGCAGCGCCGGACCTTCGGCGAGCTGGCCTTCCTCTACGCCGCGGCCGACCTGGTCGGCCCCCCGCCCCCGTCCCCCGCCGGCCGGCCCGCGCCGCCCGGGGCACCGGTCTGGCCGGCGCTGCTCACCGCCACCGCCCACGATCCGGTGCAACGGGCGGACATCGCCGCCCTGTGGCGCCAGACGGTCAACTCGGCGCTCACGTACGGCATGGCGCACGAGGTCCTCACCGACTGGGCCCGGCTGGTCGACCACGACCCGCGCGGACGCGAGGCGCTCGCGGTCCTGCTGGCCGGCGTCGCCACCGACCGGCGCACCCGGGTGATCCTGCGGCACCTGGCCGACGGCTGGGTCCGCGGCACCGCGGGACACACCGCACCCCGTTCCGGCCACCGTCTACTCGCCCGTCTCGACGCAGGGAGCGGCACACCGTGACACCACAGGAAGCAGCACAGCAACCACTCTTCACCGGCCCGCTGCCCGTGAGCATGTCGGACCGGGGCGGCCCGGTCCGCCCGGGGCAGGCCCTCCTGTTCAGCAACGAGGAGGGAGATCTGACCGAACTGCCGCGCAAGCCGACGGCGTTCGGCTCCCTGCGCTACCGCTACCGGTACGAGGTGGACCTCTCGGACCACACGGTGAGCTGGTCGGAGCCACTGCAGAGCGGCACCGGCGGATTCCACTTCCAGGCCGCTTTCGAGGCCCGCTGGAAGGTCTCCGGCCCCGTGGAGGTCGTCCGCCGCGGCATCCGGTCCGTGCGCGACGGGCAGGAGGCGGTGTGCGTGGCCATGCGGGACCTGCTCTGGCCCCATGCCACGCGGTACGGGATCGAGCGGATGGAGGAGTTCGCCGGGTTCGTGCGCGGGTCGCTGTGCAGCCGGCAGCACCGGCTGGCGACCGGCCTCACCGTGGACTCCCTGACCGTGCGGATCTACCTCGACGAGGCCGCGGCCGGGCACCTGCGAGCGCTCAAGCAGCGCGACTTCGACAAGCAGCTCGCCGTCGCCGGACACGCCGTGGCGATGACCGAGCACACCCTCGACCAGGAGCTCCAGACCAGGCGCAGGGCGGCACTGCTGGCGGCGGCCCGCGGCGAGGGCGGCCTGCTGGTCGAGCTCATCGCCCAGGACCCGTCGAAGCTCCACGAGATCATGCGGGAGCTGGGCCAGCGCCACGACGTGGCGGTGGAGCAGAAGGGCCGGATGCTGCGGGACCTCGTCGAGGCGGGCCACATCCAGCCCGCCGAGGCCCAGCAGATGTGGTACGAGATGTACACCCCGGCGCCGCTGTTCGGCGGCGGGACCGCCGCGCTCCCGGCCCCGGGACCGGCCGCTCCTCCCGCACAGCTGACTCAGGGACCCGGTGCGGTCCCGGCGGGCCCGGCACCGGCCGGGACCGTGCCGTCCGGGACCGCGCCGGGTGCCGCGCCGGGCGCCGCGACGGCGGGCCCGGCCGTGGTGGCCGGCACGGTGGTTCCCCCGGCGGGCACCACCCGGCAACCGCCCAAGCCCCGGCGACGCGCGGGATCGCCGATGCCTCCCGCCGCCGGTTCCGCCGGTTCCGTCGGCCCCGCCGGTCCCGCCGGTCCCACTGCGCCCGTTCCGCCCGTCCCGCCTGTTCCGCCTGTTCCGCCCGCCTCGTCCCAGACCGCTGCCGGTGCCGGTGCCGGTGCCGGTGCCGGTGCCGGTGCCCCTGCCGCGCCCGTCCCTCCCGTCCCTCCCGCCCCTCCCGGCCCCTCGACCCCGTCGGCCCCTCCCGCTCCACGGAAGCCGGACGCGTCGGGGGACGGCTCGGCCAACGTCGTCGGCGAGACCCGGGTCGGCCCGCGGGGCGGTCGCGGCGGGCGGCGCGCGCCGGGAGCCGGATCGTGAGGCCCGGCCAGGGCCAGCACCGGGCCACCGACACACCGCGCACGGCCGGGGACCACTCCGGCGCCACCGGCGAGGGCCGGCCGTCCCGCGGTGTCCGGCCGGCCCGCCGTACCCGGCTGACCCTCACGTTGCTCGTGACGGGAACCGCACTGCTGGCGGGAGGAAGTGCCTTGTTCGGTTGGAAGGGGCTGGGCGTCACCGCGACGGGCGTCGCCGTGGCCGCCGTCGCCCGGGTGCTCCACCACGCGCTGCGCAACGACCCGGCGGACCGTGACCCGGCCGGCCGCGACCCTGCCGGCAGCGACCCGGCGGGCGGCCCGCAGGAGGGGCCCGGCGACGGCTACGTCCGCAGCGAGTTCGGGCTATACGGCAGCGCCGCCGCGCGACCGGAGGGCGACCGGGAGGCGCGTGCGGGGTCGGGGTCCGGGTACGGCCCGGAGGGCGGCGGTCGCGCACCGCGTGCGGGGGCGGGCCGGAGCGCCGGGACCGGGGTCGGTGCCGGTGCCGGGGGCGATCGTGGATCGCGTGCTCCGGCCGGGCGCGCCGCGCGGCCGCCGGCCTCCGCTCCACCGTCCCCGGAGGCCGAGGCCTTCCACTCGCCGACGCCGACGACGCCGGTGACCCCGCCGATCCCGGCGGCCTCGCCCCTCGGGGCCGGCCCCGGACGCCCGGCCGGCACGGCCGTCCCCGCGCGCCGCGCCCCCTCGACGCCGGGCGACGGGCTCCCCGTACCGCACGGCCGACCGGCCGCACCCGGGCTCAGCGGGTACGGGGAGCGGCCGGAGGGCCCCGGAACCACCGGCCAGGCCTCCCCACGGCCGGGGGCCGAGATCACCGAGGCCGTCGGCGGACCGGCGCCCGCCCCGGACGGCAGGGCCCCCGGACGGCGGGCGCGGGACGCGGAGTTCCCGTTCCCGGTGCCGGACGACCAGGGGCCGCCCGTGCTCGTCCGCGGCTCGCGCGCGTCCCGGGAGCCGTGGCGGCTGCCCGCCGAGCCGGGGCCGCACGGGCTGGCGGCGGACGAGGCCGCGCTGGGCGGGCTCACGGTCCGCGCCGCGTCGGTCGTCGGCCCCGGGCACCGGGCGCAGGGCAGGCCCCGGCAGGACGCGTACCGGATCGGCCGCGACCGCGCGGGCGAACACCTGGTGATCGCCGTGGCGGACGGCATGTCGGACAGCGCCCACTCCGACGTCGGCGCGCAGGTGGCCGTGTCGGCGCTGGTGAACGCCGTCCGCGCGGCCCTCGACGCCGGGACCCCGCTGGAGCGGCTGGACCACTGCGCCGCCTTCCTCAGCGCGGCCGGACAGATGATCGCGGTGGCGGAGCAGCGCGACTGGGACCCGGACACGGTACGGGCCGTCGCGGTCGTCGCCGTCGTGCCGGCCCGGCCGCACGTCAACGGCCGGCGCCGGGTGTGGCTGGCCGCGATCGCCGACGTCAGCGCGTGGCGGCTGAACGGCGACGACTGGGAGCGTCTGATCGGCGAGGAGAAGCACGGCTTCGACGCGTCGGCCGTCGCCCGGTACCTGCCGCACGACCCGCGCGGCGCCGACCACGGCATCGTGGAACTGCCGCCCGCCTGCGTGCTGGCGGTGACGACCGACGGGGTCGCGGACGCGTTCGCCACCGGACCGCAGGCCCGCCGGTGGTTCGCCGAACGATGGGCCCGGCCACCGGCCGTCGGCACCTTCCTCAACCAGGTCGGCTTCGACCAGGTCCAGATGCACGACGACCGCACCGCCGTCGTGGTCTGGTGCGACGACGAGGAGCACCGCTGATGGGCACCTGGTCCGACAGCCCGTTCACCTCCCGCGAGGAGCTGTCCGGCGTACCGCAGGGCACGGTGATCAGCCGGGACAACGGCGAGTCCCGGCTGGTGTACGAGATCGAGGGCAGCCCCGGCTGGCTCGCCAAGCTCTACAAGCGCCCCGCGGACGCCGGACGCGCCTCCGACCTCCAGCGCCTGGTCTACCTGCCGACCGTCATGTCCCAGGCGGACCAGGACCTGGTGGACCGGTGCCTGTCCTGGCCCACCACCCGCCTCTACGACGGCTCCGACCTCGTCGGCGTGGTGATGGCGAAGGCCCCCGACGGTTTCTACGCGCCCCTCAAGGCGCTGTCGGGCTGGAAGGACCCGGTACCGCTGCCGCTGGACTGGCTGATGCAGGACGCGGACAAGTGCGCCCAGGTCGGGTTGCGCCCGCCGGACCGCGGGACACGGCTGCGCGCGGTCGAGGAACTGCTGGCGGTGGGCGACCTGTTCGCCCGGCACGACATCGTGTACGGGGACTGGTCGTACCGCAACGCGCTGTGGAACCAGCACACGGGCGAGGTCTTCGTCATAGACATGGACTCCTGCGGGATCGGCTCCCGGGAGTGGGTGGAGTCGCCCGGCTGGGCCGACCCGCTGTTCCCCGACAGGTCGCGGCGGCCGACGGTGGCCAGCGACAGCTACAAGCTGGCCGTGTTGACGGTCCGCTGCCTCACCGCCCAGCGCCAGGACCCGCTCGACGCGCTCCGCGCCATGGAGGCGTCGACGGGGGACGCCTCGCTGACCGGCCTGCTGCGGCGGACGCTCACCGCGGCACGGCCGCAGGACCGGCCGGAGTGCGCGGAACTCCTCGCGGCGGTGCGGCGGATACGCGGTACGACGGCACCGGGGGGACCGGCCGCCGGGTCCGGGCCGGCGGCCGGCGCGGACAACGTCACCACCTGGGTCAAGGTCGGCCCCAGGGCCGGCTCCGCCGGGACCGCCCATAGCTCTCGTGCCGCCTCCGGCGCGGCGGGGGCGAACGGCGCCGCGGCGTCGAACGTGACGGGATCGGTGAACCTGCGCGACCGCTCGGCGGCACGCCCACCGGCCTCCGCCCCGACGCCCTCGCCCTCGTCCTCGTCCCCGTCCTCGACCGGTGGATCGGCCCGGCCCGGTTCCGGTTCTGGTTCCGGCTCCGCTTCCGGCTCCGGCTCCCGCTCCGGTTCCGCGTCCGCGGCGAACGGCTCCGGTACGAACGCCGCCTCGGCGCCGGGCTCCGTACCGCCCGCGTCCGGCGCCCCCCGGCCCGCCGCGCCCGGCACCCGCCGGCCCACCACGCCTCGCTCCACCACGGGCACCTCCCGGTCCACCCCCGGCCGGTCCACCTCCACCCCCGGCCGGGCCGCCGCCCGGCGCGCGGCGCCGGCGCGCGGCAAGGGCGGCCGCACCACCCCGGCCGCCTCGCGCCGTCCCTGGCGGCACGCCGGCTCCGCGGCGCTGCTCTGCGCGCTGATCGCCGTCCTGTGCGTCGCCCGGTTCGTCCTGGGCTGGATCTGAAACCCGCCCGCACACCCACCGTCCCGCACACCCACCGTCCCGCACCCCGCTCGAACAGAAGGAAGAAGAGCACATGACCGAATACACCGAGGACCCGGCGGGTTTCACCACCTTCAAGACCAAGGGCCTGCCGGCCTACCTGGTCCTCGACACCTCCACGTCGATGAAACCGTACGAGCAGCTGCTCAACGAGACGCTGCTCAAGATCTACGACACCCTCTACACCAGCCCCCAGCTGTCGGAGTTCATCCACCTGTCGGTGATCTCGTTCAACACGATGCCGCACGTCGTGACGTCGATGACCGACATCGAGGCGCTGGAGACCCTGCCCACGGTCAGCTGCGGCGGGTGGACCAACGTGGGGCCGATGTGCGAGCTGCTGAGGGCCCGGATCACCGAGGACGTCAGCGCCCTGGCCGGGGTCGGCGTCCAGGTCCTGCGGCCCGTCGTGTTCCTGCTGACCGACGGACTGCCCACGGACAAGCCGTCCGGCGCGTGGAAGCACGACCTGGACGCGCTCCAGGACCGCTCCTGGAAGCCCCGGCCGCACATCATCACGTACGGCTTCGGCGACGCCAGCGAGTCGGTGCTGAGCACGATCGCGACCGCCGCCGCGTACATCGCGGAGGACCCCGGCGGCGACAACGGCGAGGCCCTCTCCCAGGCCATGGGCAGCCTGCTGAACTCGCTGGTGGCGTCGGCCCGGGCGCAGAGCCTTCAGGTACCGGAGGAAGTGGAGGGCTACCGCACACTGCCGACCGACTACGTCAGCTGAGCCCGGACGGGCACCGCCCCGCGGTGCCCACCGCCGCAGGCGCCGCCCCGCCCGTCAGTGGCCGCCGGTGAGTCCGCCGCTGAGCGTTTCGTGGATGCGGGCGCTGTGCTCGTTCAGGCCGGTGAATCTCGACGGTCCTGCCGCGCTGGGCGTACTTGGTCTCGACGGCGTCGAGCGCGGCGACGGAGGAGGCGTCCCAGATGTGCGCGGCGGACAGGTCGATGACGACCCGGCCGGGGCCGTCGGCGTAGTCGAAGCGGCCGACGAGGTCGCCCACGGAGGCGAAGAACAGCTCGCCGGTGACCCGGTAGACGACGGTGCTGCCGTCGGGGTCGGTGACGGCGGTGACCTCGGCCAGGTGGGCGACGCGCTGGGCGAAGACGACCATGGCGGTCAGGGAGCCGACGACGACGCCGACGGCGAGGTTGTGGGTGGCGACCACGCACACCACGGTCACCACCATGACGGTGATCTCCCCGGCCGGCATCCGCTTCAGCGTCCTCGGCGCGACGGAGTGCCAGTCGAAGGTGGCCACCGACACCATGACCTGACGGCGACGAGCGCGGCCATGGGGATGTCGGAGACGACCGGCCCGAAGACGATGCACAGCACCATCAGGAAGGCGCCCGCCAGGAACGTCGACAGCCGGGTACGGGCGCCGCATGGGCACGCGCACGTTCTCTCCCGCGGACATCGGTCTTCGCCGGGGGCTTCGTCGGCCCCGACCCGGCTTACGGCGACGGGAGGGCGTCCCGCGCCAGGGGCATGGGCGGCGGTCGCCGACCCGGCACCCCGGCAAACCTACCCTAACGTTAGGGTAGGGATCGGCGCGGTCGTCGTCGCCGGCCGCCGCCGCAGCAGCGAGAGACGAGGAAGGCACCCCGCGTGAGCAGCGCGCACATGCAGATCGGCGAGGTCGCCGCACGGACCGAGCTGTCCCTGCGCACCATCCGGCACTACGAGGAGACCGGCCTCGTCGTCCCCTCCGCCCGTTCCCAGGGCGGCTTCCGCCTCTACACCGAGGCCGACGTGGCCCGCCTGATGGTCATCCGCCGGATGAAGCCGCTCGGCTTCACCCTGGACGAGATGCGCGCCCTGCTCGCGGCCACCGACCGGCTCGACTCGGGCGAGGCGCTGCCGCCCGGGGAACGCGAGGCACTCCTGGAGCGTGTGCGCGGCTTCGAACAGGCCGCCCGGCGCAGGGTCGAGGATCTGCGTACCCAGCTCTCCCGGGCGGAGGACTTCGCGGCCACACTGGCTGGGCGCCTCACACGGGCTTCCACGCCCTGAGCGGCCGCGTGCGAGGCCGAGTTCGAGTCGAGTTGAATCGAGTCGCGTCGCGTCGCGTCGAGTCGCGTCGAGTCGCGTTGCGTCGAGTTGGAGTCGGGTCGAGTCCAAGTCCCCGTCCCGCGGCCGGTCCTGACGGTGGCCGGTGCGGCGGCGGTGGGGTGAGGACGGGCAGCGAACCTCTCCCCGCCCAGCGGTGAGAGGCCGGAAGGAGCAGTGAACATGATCGAGTGGGCGCCCTTCGGGGTGGGAGCCAGGCCCGTTCCTCATCCCGTCGCCACACCCGTGGTGTGGTCTGCGGCCTTCGGTGGAGCGCTGGTGCTGGTGGCGCTCGTCAACGCCTTCGTCGGCCAGGACCGACCCGGGCTCGCCCTGGCGGCGCTGTCCGTGCTGGCCGCCCTGCTGGGGGTCTGCGCGCGCTTCACCGCGGCCCCCGGCACGGCCGTCCTGTGCTGGCTGTTCCTCAACGGCTTCGGCATTCCGCCCACGGGCACGCTCGACTGGGTCGGCCACCGGGACACCTTCTGGCTCGGCTGCCTGCTCACCGCCGCCCTCACCGGCACCCTCGCCGCCCGGCTGATGCACGCCCGCGCCGCCTACCGCCGCGTCGGCGGGGAAGCGGCGACGCGGCGGTAGGCGGCACGGCGGCACGGCGGTAGGGGCGGTAGTACGGCGCGGCGGCGCTCACCGCAGCGGACTGCTCGGGCTGTCCGCGACCGACGCGCGGACGCCGTACGCCGCCTACGCGGCCTACGCCGCGCGGCTCGTCGTCACCGGCATCGGCGTGACGCCGGCACCGCCGGCGCCCCGCGGGGCTGAGCCGGCTCAGTCGGACCGGAGGCCGGAGCCGCTCCTCGCCGCGTCCGCCGCACGGCGGTACTCGGCGTTGATGCGCTGCGCTTCCTCCAGCTGGTCCTCGAGGATGACGATGCGGCAGGCCGCATCGATCGGGGTGCCCTTGTCGACGAGTTCGCGGGCGCGCGCGGCGATCCGCAGCTGGTAGCGGGAGTACCGGCGATGCCCGCCCTCGGAGCGCAGCGGGGTGATCAGCCGGGCCTCGCCGAGGGCGCGCAGGAAGCCGGGCGTGGTGCCGAGCATCTCGGCGGCCCGGCCGATCGTGTAGGCGGCGTAGTCGTCGTCGTCCAGTCGATCGTTGAGCGGATTGCCTGCTGTCATGTCACCTCGATGTGCAACGCGTCGAGGGGCCCCGTGCCGTACGGCACCGGGCCCCGAGGGAATTCAACACCATGCGCCGGTTCCGCCGCTGTGCCGGTCCGCGGTGCCGGTTCGCGGTGCCGGTCTTCGAGGCCGGTCTTCTCGCGCGGCCCGGCCGGACGGCGGCCCCCGGTCCTCCGGCGGACCTTCTCCGGGACGCCACCCCCCGCGCGGGGCGGGTCCGACCGGTCCCTGAATAGAATCGATTCCATGCCGAACGCTGATGAGTTGCTCGTCTCCATCGCCGCCGTCGTGGAGTCGGAGCCGAGCAATCAGATGTCGCTGACCGTGGTGGCCGGCGGTGCCGTCATCACCGGCCGGCTGGCCCCCGAGGCCATGTGGCGGGAGCGGGTGGCGGAGGTCCTGCGCGCCTCGGACCGGCTGGGCCCGTTCTCCGGTGTCTTCACCGGCCACCGCGAGGAGGGGCCGCCCGACCACGACGAGGCACCCACGCACCTGCACTTCCACCTCGCGCGGATCCTCCAGGGCAGCCTCGGGATCCCCGAGACGGGCGGGATGTACCGGGTCGCGATCCGCGACGTCAGCGCCTGGACCGTGGGCGACCTCAGCTACTCCGACCGGTGAGCCGGTAGCCGGTAGCCGGTGAGCCACGGTGAGCCGGTGACAGCATGCCGCGAGGGTCCTGCCGACCATGTCGGCAGGACCCTCGCGGTGTCGCGGTGTGCCCGAGGGCGGCTACCGCACGTTCCTCACAGGTCCGAGGGCGCGGTGCCGCCGAGCAGCTGCCAGGCGGCCGGAAGCGGAGCGGGCGCGGGCTCCGGGGCGGGCTCGGGGGTGTGGCAGGTGAAGCCGAGGCGGGTCATGGCCCGGGTGACCTCACGGCTGGTGAAGTCACGGCGGTCCTGACGGGTGATGACCTCGCCCACCTGCTTGACGGAGTAGCGGCGGCGGCCGATGGTCACGGACTCCCCCGTGACCGGCTCGGGCTTGACGCCCTTCATCGAGGCGAGGACTCCCTCGCGGGTCAGCTCGAAGGGGTACTGGGCGATGACACAGCGCATGGTGCCTCACAGGGGGAGAGGGGTGACGGGCCGGCCGGAAGGAATCCTCGGCCGCGGCCCCGCCGACGCGGGCGCCCTGCGCCGGCGGGACCTGCGCCGTGCCCGGCGGCCCCGGGCCGGGGGCGCGGGCGGGCGGGGCGGGGCGGGGGGGGGCGCGGGGGGGG
>NZ_JBHWKO010000006.1:89438-318142 GCF_042731035.1 Streptomyces sp. NPDC059895
CCCCGCCCGGCGCGGCCCCGGGGGGCGGCGGGCCCGCCGCGGCGCCGCGGGCGCCCCCCCGGGGGCCCGGCCCCCACGGCTCATGCCGCCGGGTCGGCGGCGGACGGCCGGCGCGCGCTGCGGCGCGCCGCTCCGCCGGTCGGCCTGCCCTTGCCGGTACGGCTGCGGCGGCTGCGGTTCGAGGAGTTCGCGGCGGACGGGGCGCGGCGGGCGCGTTCCGCGGCCGGTTCGGTGATGACGACCGGGACACCGGAGGGGGTCTGCGCGCCGGTGATGCGGATCAGCTCCGCCTCACCCGGACGGACCCGGGTGATCTGCGGGACGATGCCGGCCGAGGCCATCAGCCGGCTGATGCCGCGGCGCTGGTCGGGGGTCACCAGGGTGACGACGCTGCCGGACTCGCCGGCGCGGGCGGTGCGGCCGCCGCGGTGCAGGTAGTCCTTGTGGTCGGTGGGCGGATCCACGTTGACGACCAGGTCGAGGTCGTCGACGTGGATGCCGCGCGCCGCGACGTTGGTCGCCACCAGCACGGTCACGTGCCCGTTCTTGAACCGGTCGAGGGTCTTGGTGCGCTGCGGCTGGGACTTGCCGCCGTGCAGGGCGGCCGCGCGGACGCCGCTGTTCAGCAGGTGCTTGGTCAGCCGGTCCACGGCGTGCTTGGTGTCCAGGAACATGATCACCCGGCCGTCGCGGGCCGCGATCTCGGTGGTCGTCCGGTGCTTGTCGGTGTCGTGCACGTGGAGCACGTGGTGCTCCATCGTGGTGACGGCGCCCGCGGAGGGGTCGACGGAGTGGACCACCGGGTCCGAGAGGTAGCGGCGGACCAGCAGATCGACGTTGCGGTCCAGGGTGGCGGAGAAGAGCAGCCGCTGCCCGTCGGGGCGCACCTGGTCGAGCAGCGCGGTGACCTGGGGCATGAAGCCCATGTCGGCCATCTGGTCGGCCTCGTCCAGGACGGTGACGGCGACGTCGTCCAGCCGGCAGTCGCCGCGGTCGATCAGGTCCTTGAGCCGTCCCGGCGTCGCGACGACGATCTCCGCTCCGGCCCGCAGCGCCCCGGCCTGCCTGCCGATCGACATCCCGCCGACGACGGTGGCCGGCCGCAGGCCCACGGAGCGGGCGTAGGGCGTGAGCGCGTCGGTGACCTGCTGGGCGAGTTCCCGGGTGGGGACGAGGATCAGGGCGAGCGGCCGCCGGGGCTCGGCGCGGCGGCCCTGCGTACGGGCCATCACCGCGAGGCCGAAGGCGAGGGTCTTGCCCGACCCGGTGCGGCCGCGGCCGAGGACGTCCCGGCCGGCCAGGGAGTTCGGCAGAGTCGCCGCCTGGATGGGGAACGGTACGGTCACGCCTTCACGGCCGAGCGTGGCCAGCAGCGGCGCGGGCATGTCGAGATCGGCGAACGACTCGGCCGCGGGCAGCGCGGGCGTGACGGTCTTCGGGAGCGCGAACTCGCCCTGGGGCGCGGCCTGTCGGCCGCCGCCGCCCTGGGACCGGCGCCGGGTTCCGGAGCGGTGGGACGAGGAGCCGCCGGAGCGGTCGTACGGACGGGTGGTCCGTGCGCGGTTCATTCGGAGCCTTCCTTGACGCGGCGCGTACAAGGAATTCCCGCAGCAATGGAGCGGCGCAGAGAATCGCGAGAACGAGCCGGAATTGATGGGCAGGAGAAGTGGGAAGGCGCATGGGAAAAGCGCCTTCCGGCCCTTGGGGGAGGGGGGAATTGCCCTCGGGATGCCCTGAAACACAGCGAGCTGGGGCCCGCACCCCAAGGTGCGGGCCCCAGCTGCGAAGTAGACGTCAGGGACGACGTCGTCAGGCCGGAGTGATGTTCTCGGCCGTCGGGCCCTTCTGGCCCTGCGCGATGTCGAACGTGACCTTCTGGCCTTCCAGAAGCTCACGGAAGCCCTGGCTGTTGATGTTCGAGTAGTGGGCGAAGACGTCGGGGCCGCCGCCGTCCTGCTCGATGAAGCCGAAGCCCTTTTCAGCGTTGAACCACTTGACGGTGCCGGAAGCCATGAGAATCTCCTCTGGGACGGTGCTCGGATCACGCCCTGTGCGTGCTCCGGTCGCCGCGATGATCACCCCGTCGGAAAAACCTCCAGGCAACCAAAACTGCAACTGGCTTCGACACTAGCATGTCGGCTTCGGCCCTGCCCGCCAGATATTTTCCACCCCGCCCGCCGCCCCGGGAATATTCCCGGGGCGCCGCGTCAATTTCTTACTTCACGGACACAGATATTGCCCCGCCCGGACCGCAGTGTCGGCCCCGGACGCCCGGGGCCGCACCGCCCTGACCACGTCCGACGGGCCGAGGCGGCCTCCCGGTGCCCACCACGGGTGGGGGACCGGCGGACACACCGGATCGACGACGGCGAGACGAAGGCCACACCGGCCCCTCGGTCCGCTCCCCTCACGCGGGGGAGCGGTCGGCGGCGGTGGACATGAGCGTCTGCGCGGCCTGCTCCGCCGTGTCCGGCGGTACGACCAGCAGGTCCCGGCGGCCCTGGCCGGGCGCCATCAGGACGATGGTGTCCGGGGTGCGTGCCGCGGTGGACCGGCGCAGCCGTACGACCTGGTTGCAGACGAGCATCCGCCCCGGCGCCCCGGTCCACGCGGCGCCGTTCACCATGACGCTGACGATCTGGCCCCACGCGCGCGGCAGGCCGGCGAGCAGGTGCGGGAGTTCGGCCATGAGGTCGTGGGTGCGCGGCCACCAGGCCCCGTCGATGCGCCGTGGCAGGGCGCTCTCGGGCGCGAGGCGCAGACGCAGGAGCGGGTGGGAGGGCGGCGGCAGCAGTGCGGTGGTCATGGAGGTGTCCTGTCGGGTGGCTCGCCGGAGCGAGGCGGGCGGTCCGGGGCGTGATGCGGCCACGGACCGGCGGACTGGGCGACGGTGGGAGCCGAGGCGGCGCGCGCGGGTCAGGGTGAGGATCAGGGTGACGAGGGCGATGCCGGGCCGGGTGCCGGCCGCTGCTCTTCCGTGGCCAGGAGCGCGTCGGCGGTGAGGCCGAGGGCGGGGTCGGTGGCGGCGGCCAGCAGCCGGGCGGCCGCCCCGGCGGGCTCCTCCGGCGGGACGACCAGCAGCGTCCACCGCCCTACGGTGCTGAAGTCCAGGGTGATGACGTGCGTCCCGCCCCCGGTGCCGGCCGGCTCGACGTCGATCACATGGCCGGGCGCCATGACCGTGTCCGGGGTGTCGGGCCAGGCGCCGGCGTCGACCGTGACGTGGACCTCGGCGCCGTCGCCCGGGTCCAGGGCGCCGACGAGCGGGGGCAGCTCCAGTTCCAGCGCGTCGCAGCGCGGCCACCAGGCCCCGTCCAGCGGGCCGTGACTGGCGTCGGAGGTGAGGGACAGGCGGGGCAAGGGCATCCGGTACGTGTGCGCGCCGGGCGTCGGCGCGCCTTCGTCCCGCGCCTTCCTGGGGTCCATCCTGCGGTCCCGTCCCGGGAGCCGTGACCGGCCGCCCGTTTCGTCACTCGCCGGGAACGGCACCGCCGTCAGCGCTGCGCGAAAAGCTCTCGGTACGGTCAGGCTACTCCCGACGGGTGGCCGGCGGACGGCGCGATCCTCAGGCGGGCACACCCTCCCGCCGCCGCGCCCCGGCGAGGCGGGCCGAGCGGGTGCGGGTGCCGAAGACGGCCAGGGCGATCGCGCCGACCATCCAGGTGCCGGCGATGAAGCAGAAGACGCTCCGGTAGCCGTGGCCGTTGTAGAGCGCGGCGACGATCAGCGGGCCGGCGGCGTTCGACAGGCGGCCGAAGCCGTAGGAGACGCTCGTGCCCAGGGAGCGGCCTCGGGTGTCGAAGAGCTCGGGGGAGTAGGCGTAGGCGAGGGCGGTGTAGCCGCGCTCGAAGAGGTTCACCAGGAAACCGAAGACGATGATGAGGACCGGGTCGAAGGTGAGCCCGTACAGCAGGCCGCAGCCGGCGATCACCGTGCCGAAGGCGACCAGGCACCACTTGCGCTCGAACCGGTCGGTGACCAGGGAGGCCAGGTAGCAGCCGAGCGGCGCGCCGACCGTGGTGAGCGCCACGTAGAAGACGGACTTCTCGACGCTGAAGCCCTCCTTGGCCAGCAGGGTGGGCGCCCAGCTGGAGTAGCCGAAGAAGCCGATGGTCTGCGTCGTCCACAGCACGGTGAGCAGCAGCGTCGGGAGCAGGTACTTCTTCCGCAGGAGCAGCCGCAGCGGCGCCTTGGCCGACGGTGTCTCGGCGACCGGGGCCGCGGGCTCGGGAAGGGGGCCCTTCTCCGCCGCGACGCCCGCCTCGATCTCCCGCAGGACCGCGTCGGCCTCGGCGTGCTCGCCCCTGCTCTCCAGCCAGCGGGGCGACTCCTTGAGGTGCCGGGCGAACAGCACGAGCAGGATGCCCAGGGAGCCCCAGAGGTAGACCAGCCGCCACGACCAGTCGTTGAGCGGGACGACCGCGCTGGCGATGAGGTTGGTGACGGGTGTGCCGCAGATGCCGATGACGATGGCGTACGCCTGGTACTTGCCGCGGATCGCGGACGGGTACATCTCGTTGACGTAGACGACGCCGACGACGGTCATCGCCGACAGGCCCGCCGAGGTCAGGACGCGGAACACGCCGAGCGACACCAGGTCCCAGGCGAACACCGCCGCGAACGAGGAGATGCCGAACGACAGCGTCGTCCACAGCAGCGCCCGCTTGCGGCCCCACCGGTCGGCGACGGACCCGGCGACGATCGCCCCGACGAACATGCCGACGAACGAGAGGGAGGTGACGTAGGCGATCTGGTCGACCGTGACGCCCCAGAGCGTGATCAGTTTCGGCGCGGTGGTGGCGAAGCTGTTGATGTCCGCGAACTCGAAGAAGTAGGCGAAGGCGACGGCGAGCAGGGTGACCTTGTGGAACCGGGCGACCGGAAGCCGGTCCAGCCGGTTCAGCGCGTTGGAATGGTGCATGAGCGGCCCTTGTCGACGTGGGTGGGATGGGGTGGGATGGGGTGGGGTGGGATGGGGTGGGGTGGGGGAGAAAGGGGGGCGGCGGGGGGCGTCAGACGTCCTCGTCGGGCCAGTAGAGGGCCATCGGGTTGGCGACGAGCAGCTTGTGCCGCTGCTCCGCGGTGACCGCCACCCGCGGGACGTGGTCGACGAGGAGTCCGTCGTCGGGCATGTGGTCGGTGAGGTTGGGGTGCGGCCAGTCGGTGCCCCACAGGACCCGGTCGGGGAACTCCTCCACGACGCGGCGGCCGAAGGGGACGACGTCGGCGTAGGGGTGCCGTTCGCCGTTCAGGGCCGCGGGTCCGGTCACGCTGAGGCGTTCGGGGCAGGTGACCTTCACCCAGACGTCGTTGTCCGCGACGAAGCGCAGGAACCGGGTGAACCGCGGCCCGTCCGCCGGCCGCGTCACGTCCGGCCGCCCCATGTGGTCCACCACCAGCGGAACCGGCAACGACCGGAAGAAGCCCTCCAGGTCGGGCAGGTCGGCGCTCTCGAAGTAGAGGACGACGTGCCAGCCCAGCGGGGCGACCTTCCGCGCGATCGTGCGCAGGTCGTCCTCGGGCGAGGTGTCGACCAGGCGCCGTACGAAGGTGAACCGCACCCCGCGCACGCCCGCCGCGTCGAGCGCGAGCAGCTCGTCCTCGCCGATGTCCGGGCGGACGGTCGCGATGCCGCGGGCCCTGCCGCCGGCCGCCCGGACGGCGTCGACCATGGCGCTGTTGTCCGCGCCGTGGCAGGTGGCCTGCACGATGACGTTGCGGGCGACGCCCAGGTGGTCGCGGAGGGCGAACAGGTCCTCCTTGCCGCCGTCGCAGGGCGTGTACTTCCGTTCCGGCGCGAAGGGGAACCGCGCCTGCGGGCCGAAGACGTGGCAGTGGGCGTCGACGGTCCCCGGCGGCAGGGGGAAGGCCGGTTCGGACGGGTCGCGGTACCAGTCCAGCCAGCCGGGGGTCGTGGCGGCGAGGGGAGTCCCGTGGCGGTCGATGGTCATGTGCGGCGTCCTTCCGGGCTGCTGGGTGCCGTGCAGCCTGGTCCGGCGCCGTACCGCGGGCGAGGGGCCCGGACGCGGAACTAACCTCCCCTTAACACTCCGGCGGACGCGCGGCCGGTGTGGTCTACATTCGGCTGAGGGGTGGCCGAAAGGAGGTGGCCGGGGTGCAGATACTGCTGGCCGAGGACGACGACGGCGTGGCCGCGGCGCTCGTCGAGGTCCTGTACGACCATGGCCACGTCACCCGGCGGGTCCGGTACGGCAGAGAGGTGCTGACCTACCACCGCAGCTCCGACCTGCTCCTGCTCGACCTGGGCCTGCCCGACACCGACGGTCTGGACGTGCTGCGCGCCCTGCGGGCGGTCAGCGACATGTCGGTGGTGGTGCTCACCGCGCGCGGCGACGAACGCTCGGTCGTGCGCGGACTGCGGCTCGGGGCCGACGACTACCTGGTCAAGCCGGTGCGCCTCGCCGAGCTCCTCGCCCGCATCGACGCCGTCACCCGGCGCAACACGGCACGGGGCGCCACCGCCGTACGGACGGTCCGGGCCGGTGACGTCGAGGTGGACCTCGACGCGCGCCGGGTCCGGGTCGGCGGGGCGGAGGCGGACCTGACCACCAAGGAGTTCGACATCCTCGCCGTACTGGCCGGGCGCGCGGGTACGGCGGTCAGCCGTGAGCAGCTGCTGGACGAGGTGTGGGGCGCCTCCCGCCACACCGCGTCCAGGTCCCGCTCCCTGGACGTCCACCTCACCCAGGTGCGCGCCAAGCTGCGCCACCCCGAGCTGATCACCACGATCCGGGGCTTCGGCTACCGCTTCGGGGACTCCGGGCACCCCGGCGACTGAGGAGCCGACGCGTGCGCACCCGGGTCCAGGCCGCGCTCCTGGTGTTCGTCGTGATCGCGGTGGCCGCGTTCGCCGTGCCGCTGCTGCTGGTCACCGCGTCCGACCGCACCCAGCAGCTGGTCCTCGCCCGCAGCGCCGACCTCGACCGTTTCGCGTCCCTCATGGACCAGGCCGCGGCGACCGGGGACACCTCGGCCGTCGCCGCCGAGGCGCGGCGCTACACCCGGCTGTACGGGGAACCGCTCGTCGTCACCGACACGCGCCGCCGCCCCGTCGTCCAGACCGGCGGCATGCGGGCCGCCGATCCCGCCGTCGCCCGGCTGCTCGACGCGGCCCTGCGCAACCAGACCGCGCACCCCACGGGCACGCTGCGCCCCTGGTCGCGGGGGTACCGCATGTTCGCCGAGCCGGCGGGCACCGGGACCCGGGTCTCCGGGGCCGTCGTGCTGCGGGCGTCGGTCGGCAACGCGGCGCAGGACATCGCGCGGCGCTGGGCCGCCGTCCTCGCCGGGACCGCCCTGGTCGCCGTGGCCTGCACGGTCCTCGCCCGGGCCGCCACGGGATGGGTGGTCAGTCCGCTGCGCCGCCTCGACCGGGCCGTCGGCCGGCTCGCCGCGGGGCTGCCGCCCGAACAGACCCGGGCCGGCGGCCCGCCCGAACTGCGCCAGCTCGCGACCGGCTTCAACCGCATGGCCCGTACGGTCACGGCGGCCCTGGAGCAGCAGCGCAGGCTCGTCGCCGACACCTCCCACCAGATGCGCAACCCCATGGCGGCGCTCAGGCTCCGCGTCGACGCCCTGCACACCCACCTGCCCGCGTCCGCCGACCGCACGTACACCGGGGTCACCACCGAGCTCGACCGCCTGGAGACCCTCCTGGACGACCTGCTGGCCCTCGCCGCCGCGGAGCACCGGGCCGGGGAGCTGACGGTGACCGACGGGTCGGACGCCCGCTGCGACGCCACGGCGGTGGCGGCCGACCGGCACCGCCTGTGGGAGCCGGTCGCCCACCGCGCCGGAGCCCGCCTGGTCCTGCGGCCCGCCGCGGCCCCGGTCCCGGCCGCCTGCACGGACCGCGAACTCGCCCAGATCACGGACATCCTCCTGGACAACGCCATCAAGTACGCGGGCCCGGGCGCCGGGATCTCGCTCCGCTGCGCCGCCGAGGGCCCGCTCGCGGTCCTCACGGTGACCGACGACGGCCCCGGCCTGGAAGCGGAGGAGCTCGCGCTGGCCACCACCCGCTTCTGGCGCTCGGGCCGCCAGCGCCGGGCCGGGACGACGGGCACGGGCCTGGGGCTGGCCATCGCCGAACAACTGCTGGCGGGGCGGGGAGGCCGGCTGGAACTGGAGCCGGCCCGGCCGCGGGGGCTGCGGGCCAGGGCGGTGGTGCCGCGCGCGGCGGCCGCCGCGGGCGCCGCGGCCGGCACCGCCCCGCAGGGCGGCGCGGCCATGACCCGCCCCCGCCCCCGTCCCCACCTCCGTCCCCACCTCCGTCCCCACCTCCGTCCCCACCCTGTGGACCGCCGCACCGTCCTGCACGCCGCCCTCGGCACGGCGGCCGCCGCGGTCCTCGGCGGGGCGCTCACGGCCGACACCTCCCGGCAGCGTCCCGGTCCGAGCGGTGTCCTGCGCTTCGCGACCGGTGAGCCCACGGCGTTCTACGAGGCGTTCGGCCGCCTCCTCGCCACGGAGCTCAAGGCGGCGCATCCCCGGCTGAGCTGCCGCGTCCACACCACCGCGGGCAGCGTCACCAACATCGGACTGCTCCGCGACCGCCGCGCCGACCTCGCACTCGTCCTCACCGACACCGCGCGGGCGGCCCAGGGCACCACGCTCTTCGCGCACCCGGTGCCCCTGCGCGCGATCGGCAGGGTGTACGAGACCTACCTCCAGTTCGTCGTCCGCGCCGACTCGCCCGTGCGCGCGGTGTCCGAGCTGGCCGGACACACCGTCTCGCTCGGCGCGGCCGGATCGGGCGCGGCCGTGCTCGGCGAGCGGATCCTGTACGCCGCGGGCCTCACGCCGGGCACCGACGTGCCGGTGCTCCACCTCCCGCCGGCCGACGCGGCGGACGCGATGCGGGCGGGCTCGGTCGACGCCCTGCTCGTCGCGGGCGGCGTACCGCTGCCCGTCCTGTCCGACCTCGACGACCGTCCCGGTCTGCGCTTCCTGCCGCTGGCCGGCCTGCTGCCCCGGCTCGGCGGCGCCGACGGCCGGGCCGGCTCCGGCCTGGAGGAGGTGACCCTGCCGCAGAGCGCGTACCGGACGGCGGGCGGCGTCGCCACCATCGGTGTGTCCAACCTGCTGGTGTGCCGCCCCGACCTGCCCCGCGCCGTCGCCGAGGCGCTCACCCGCCTCCTCGTCCTGCGGGCGTCCGCCCTCGTCCCCGGCAACGCCGTCGGCACCCAGTTCCTCGACGTCGGCAGTCTGATCGGCACGGGCGGTGTCCCCCTGCACCCGGGGGCGGCCGCGGCGTACCGCGCCCTGCACGGCTGAGCCCGGGGCGGGGTGCGGAGGGCGGCCGTCGGGTGCCCCTACGATGGGCCGCTCGTGAACTCGGGGCCGGCGGAGAGGAGACGGACGTGACGGATCACCGGCAGCGTGCCCGGCGGCGCGGACAGGGCGAACTGGAGGCGCTCGTCCTGTCCGCGCTGCGGGAGGCGGACGGCCCGGCGACCGCGGGCTGGGTGCAGGAGCGGCTGGGCGGGGACCTCGCCTACACGACGGTGATCACCATCCTGACCCGGCTGCTGGCCAAGGGCGCCGTCACGCGGGAGCGGGCCGGCCGGTCCTTCGCCTGGACGCCCGCCTCGGACCAGGCGGGCCTGGCCGCGCACAGGATGCGCAAGGTGCTGGACGCCGAGAGCGACCGGGAGGCGGTGCTGGCCAGCTTCGTCACCGGCCTCGGCCCGCAGGACGAGCGGCTGCTGCGCGAACTGCTGGGCCGGCCCGGGAACGACGGAAACGAAGACGGCGAAGGAAGCCAAGACGGCGAAGGAAGCCAAGACGGCGAAGGAAGCCAAGGAAGCCAAGTAAGCCAAGAGGTCGAAGGAAGCGAAGAGGGCGAAGGAAGCGAAGAGGGCGAAGGAAGCGAAGAGGGCGAAGGAGAAGACTGAAGCCTCATGGGGGTGTTCGTCCTTCTGCCGCTGGTCCTGCCGCTGAGCGCCTGGCCGATCGCGCGCCTGGCCGAGCAGCGGCTGCATCCGCGGACCGCGACGAGGCTGCTGACCTGGGTGGCCGCGGTCATGGCGGTGTGCAGTTCGGTGTGCCTGGGGCTGGTGATGGTCGTCGGCACCGCACAGCTGCCCGGCAACCCGCTGCCCGACGGCTGGTCGGACCCCGAGGTGCGGGCGGCGGTCCCGTACGACGAGGTCGTCGGCAAGGCGGCCATCCCCGCGCTGTGCGCGGTGCTGGTGGCCTGCGGCCGGACACTGCGGCGGCACGGACGGGTGCGCCGCCGGGCCCACCGCGCGCTGGCCGGGCTGCCGGGCACGCGGGTGGCGGTGCTGCCGGACGAGGTTCCGTACGCGTACGCGCTGCCGGGCCGTCGCCGCGACCGGATCGTGGTGACCACCGGCCTGCTGGACCGTCTCGAACCGGCCGAGCGGCGCGCCCTGTTCGCCCATGAGCGGGCCCATCTCGCCGCCCGGCACCACCGGTTCCTGCTCGCCGTCCGACTGGCCGCGCGGGCCAACCCGTTCCTGCGGCCGCTGTGCGCGGCGGTGGCCTACACGGCGGAGCGGTGGGCGGACGAGGAGGCGGCCGAGGCCGTCGGCAGCCGCCGTACGGTGGCGTGCGCGATCGGCAAGGCGGCTCTCGTCTCCCGGGGGACCCCCGTGGCCGCGCTCCCGGGCCTCGCGGCGTCCGGGCCGGCGCCGGGACCGGTGCCGCGCAGGGTGGCGGCCCTGCTCGGTCCGGCGCCCGCGGTGCGCGGCCGGCTGTCGGTGTTCACCTCGGTGGGCCTGGCGGCCTGGGGCGCGGCGGCGGGAACGGCCGCCTCCGCGATGTCGTCCGCGAACTCCGCCGTGACGATGGTCCTCATCCTGCGCGCGGCGACGCCTCTCTGAACCGCCCGTACGGCTCAGTCCTCTCCTCCCCCGTCCCCTCCGTCGTCCTCGTCGCCCTCGAAGAAGTCCCCCACCTCGTCGACGACTTCGGCCGCCACCATGCCGCCGACGACACCGACCGCGAGCCCGGCCGCGCCCGCGGCGACGGCGGTGCCCAGGCCGGGGCCCGAGCGGTGGCCGTCGTGGTCGTGATCGCCGTACCCGGGTCCGGGGTGACCCTCGTGCCCGTACGAGGCGTGGGAGTCGTACGCCGCCCGGTGCTCGACCAAGTGGCGGATCCAGCCGTCGACTTCGCTGTTCCAGTCGCGGGAGTCGTGGTGCCCCACGGTGAAGCGGGTGAGCGTGTCGTGGCCGGAGGAGAGCAGGCCGCCGCGCTTGTCCGCCTCCAGGACGACCTCCACGCCGGCCGGGCCGGCCAGGAAGGTCAGCTCGATCTCGTTGACCTGGTGCGCGTACCGCGGCGCCGGAGTCAGCTCGATCTCCTGGTAGAAGGGCAGCTGCTGGCCGGTGCCGCCGATGCGCCCGTACTCCAGGTCGGCGGACCGGAAGCCGAAGCCGAGCTGCCCGAGCGCTTCGAGGATCGCCTCCTGCACGGGCAGCGGGGCGACGTTCAGCTGGTCCAGGTCACCCTTGTCCCGGGCGCCGGCCACGGCCAGCTCGGTCCGTACGCCGAGGACGACGCCCAGGCCCTGCCCGTACAGCTCGGTGACGGGCGTCTCCCACGGCAGTGCCATGGTGAAGGGGACGGCGCGCTCCTCGCCGGCCGCGAGGCGGAACCCGCCGCCGACGGTGAACCGCTCGAAGGCGACCACGCCCTCGCTCTCCCCGTCCTCCTGCTCGGCCTCGACCCGTGCGACCAGCTCCAGGGTGATGTGCTCGATCTCGAAATCGGCGTCGCCGCCCTTGAGCCGGACCTGGCCGGTCAGTGCGCCGCCGGGGCGGGCGGCTCCCGGGTCCAGGACCGTGTCGACCGTGGGGCCGCCCAGGCCGAGCGATCCGAGCAGTCGTTTGAACACCATCGTGGCGTCCACTCCTTCACGTGCGTGTGGCCTACCGTTTCTACAGGCACGTAGAAGCATAGGGGGTGCGCCGTCGGTCGGAGCGGGCCGAGGCGGTCAGGGCCCGTTCACGCCGGCGCCCGCCCCGGAGCCGTCGCGCGCCGGCCGGCCGGGACCGGCGAGAAGGCCGTGCATCGCGGCCGCCGTGCGCTCCGGAGTGTCCCGCTCGTCGACACGGACCTCGACGTACCGGGTGCCGCTCGCCGCGTGCCGGTCGCGGACGGCGGTGACGCTCCGCGGGGTGCACGGGACGATCGCCACGACCCCGTTGCGCGCCAGCACCTCGGCCAGCAGACCCGTGCGCCGGGTGTCGGCGTCCAGGTCGCCGTACCGGTCGAGCACCTCGACCCGGCGCCACTCGGCCGTGAGGCGTTCGGCCAGCGCGTAGGCGGCCGCGAGCCGGTCGGCCGTCGAGGGGCCGGTCACCCACACCGTCGCGCCGGGACAGGTACATCGGCACCTCCCGTCGTGCGCGCCGTTCAGCACGGGTGCCCCCCGGCGCGGGACGTCTGACGCACCGTCGGACTGCCCAAGACCATCGCTGGCGCCTCCCTGCGAACCGTGCGGAACCCGACGCTCCCGTTGAGAGCTGGACCATACTGCCGTGCGTTCCTGGTCGTGCCATGGGGAGAGGATGAGAATCCCGTGAGGTGTGCCGCGGGAGCGCTGGGCCCTGTCGTCATCGAACTCCCCGACCGCCGACCGCCGGGCGCCGGGCGCCGCGCGCGCCGCCCGCCGACGCCGCCCGCCGACGCCGTCCGCCGACGCCGCCCGCGCCCGGTGAGCCGGACGCGTCGGGCCGGCGGACCCGGCCCGGTGCGGTCAGGCCGGCGGGGGCCGGTCCCGGCGCGCGGAGGCGGGCGGCCCCGGTTCCTCCGGGGCGGCGGGGGACCGGTCCCGGCGCACGGCGTCGACGTAGGCGGAGACGGCGTCCCTGCTGCGGATCAGGCACTCGATCCGCCGCGTCATACGGTCCAGCTCCTGTTCGAGCGTGGCGATCGTCTCCGGCGTCGCGTCGGCGACGCGGATGGACCGGGGCTGCTTCAGGCACGGCAGCACCTGCTTGATGATGCGGGTCGGCAGCCCGGAGTCGAGAAGCCCCCTGATCTGCAGGACCCGGTCCACGCTGCGCTCGCAGTAGTCCCGGTATCCGTTCGGCGAGCGGTCCGGGACCAGCAGGCCCTGTTCCTCGTAGTAGCGCAGCATCCGGCGCGGGGTTCCCGTGCGCTCGGCCAGCTCCCCGATCCGCATGTGTCCCACCTCACACAGAGAGACGACTTGACCTTCACATACATGTGAGGGTTGGACGATACCGCGCATGACAACGCCCAAGACGGAGCCGTCGGCTGACGAAGCGTCAGCGCCGGGGCGGCGAGAACTGCCGCTCTCCCCACTGCTCGCCCTGGCCACCGCCGCGTTCATGAGCATACTGACCGAGGCCCTGCCGGCGGGCGTCCTGCCGGAGATGGCCCGTGACCTCTCCGTCAGCGAGTCCGCGGCGGGACAGACGCTGACGGTCTACGCGATCGCCACGGGCCTCTCGGCCATCCCCGTCTCCGTGGCCACGGCGACCTGGCGGCGCAAGCGGCTGCTGCTGCTCGCCGTGACCGTCTTCGCCGTCGCCAACACCGTCACGGCCCTCTCGTCCGGCTACGCCCTGACGATGGCGTTCCGCCTCGCCGCCGGTGCGGCCGCGGCCGTCGTGTGGGCCGAACTCGTCGGTTACGCCCGCCGTCTGGCCCCGCCGCACCTCCAGGGCCGGGCAATCGCCCTCACCATGGCCGGTGTCCCGCTGGCGCTCTCCCTCGGCATTCCCGTGGGCACCTTCCTGGGCGAGCTGTTCGGCTGGCGGCTGACCTTCGGCCTGGTGACCGTGGTCTCCGTGCTCCTGCTCGGGTGGATCTCGGTCTCGGTCCCGGACCACCCCGGGCAGCGGCCGGGGAGGCGCGAGCCGGTGCTCGGGGCGCTGGGGCTGCCCGGCGTGCCGGCGGTGCTCTTCGTGGTCGCCGCCTACGTCCTGGCGCACAACGTCCTTTACACCTACATCGCCACCTTCCTCGACGGACGCGGCATGGGCGGCTCCCGCGACCTCGTGCTGCTGGTCTTCGGCATCACCTCCGTGGTGAGCATCTTCGTCACCGGAGCCCTGGTCGACCGCCGGCTGCGCACGCTGACCGTCGTCAGCAGCGCCCTGTTCCTGGTGGCGTCCGGCATGCTGACGGTGCCGGCCGGCAGCGCCGCACCGGTCTACCTCGCGATGGCGCTCTGGGGCCTGGGCTGGGGTGGCGTGACCACCCTCCTGCAGACCGCGGTCACCGACGCCGGCGGCGACCGCGGACAGGCGCTGCTGGTCACCACCTGGAACCTCGCGATGGCCGGCGGCGGCGCCGCCGGAGGCGTCCTCCTCGACGCCTTCGGCCCCGGTTCCTTCCCCTGGAGCGTCCTGGTCCTGATGACGCCCGTCCTGCTCGTCGTCCTCGGCGCCCGCACCCACGCCTTCCCCGCCGCACGCCCGGGCACGGACATGACGACCCGCTGACCCGACGCCCACGCCCCCGAACCCAGGCCCGGCACCCGTCCCCCGCGTGCCGGGCCGGCCGCCGGTGGGGCGGCGCGCACCCGCCGGGTGGGTGCCACCGCTTCACCCGCGGTGCCGCAGGAGCCCCCGACGGGCCCGCTAGGCGGCCGGGAGTGACGCCGTCAGGTGCTCCCACGCCGCGTGCACGTGTTCCCCGACGATCCCGAACTGGGTGATGACCGCGACGCAGCGCCCGTCCTCGTCGTCGAGCTCGATCGCCGAGGTCGGGCCGTGGGCCGCCGTGGAGCGGACGAGGTGGCACGCCCGGACGCCCGCGAGGTCGATCTCCACCGAGCTCTCCGCGATCGCCGCGAACACCCGCCCGTCGACGGTCCGGTCGGTGACGTGCACCCGGCCGCTGCACGCCTGGAGCGCCGCCGGGGCGAACACCGCGACGCCGACCGGCAGTCCGGCGGAGCAGGCGTGGTCGAGCACCGCGGGCACGACGCCGGGGTCGATCGCCCGGTGCTCGCCGCGGTACCGGTCGAACGCCCCGCGCCGGGCGATGCCGCCGTCCACGAGGACCGCGTCGAGCTGGGCGAGCTGGTCGCCGTTCTCCCACGCCGGCACCTCGGGGGCCGCGGACGGTCCGGCGGCCGGCGCCCCGGCGTCGACCGTGCGGGCCAGTCCGGCCAGCAGCCGGTCCCCCTCGGAGAGCAGCCGCCCCTGGTGCACGGTCCGGCCGTCCGCGTCGAGCAGGTGCAGGGCGACCGTGCCGGTGCCCTCGTCCCGCACGACCACGGCCGAGGCGACACCGTCACCGTCGACGCGCAGCGCGATCGAGCCCGGGCCGACGGCGAACGCGTCACCGCGCAGGCTCGGGACGGCGTAACCGCCGGCCTGGTCGATCCGCGCGACCGGCCCTCCGGTGACCGCCTGGACGTACTGGAAGAGCGTCAGGCAGCGCGCCAGCTCCGGCATCCGCGCGTCGATCAGCCGCACGCTGCTGTCGCGCCGGCCGCAGCACCCCTCGAACGGACAGCCGCCGTCGGCGCCCCGCGGCCCGGGATCGTGGTCCGTCATGCTCAGTACACGTCCCGCACGTAGCGCTTGGCCCGGCGCAGGCCCGCGAGGTACTCGGCCGCGTCGTCGTCACCGCGTCCGCGCTGCTCGGCGATCACGCCCAGCAGGGCCGCCTCGACGTCCTTCGCCATGCGGGAGGCGTCGCCGCAGACGTAGACGTGCGCGCCGTCCTCCAGCCACGCGTACAGCTCGCGCGACCGCTCCCGCATCCGCGTCTGCACGTAGACCTTCTCGGCCTGGTCGCGCGAGAACGCGAGGTCGAGTTCGGTGAGCACGCCGCGCTGGCGCAGCTCGGTCAGCTCGTCCTCGTACACGAAGTCGGTGGCGCGGTGCTGGTCGCCGAAGAACAGCCAGTTGCGCCCGGAGGCGCCCCGCGCGGCCCGCTCGTGCAGGAAGCCGCGGAACGGCGCGATGCCCGTGCCGGGGCCGATCATGACCATCGGGGCGTCGTCGTCCGCCGGGACGCCGAAGGAGGCGTTCGGCTGGAGGTAGACGCCCACGGGCGCGTCCTCGCCGACGCGGTCCGCGAGGTAGGTCGAGGCGACGCCCTCGTACCGGCGGTGCGGGGTGCCGTACCGGACGGACGCGACGGTGAGGTGGATGCGGTCCGGGTGGGCGAGCGGACTCGACGAGATCGAGTACTGCCGTGCCTGGAGCGGGCGCAGGAACGGCAGCAGCTCGTCGAGGCCCGGTGCGGCGGCCCCGGCGTCGCGGAGCAGGTCGAACACGTCCCGGCCCCAGAGCCAGGAGTCCAGGTCGGACCGGTCGCCGTGCGCGACGACCGAGGCGAGGTCGCTCGACGGCGCCCGCTCGACGAGGTCGGCGACCAGCTCCTTCGACGGGGTGCGGATCTCGCGTTCGCCGCGCAGCACCTCGGCGAGCGGCCGCCCGTCGACCTCCTCGTCACCGCTCGCCCCGAGCTGTTCCAGGAGCGCCCCGACGAGCGTGTCGTCGTTCACCGGTACGACGGCGAGCGCGTCGCCGGCCTCGTAGGTGATGCCGCTGTCGCCGAGGTCGAACTCGTAGTGGCGGATCTCCTTCGCGCTGCGCGGCGCGGACAGCAGCCTGTTCACCGCGAGCCGGGAGCGGTAGGGGTTGCGCTTGTTCCAGGTGGAGCGGGGCCGGGGGGACGCCTCAGCAGTCGGACCCGTGCCCGTACCTGTGCCCGTCGTGCCCGTCGCGCCGGTCTCGGCGGCGACCCGGTCCAGGACCGCCGCCGTCCACGCCGCCGCGGGCTCCTCGAAGTCCACGTCGCAGTCGACGCGGTCGTGCACCCGGGTGGCGCCGAGCTGCTCCAGGCGGGTGTCGATGAGCTTCGCGGCCTGGCAGAAGTCGTCGTAGCCGCGGTCGCCGAGCCCGAGGACCGCGTAGCGCAGACCCTCCAGCCGGGGTGCCGTGCCGGCCTGGAGCGCCTCCCAGAACAGCCCGGCGTTGTCGGGCATCTCGCCCTCGCCGTACGTCGAGGTGACGACGAGCACGTGGGACATCGACGCGAGCTTCTCGGGTGTGACGGCGTCGAGCGCGGTGGCGGTGCCGCCGAGGCCGCGTGCGCGGGCCCCGGCGACGAGCTCGCCGGCGAGGAACTCGGCGTTGCCGGTCTGCGTGCCGAACAGCACGTCGACCGTCGCCGCGGGCGGGTCGCCCGCCGCGCCGTCCTGGCGTCCGGCGGCCGCGATGCCGGCGAGGAACCCGGCGAGCCAGGCCTCCTGCTCGGCGGAGAACGGCGCGTCGGCCGGGATGAGGGACCCGGTCGGGGGCATGAGGGTCACGCGGTCACCGTCTCGGTCGGGGCCTGCGGGGCACGGCGTCCGGCGATGTCGGCGAGTGCCGCGGTGGCTAGCAGCTCGTCGAACCGGGCGGCCCGCACGCGGCCGGCGTTCTTCGTGTTCTGATGGACGATCCAGCCGTAGGTGCCGGGGGCGTCCACGCTGAGGTTGTTGCGCTGCCGCAGCGCGTGCTTGTAGTCGTCGAGGCGCTTGACCGCGATGAGCGTGGCGAGCTCGCCGTCGTCGAACCGCTCCAGCGTGCCGCGCAGGTACTTCACGACGCGCTGCTTGACGAAGAAGTCCTCGGTGAGCACGAGGTTGCGGACGGCCTCGGCGACCCTCGGGTCGTCCGGGCCGCTCGCCCCGGGCACCCGCTGGAGCGCGAGGTCCTGCGCGACACCGAGCACGGCGTACGACGACAGCAGCGAGAACATGTCGTCGCCGCCCTGGTCGCCGAAGGCCGGGGCGCGGCCGCCGAGCACGGTGCGGCGGTCGCGGTAGTCGACCTTGAACGCGCGGAGCTTGTCCGTCGCGATCGAGGTCGCCAGCTCGTCGAGGAGCTGGCTCCGGGTCGCGGCGGCGAGGATCTCCCCGGCGTCCTGGTACAGCAGCAGCGCCCGGGGCATCCCGCAGTACACGTGCTCCCGCTCGCTTGCCCAGTCCTCCAGCAGCCGGGCCGCGAGCGGTGAGCCGGTCGCCTCCAGGTGCCAGGTCAGCAGCAGCCGTACGGCTTCCTCGTGGAAGGCGCCGTGCGCGGTGTCGGTCACCGGGAACACCAGCAGCGAGTCGGCGCTCACCCGGCCGGCGAGTTCGCCCGACGGGTCGTACTGGTAGAGGAACCCGCCGCTCATGCCGTTGCCGAGGCCCTTGCCGAAGCCGCCGAGGTTGAGCACGGTGCCGCCGGTCATGTACTCGCAGCCGAAGTCGCCGACGCCCTCGACGACCGCGGTCGCGCCGGAGTTGCGCACGGCGAACCGGTCGCCGGCCTCTCCCTGCACGAACGTCCGGCCGCCGGTCGCGCCGAACAGCGCGAAGTTCCCGACGAGCACGTTGCCGCCGCGCTCCGCGCCGCCGCCGCCCGGGGCGCGGACGACGATCCGGCCGCCGCTCTGGCTCTTGCCGACGCCGTCGTTGGCGGTGCCGGTGTGTTCGAGGGTGATGCCGTCGTTGCAGAACACGCCGTACGACTGGCCGGCGGACCCGGTGGTGCGGATCCGGACGGCGCCGTCGACGAGGCGGCGGCGGCCGCGGTCGTCGGTGGTGACGGCCGGGACGGCGCCGTCGAACTCGTGATCCTCGTGGTTGAGGAGCCGCTCGATGTCGATGCCGAGCTGCCCGCCGACCGACTTGTCGCTGTTGCGGAGGTGGACGCCCTCGACGAGCAGGGACGGCTCGCGCCGGTCGAGGAGCGCGGCACGGACGCGCTCGATGAGGGCGTCGTCGGTGGTGAAGTCCTTCTCCAGGTACTCCGGGTCCTCGACGACCTTCTCGGGCACGCGGGCGAGCAGCCGGCGGACGTCGAGGCGCCCGACGCTCGCGGGGTGGTCGAGGAGCTGGAGCAGGTCCGTGCGTCCCCGGGCCTCGCGCAGCGACCGCAGACCGAGGCGGGCGAGGATCTGCCGGACGTCGTGCGCGATGTTCAGCAGGTACTGCGCCAGCGCGCGCGGGTCTCCCTCGAAGGCCTCGGCGTTCGTGGTGAGCCCGGCGGGGCACTTCACGTTGCAGTTCTTCGCCATGACGCAGCCGAGCATCATCAGCGCGGTCGTGCCGAACTCGAAGCTGTCGGCGCCGAGCAGCGCCGAGGTGACGACGTCGCCGCCGGTCTGGTGCGCGCCGGAACAGCGCAGGACGACCTTCCGCCGCAGCCCGTTGGCGACGAGCGCCTGGTGCACCTCGGCGACGCCGATCTCCGCCGACCGCCCCGCGTACTTCAGGCTCGTGACGGCCGCGGCGCCCGTGCCGCCGGTGTTCCCGGCGACGTTGATGACGTCCGCGCCGGCCTTGGCGACGCCGACCGCGATGGTGCCGATGCCCTCCGAGGACACCAGCTTCACGACCACTCGGACCCGCGCGGCCTTGCAGTCGTGGATGAGCTGCGCGAGGTCCTCGATCGAGTACGTGTCGTGGTGCGGCGGCGGCGAGATCAGCTCGATGCCCGGGGTGCCGCCGCGCGCCGCCGCGATGTCGACGGTGACCTTCGGCGCGGGCAGCTGACCGCCCTCGCCCGGCTTCGCGCCCTGCCCGATCTTGATCTCCAGCTCCTCCAGCATCGGGTCGGCGAGGTAACCCGCCCAGATGCCGAACCGGCCGGACGCGAACTGCTTGATCCGGGAGCCGCGGACGGTGCCGTACCGGGAGTGGTGCTCGCCGCCCTCACCGCTGTTGGACATCGCGCCGACCATGTTCGCGCCGTGCGCGACGGCCTCGTGCGCGGTCGCCACGAGCGCGCCGTGGCTCATCGCGCCGGAGGCGAGGGCGCGGGTGATCTCGTGGGCGGGCTGCACCTCGTCGAGCGGCACGCTGTCGGGCGCGTCGTCGAGGAGGGTGAGCAGCTGTGCGGCGGTGCCGGTGGCGGTGACGACGACGCCGTCGGCCCCCGTGTCGAGCGTGGTGACCTCGCCGGGGTGGGCGAGGGCGAGCCCTTCGGCGAGGGCGGTGTGGCGCCGGGCGGCGTCGTCGTCGGGTCCGGTGGAGGTGAGGCGCAGACGGGCGGTCACCGCGTCGCCGCCGGCCCGGTCCGTGACGGTCGCGACGACCCCGCGGACCGTGACGCTGTCGTTGCCGGTCGTGGAGAACCGGCCCAGCTCGCGGGCGAAGTCCTCCGGCGTGCGCAGCCCGGTGACGTCGGCGGGCAGCGCGAGCACGTCACGCAGCGCGGACGGGCGGCGGGACCGCTCCTCGTGCGTCGTCCGCAGGAAGGCGCGGTACCCGGGCGTGATCCGGAACGCGTCGATCTCGGCGTCGCTGAGCGCGTCGTAGCCGGTGTTGCGGTACGCGGCGTCGGTGATGCCGAACGCGTCGTCCAGCCCGCCGAGCGTGAGCAGCCGCAGCGCGTCCGGGTCGCCGGGCCGCTCGAACTGCGGACGTTCCTCGACCATGTCGCCGAAGCCGCGCACGGCCGAGACGCCGAACGAGTGCCCGGCCCCGTCCGACCGCTCCTTGAACAGGCCGAGCAGCGGGATCTGCTGCTCGCCCTCCACGGTACGGGCCCGCTCGTGCCACTCCGTCGCGGCCTGCGCGATGCGGGCGAACCCGACACCGCCGACCGGGGCCTCCATGTGCGGGAAGATCCGCGCGAACACGTCGTCGCGGGTGTCGAGGTAGTTCGGTTCGAAGAACTCGCCGCCGATGTAGCTCTCGGCGGTGCACAGCCCGACGCGGCCCATGGTCTTGGCGAGGGACTTCTCGGCCGCCTTGCGGAACCTGGCCAGCGCCCGGTCGGTCTCGGTGATCTCACCCGCCGGTGCCGGTGCGCTCGGGTGCTTCTCCTCGGCGCGCAGCCGCGCGCTGAGGCTGTAGACCGCCGAGGCGCCGAAGCCGAGCGCGGTCGCGACGTGGTGCGAGGAGGACAGCTGCCCGCTCTCCGCCACGATCGACACGCGCAGGCGCAGCCCGGTCTCGATGAGGCGCTGGTTCACCGCCGCGACGGCGAGGATCACCGGCAGCGGCGCGCGCGTCGACGAGATCGCCCGGTCGGTGAGGAGCGCGATGCCGCCCCGCTCCGTGGCGAACCGCTCGACGTCGTCGCAGAGCCGCAGCAGCGCGGACCGGAGCGCGTCGGCGTTCGCCCCCTCGTCGCCGGGCACCGGGTCGTAGAGCATGGCGAACCGCTCCAGCGGCACGATCCGCTGGTCGCGCAGCCGGACCATGTCGAGGTGCCCGAGCACGGGCGACGACACGACGAGCTGCCGGCCGCTGGTGTGGTGGGTGCCGTCGGGCTTCGGGCCGAGCGCGACCCGCATGCTCATGCCGTCGGCCTCGCGGATGCTGTCCAGCGGCGGGTTGGTCACCTGGGCGAAGCGCTGCGAGAAGTACTTCGCCATGCCGCCCTCGGTGTCGCTGAGCGCGTTGATGGCGTTGCCGTAGCCCATCGCCGAGATCCGCTCCGACCCGTGGGCGAGCATCGGGTCGAGCATGAACCGGAAGCTCTCCTGGTTCAGCGAGTACGCCACGTACCGGCCGGCGAGGGTGAGGTCGCCGTCGTAGCCGAGCGTCGTCGTGCCGCGGTAGTAGTCGGGGGCGGGCAGGTCGTCGAGGTTCACCCGGGCCGCGCCGAGCAGCTCGCTGTACGGCCGGCGCGCGGCGAGGGCGTCGAGCACCTCGCGGGTGCGCATCCGGCGGCCGGTGCGGTGGTCGACGACGAGCATGCCGCCGGCCTCGATCCGGCCCCGGTGCACGACCTCGTCGTCGGGGAACGCGACCTGCCCGGCCTCCGACGCCACCATGAGGTACTCGGCGGTCTCGACGGTGCGCAGCGGGCGCAGGCCGAGCCGGTCGAGCCGGGCGCCGACGACGTCCCCGTCGCTGAAGATCACGGCCGCCGGACCGTCGTTCTTCTCCTCGTACAGCGAGAAGTACTCCAGCATGTCCCGGACGGCGGCGGGCAGCGTGCGGTCGTTCTCCCAGGCGGGCGGCATGAGCGACACGACCGCCTCGACGATGTCCAGACCGTCGTCGAACACCCGGCTCTGGAGGGTCTGGTCGAGCCGGGAGGAGTCGGACTGCCCCGGCGGCCGCACGATGCTGCGCGTCCGGGCCCGCGCGAGGGCCTCGTCGGAGAGCCGGTTCTTGCGGTCGGTGTTCAGCTCGCCGTTGTGCGCCATGAGGCGGAACGGCTGCGCCATGGTCGGGTGCGGCTCGGTGTTCGTGGAGAACCGGGTGTGGAAGTACAGCGACCGCACCGAGTGCCGTGGATCGCCGAGGTCGCGGAAGTACCCGATGACCTCGCCGGAGTTCAGCCGTCCCTTGAGCACCTGCGTCCGCGCGCTCAGCGAGAGCGGGTACAGCCCGGCGTACGTGTCGTCGGCGTAGGCGACGGCCTCGACCGCGAGCAGGGCGCGGTTCGCCGCCGCGTCGACGTCAGCGCGCTCCCACCCCCGCGGGGCCCGGAACACCCACTGCACGATGGGCAGCTGGTACTGCTCGGCGACGGGCCGGGCGACGGTGTGGTCCACGGGGACGTCGCGGACCACCAGCACGTCGAAGCCCTGCTCGGCGATGCTCCGCCCGACGAGCTCCACCGCGCCGGCGCGGCGGCCGGCGTCGGTCGGCACGAAGCAGTTCGCGACGCCGAAGTGCCCGGCGCGCAGGTCCTCGCCGGTGATCGCGCCGAAGAACTCCACCGACAGGTCGACGCTCACGCCCGCGCCGTCGCCGACGCCCTCGGCGGATGTGCCGCCCCGGTGCGGGATGGCGCGGAGCGCTTCGTCACCCTTGCGGATGACGTCGTGACTCGGTGTCCCGTCGAGGCGGGTGATGAAGCCGACGCCGCAGTCGCTGTGGTCGCGGGCAGGGTCGTACAGACCGAAGGGGGAGGGATTCAAGTGCGGGTCCTGTGAGCGGGTTCCGGCTGGGGGTACCTCCCAGACCCTTGAGGCACTGGGGGAGGACGGCCAGGCTGCGTCGGTGAAGCGCTCGCCGCGGGCGGACCGGTGTGACGGCCGAGGCCCTGAGTGGTGCGATTGTTGACGGTAAGCCTTGCCTAACTTCCGCCGCAAGTGTGTGTCCTGCACTTATGTGCCCGCTGTGGGCCGTGGCACATCGCCCGGGCCGTGGTCGGGGCCTACAGATCTGACGTGAGCACGCTCAATCGGCGCCGCTTCTCACGGAGTTCGGCTTGTCGGGATTCGAGGCGTTCGGCATCCTCGAAGCCGCCCGCCATCGCGCCGTGAGGGCTCTCGAGGCATGACATCCCCGCCGGCCGGCCGCACGGATCCCTGATCGACCGGCCGGCCGTACGGATCCCTGATCGACCGGCCGGCCGCACGGATCCCCGATCCATCAGTCCTCCCTTGCTCAGCCCCCCTTAATCAGTCCCCATTGTCACTGACATGCCATACGCTGCGTCTTCGGCAGCGTCCACACACCCGTCGTAGGTGTGAGGGGGGACGCGCGGCCCATTCGTCTCCGCCCGGTGAGGACCGGGCTTCTTCTGTGGGGGTTGCATCACTGTGCGCAGGCGCAGCATCTCGGCCGCGACGGCACTCGCGGTCGTTCTCAGTTCCGCGGTCCTGGTAGCGGGTGTGGCGGGTCCGGCTTCGGCCGACTCCGCGAAGGTCCTTCCGGTGCGGTCGGTCGGCGACATCGTCGTGGACGGCGCCCACCAGCGGGTCTACGTCTCCGATCCGACCGGCGGCAAGATCGTCGTCACCGACTACTCCGGCACCGTGAAGGCGACGCTGACCGGGCTCCCCGGGGTCACCGGACTCGCGCTGTCCGCCGACTCCGGGCAGGTGTACGCGGCCGTGACGGACGGCAACCGGATCGTCTCGGTGGAGACGGGGACGTACACCCAGACCGCGAGTTACCCGGTGGGCGCGCCTCCCGGCGACCTGGAGGTGGTGGACGGCCGGATCTGGTTCGCCCACGACACCGACTTCGGTTCGCTCGACGTCTCCGGCGCCGAACCCGTCGTCCACCTCGCCCAGCGGGGCGACGTCGACTTCCGCGGCGCCTTCGGCATGTTCCTGGCCTCCGACCCGGCCGTCCCGGGCGTCCTGGTGGCCGGCAACGGCGGCGATCTCGCCCTGTACGACGTCTCGGCCGACGGAGCAGCGCTCCGGCTCAAGGGCGACATGGACACCGCCGTGAAGCAGCTGGACCTGACGCCCGACGGCAGCCAGGTCCTCACCTCGTGGGGCGACCCGGAATACGGCTACGGCATCGGCGCCTACTCCACCACCGACCTCACCGAGCAGGCGGGCTACCCCATCGACGCCTACCCCAACGCCGTACGGGTCGCCCCCGACGGCAGCGTCGCGGGCGGCAGCTTCTCCTGGTACGGCCCCGACGTCCACATCCACCGGCCCGGTGACGCGGCGCCGGTACGGGAGTACGACTTCCCCAACACCGGCAACAGCAGCGGCGCCGACACCCTCGTCGACGGAGCGCTCGCCTGGGCGCCGGACGCGAGCCGGGTCTTCGCCGTCTCCGTGAACACCTACGGCACCTACACGCTGCGCGCTCTGTCCGACCCCACCAAGGAACTGCCCACCCTCACGGTGACGGCCCCCGCCACGTCCGAGCGGGCCAAGAAGCTCACCGTCACCGGCAGACTCACCTCGAAGACACCCCTCCCCGCGGGGACGAGCCTGAAGGTGACCCGCACGGACATCGAGTCGCCGAACGGCAAGGCACTGGCCGCCGTCACGACGAAGGCGGACGGCGGCTTCTCCTTCACGGACACCCCGCCCGCCGGCGGCAAGGTCACCTACAAGGTCTCCTACGCGGGCGACACCACGCACGCCCCCGCCTCCGGCTCGGACGCCGTGGAGGTCTCGCGCAAGGCGACCGCGCTGAGCCTGAACAACAACGGCAAGCTGTACGCGTACGGCAAGGACGTCACCTTCACCGCCCACCTCGGTACGACGTACAAGAACCGCACCGTCGCGATCTACGCGGACCCCTTCGGCTCCGACAAGCCGAAGAAGCTGCTGAAGACGGCCAAGGTCAACTCCAAGGGCAATGTGTCGGCGATCGTCGACATGACCCGCGACACCACGGTCACCGCGGTCTTCACCGGTGACGCCCGCTACGCGTCCAAGACCGTGAAGTCGACGGCGTACGCACGGGCGAAGGTGTCCACCACCGTCTCCAAGCACTACAAGACGGGCAAGATCGGCTCCACGACGTACTACTACTTCCGCAAGAACACCGACCCGGTGTTCACCACCACCATGAACTACTACGCCGGCCGCAAGCAGCGCTTCCAGCTGCAGGTGTACTACCAGGGCTCCTGGTACGACTCCGGCTCCCAGTACTTCGCCCTGGCCACCAACGGCAAGTCGGCCGTGAGGCTGGAGGCGCCGGGCGAGTCCGGCATCCGCGCCCGCATGCGCTCGTCGTACGTCAACGGCTCCTCCGGCGACACCGTCAACTCCACCACCCACGGCGCCTGGAAGTACTTCGCCTTCACCAACTGAACCCGCCCCCGCACCGGACCGGTACGGCCCCCGCTCCACGGGGGCCGTACCGGCGAGGCACACGGACGACGACCGCACCACCGCCGTGTTCCGCGGCCCGACCAGGCTCAGCGGCACGTCTTCGTGTACGGCAGGGACGGTATGAGCGTTGCCCAGCTCTCCTCGCCGAGCCCGGTGCCGGCCAGTCGGCAGGCGTGCACGTCCGGCGTGTGACGCAGCTCGGCGAGACTGCCGGTGTCCCACAGCCGCAGTTCCCGGTCGAGTTCCCCGTCGAGTACTCCGTCGAGTTCCCCGTCCTGCTGCCTGTCGCTTCCTCCGTCGCCCCCGATGGTCAGCAGTGTGCGGCCGTCCGGGCTGAAGGCCAGGGTGGTCACCTCGCCGTGGTGCGAGGTGAGGAGGTCGCCGAGGCGCAGCGGGCCGCTGTCGCTCGCGGCCCACACCAGGACGGTCCCGTCGGTGGCGCCCGTCGCGATCGTGGAGCCGTCGGGTGAGAAGGCGATCGCGGTGATCGGCGTCCGGTGCCCGCCGACCGGCAGGCTCAGGCTGTGGAAGCGCGCCGTCACATCACTGCTGACGTACCAGAGCGTCAGTGTGCCGTCCTCGCCGCCGACCGCCAGCACATGGCCGCGGGGGGAGAAGGCGATGGTGGCCCCCATGCTTCCGGGGCCGGTGAGCTCCCGTGCGCCGCTGCCCGGTTGCGGCCCCACCTCGCCGCTGAACGGCCACAGTTCGACCTGATCGCTCACCATGCTTCCCGCCGAGGGGTACACCCCGTTGTGGGGCGTCACGCGTGCCAGGGTCCCCGTCGACGGGTCGATGGCCACCCGCGGGGTGCGCGGCCTCGTCCAGGACCCGACCGGCCGAGGGACCGGTTCCCCGGTGGTCCACCGGACCGCGTCGAGGGCGTCCGCCGCGTCCAGCACCCTGCCGTCGGCGCTGAACCGGAGTACGGTGACCGGCCGGCGGAAGGGGGCGACGGTCTGTGTCCGTACCGGCCGGGCCCCGCCGTCCTCCGTCCTCCACAGTTCGATGGTTCCCCGCTCGCCCCCGACCGCCAGGACGCGCCCGTCCGGCCGGTACGCCAGTGCGGTGACCCGCCCGCGCGAGCCGGGGCGCAGGGTGCCGGTGCGAGAGGGACGGCCGGGAACGCCGATGTCCTGGAAGACCAGGAGCCCATCGGGGCGAGCGGTCACCACCGTGTGCCCGTCGGGGCTGACGGCGAGGGCGTAGGGGGACGCGGTGGTCGAGACGGGCTCGCCGAGCGGCGCGGGCCGGTCGGGGGGACGCATGGCCCATACGACGGTGTAGTCGTCGTCGAACAGCCCCTGGCGGCAGTCGTGTTCCATCTCGGCGACACCGCACTGGGCGATCGAGCCCGCCGGATCGTAGCCGACCACGAGGTGGGTGCCGTCGGGGGTGTAACGGACCGACCGCGCACCGCCGTTCTGGGGAGCCGCGAAGCGGTCGGTGCGGCGGGGCCGGACACGGTCGCGGACGTCCCACACGGTCACGGAACCGTGTTCGTCGGCCGTGGCGAGGCCGGTGCCGTCGGGACCGAAAGCGACTCCGCTCCCCCCGCTGAGGGGCTTGCCGAGCAGCGTCGGCCGGTCCACGCGGGTGACGTCCCACAGCAAGACGTTCCCCCGGGTCGCGGCGGCCAGCGTGTGGCCGTCCGGGCTGAAGGCCACGTCGTGGACGTCGTACGCAGACATCGCATCGGTCCGCCGGGGAAGTGCCGGCAGGCGCGTCGTCGCGACCCGGCGCCGGTCGGCGCCGGTACTCCACAGGGTGAGGGTGCGCTCGGACGCGGTGACGACGAGCCGGCCGTCCGGCGAGAACGCGTGGACGGCCCGCGTGCCGGAGTCCTTCGACACCCGGACGGCCGGCCCGCTGCGGCGGGGGTCGGCGGCGTCGGTGACGTCCCAGACCGTCATGGTGCCGTCCAGGTGGTCGATCGCCAGACGCCGGCCGTCCGGGCTGAGCACAGCGCCGCCGACCCTGCTGCCGAACTCCCCGCTCGCGGGCACGACACGGTCCCCGTCGGTGAGCGTCCACAGCCGGACACGCCCGGAATCCTCGAACGTGACGAAGACTCGTCCGTCCGCACCGGCGTCGCCCGTCCGGGGAACAGAACCCGATCGGATCCGCGTCCGCCCGGAGCCCGCGCCGGGCGCCGGGTCCCACGTCGCGATCCGGGACCGGGACCGCACACCGCGGTCGAGGACCAGGCGGCCGGCCCGGGTGAAGCCGAGGAGCCTGCCGGGAAGGCTCGCGGTGAGCCGTGTGGTGGTCATGGTCTTCACGAGTGCCGCTTTCACCCTCGGGTCCGGGGTGGTGCGGTGGGCGGCGATCCCGAGTTGCAGGGCGAGCCAGGGGTCGCTCCGGCGCAACTGCTCGGCGCGCTGGGTGAGTTGCAGGGCGACCGCGAGGCGCTGCTCCCGCTGCGTCTCGTACAGTGCCTGCCGCGTCCGCTCCAGTTGCAGTTCCAGCCGCACGGCCAGCGTGGACACGGTGACCAGCGCGATCGACAGCATCACGGCGGCGAGGGACCTGAGCAGCAGCTGCCACTGTCGGCTCCTGCGTACGAACGTCTCCCGGTCGACGTCGGAGGCCAGAAGCCCCTGCCTCAGCCACTTGAGGCCCTCTTCGAGGTCGCTGCCGTGCAGGAGGTCGCTGCGCTTGCCGCGCCGGTTGCGCAGGGCCAGTTGCCGGGCCGCGCGGTGACGCCAGGAGTTGAACGCCTCGTACTGCCGCACCCACCTCGACAGATCGTCCCAGCCGGTCAGCAGCCAGTCGTGGATGAGTTCCGCGTAGGGCCTGTCCGGTTGGTCGACCGGGTGGGGATCGGGTCCCCTGGTCACGACGAGCCGCTCGGCGCTCAGTACGGCGAGGACCGCGTCGGCGTCGGAGTGGCCGGCCAGCTTGCGCAGTTCGTCCAGGGGCACCTTGTCGCGGACGTCCGGGATGCGCCGGGACTCGTCGCGGCGCACGAGTGCGGCCAGGATCCGCTCGGCCGCCTCCCGCTGCCCGGCGGACAAGGCGCCCATCGCCTTGTGCGCCCACTCGTTGAGGCTCGTGGCGATGCCCCCGTACGCGGTCCCGACCAGACGGCCGTCCTCGCGCATGTCCCACAGGCGGCTGAGGGTGATCTCCAGCAGGGGAAGCAGGTGTGCGGGCGCCCGGCCGCCCGCCGCGGCCAGGACGTCGACGGCGATCCGGTCCGGGAGCCCGGGATCCCAGCTCACCCCGACGGCCTCGGCCGGCTTGGTGATGATGTCCTTCAGATCCTCACGGCTCAGGTCGGAGGGCAGGTGCCGTACCCCGTCCACCCTGTCCAGCAACTCGTGGGCCACTTCCTCCAGGCGGGGCTGGAAATCGCTGCGCATGATCATGACCACGGTGACCGGGGCGTACGACGTGAGAAGCCCGGTCAGCCGGTCCACGGTTTCGCGGGCCTCCGCGGACAGGCCGCTCTTCGGGCCCGCCCGGGTGAGGAGTTCCTCGAACTGGTCGATGAACAGGACGACACGGACGCAGCCCGGCTCCTTCGACAGCCGCTCCGCCACCGCTTCCCCGATGCCGACGGCACGTGCGCCGGGAAGAAGGTCCTGTCTGTCCAGGGCCGCCGCCAGGTCCTGCCCCGGGTGTTCCAGGTACAGGGGCAGCCACCGCCCGCCGCCCATCCGCGGGTCCGATGCGAACCGCTCCAGCACCCCGGCACGGATGAGCGAGGACTTCCCGGAACCGGAGGGGCCGACCAGCAGCAGGCCGTGCGGCCCTGGTCTCAGCTTCTCCAGCACCCAGGTCACCGCGGTGTCCCGGCCGTGGAACCACGGCGCGTCGAGCCGCGTGAACGAGCCCAGGCCCAGATACGGGCACCGGCCCGGACCGGATCCCAACGCGGGCCACACTTTGCGCAGCGTCTCGGTGGGTACCGCCTGTGCGGTGGCCAGCCCCCGGCCGTAGACGTCGGACGGGGTGATGGACCGGACCATCCCGATCACCAGGCCGGTCCGGTCGTCCACCAGCGGCGCCCCGCTGAAGCCGACCGTGATGCTGTTGGCCTCGTTCAGATGCAGCACCGGATAGCCCGCCGCTCCCGGCAGCACCCTTCCGGCCTGCGCGCGCCCGGGGCTGCCGACATCCTCACCGTTCTCGGGGAAGCCGATGCTGCTGACCCAGTGACCGGCACAGTTGTCGGCCGCGCCGACCGCCAGCAAAGTCGCCGACGGGGGCAGTTCGTCCAGCCGGATGACGGCGATGTCCTGTCCCTGCGGATCCGTCCACGCCTCGGGCAGGACCGTTCCCTCGGCCCGGGGACGCCCGGCGATCTGCGGGAACTCCACCCGCAGCCGCGACCCGGGACCGTACCCCGCCTGCGCCACCACGTGCGCGCAGGTCAGCAGCACCTCATCGGAGCGGGGACCGGTGAGGAACCCGGTGCCGAAGACCGACCCGTCGGCGGAGAGGATCTGCGCCACGGCCCCTTGCGGACCTGACGCCCGCGACTCGGGAGCCACCTCTCACACCGCGGTGTCGCCCGAGGCCGAGCCCGAGCCCGAGCCCGAGGCCCAGGTCATGGTCACCTTGAGGTGGCAGCTCGTCTGGGTCCGGGCGATCACCGCCCCGGCCTCGGCGGCGAGGTCGACCCCGAACTCCACCTCCACCCCGTCGGGCCGCGCCCGCCGCAACTGCTCCAGCACCGTACGCGCCATGTCCGCCACCGGGTCCAGCGCGCTGTGCAGCGTCTGCGGCAGGTCCCGGATCACGTCCCCGACCCGGCCGGCCATCACCGGCCCGTCGGCCGTCTCATTCGCCTCGACGAGGATCGAAGCCCCGCCTCCCAGTGGCACACGCGCAACGCTCCGCACCTGTCCGGCCTCCCCCTGTGTGCCGATATGACCACGCATTCCGGATACGGCGGACCACACGCTAGCCGACGCCACCGGCGCTCCGCCGGTCAATCACGAAGGCCGACCGGTGGGGACGGGACGGGGAAGGCCGTCGTGGGCTCACCTGAACGCCACGCAAGCGGCCCACCCCGCGACAAGGCCCAGGTCGCTGACCCGAGCGATGGAAGCGCTGCTCGCTCGAGGCGGGCGGCATCGTCTGCGTCCGCACACCTGCGCCAAGCGGCCGCCGGCCCTGGTGCGGAGAGACCGGACAGGATGGCTCATGAGCTCGAACGTGATCAGGCTGCGCTGCCGAGAGGACGCGACGGTCCTCCCTCACTATCTGCTGGCTGTTCTGAGTCGTCCGGAGGCTGTCCGTTCGGTGCGACCGCAGGACTCTGCTTCGCCGCTGTGGGAGCGGTCACGGCTCTGAGGAACCAGGCAGAGACGAACGTCGGGCGGTCCGCGCCTGCAGCCGCCGACGTGGTGCGTGCCGAACGTGCGAAGCACCACAACGGCGACTGCGCGCACCCGGGGAAAGCCACCGGGCGCTCGTCGTGCTGTTGTGACGCGTCACCCACCGACCGGCCCACAGGACGAAGAACCCCCTGGCCTCTGCCCTGAGGGTTTCTCACGGAGCGGGTGACGGGAACCGAACTCGCGTTCTCGGCTCGGGCGGCGACGGCACGTGAAAGGACGGGTCCGCATACCGCCAGTTCCTGTCGGGACCGGTTCTGACCTCGCCGAGGTCGATCTCCACGGCGAAGGGGGCGGCGACCTTCACGACCCCGGAGTACACGTCCCCCTCCCGGTAGGTCTTCGTCGCGGGATCGAGGACGTACGTGTAAACCAGCGGCACGCCCGTCGCGGCCTGCTCGATCCGCCAGTAGAAACCGATGCCCGCCTTGGCGTACTGGTCGACCTTCACGATCCGGTCGGTGGTCTCCGAGCCCGGTGACACCACCTCGGCCACCAGCAGTACGTGTTCGGGCCGGGTGGGCGTGATGTCGGTCGTGTCCGCGCGGTAGACGATGACGTCAGGGCGGCGGTTCGTGAGGGGGACGTCCTGGAGACGGACGTCGAAATCCGTGTCGGCGTGCCACCCGGGGCTCGCAGCGGCGTCCAGGGCGTTCGCGAGGATCCGGGCCAGCCGGTTGTGCCGCTTGGACGTGCTAGGGCTCACGACGACCATTCCGTCCACGATCTCGATGCCGGCGCACTGCTCCTCGGACCACGACTCGTACTGCTCCGCAGTGATCTGCTCGTGCATCCATGCCGGGGCCACCATCTCGGCAGTCATGACATGCCTCCCGGACATTGTGCGGCGGGCCTGATTCCGCTGGAGCCAGCGTACTGTCTCCAGCTCGCCCGACGCTTCAACAGGAATTCCGCCCGTTGCTGACTCCGCCGTGCGCCACGTACGGGCCGGCCGGCCTGTGGCGATCTGATCAAGGGGAAGCCATCTGGGACGCGCGGTTGTACTCGTGCACCGTCGAGGACGGGGTCGTAAGCCGTCGAAGCCTCGACTCCGCCACGCTCCCCGCCGGTCACCTCCTCGTCCGCTGCAACAACCGCCGCGCCACCCGCTGCCCGGCCTGCGCCGAGACCTGTCGCCGCGACACCTACCACCTGATCACCGCCGGCCTCCGCGGCGGCAAGGGCACCTCCGACCAGGTCGCCACCCACCCCCGCGTTTTCGCCACCTTCACCGCCCCCGGCTTCGGCCCGGTCCACAACCGCCGCACCGATGGCCGCCCCTGCCGCTGCGGCACACATGTAGAAGTGGCCTGTAGAAGCGGCGCAGGGGAGAGCCACAAGCCGAACAGGGAGCCGTCCACTTCCACGCTGTCATCCGCCTCGACGGCCCGGAAGGCGGCGACACCCCGCCACCGCCCTGGGCGACAGCCGACCTCCTCACGGACGCCATCCGCGCGCCCACCCTCGCCACCCGGGTCGACGGCCCGGAGATCGACAGCCGGTCCCACACCTTCATCTTCGGCCGCCGACTCGACGTCCGCACGATCCGCTCGGCAGACTTCGACGGCGGCCAGGAACTGACCGAGCGAGCCGTTGCCGCGTACATCGCCAAGTACGCCACCAAGTCCCGCCGCTACTCCACCACCCTCGGCGCCCTCCGCGACGCCTCCGCCGCATGGCGCCGCGCACACGCCACGACGACGGCCGTGCCTCAAGACGGTGAAACGACCCTCGTCCTCGCCCACTGGGTGTTCGCCGGTACCGGACTCAGCACCGTCGAAGCCTGGCTCGCCGCATCCCTCGAACCCGCACGCGGCACGGAAGGAGAGCCGACCACTTGAACGACCGCTACCTGTCCGTCGACCAGGTCGCCGAACCGCTCGGCACCTCCGCCCGCTTCCCCCGGCGGCTCATCGAGGAACGGCACATCCGGTACGTGAAGGTCGGCCGGCACGTCCGCATCCCCTAGAGCGCGGTAGCGGAGTTCATCGACTCGCACACGGTGAAGCCGCTGAGGCGTCCCCGTACCCGGTACGGGAGGGCTGCTTGATGGCGAACGACAAGGGTCGGCGGCGCCGCTTCGGTGCGATCCGGCGGCTTCCCTCCGGCCGGTACCAGGCCCGTTATCCGGGCCCGGACTGGGGCACGCGCCCGGCTCCCTTCACCTTCGAGACGACGGCGGACGCCGACGGCTGGCTTGCCGAGAAACAGACCGAGATCCGCCGGGGCGAGTGGAGGGACCCCGAAGCGGGTGCGGTGGGCTTCCGGGCCTACGTGGACAAGTGGGTGGAGGAACGCGAACTGGCGCCCCTCACGCAGGATCTCTACCGGTAACTCCTCGATAAGCACCTGACCGCCTTCGCGGACTTGGACCTGGACGAGATCACCGCGCCACGTGTTCGCGAGTGGCGAGCCGAACGGTTACGGGCCACGGGCGCCAAGACGATCACGGCGAAGGCATACCGGCTCCACAAGGCAGTCATGGAGACGGCCGTTGACGACGAGCTGATCCAGCGCAATCCGTGCCGGATCAAGGGCGCAGGCAAGGAGAAGGCGGCCGAGCGGCGTATCGCCACGGTCGTCCAGGTCGACGCGCTCGCCGAAGCGGTGCGGATGCGGTGGCGGCTCATGGTCTACCTCGGCGCCTGCGGTCCGATGCGGCCGGAGGAGCTGGTGGGCCTCCGCCGCCGGGACGTCGACCTGGACAACCTGCGCATCCGCGTACGCCTCGCCGAGCCTGAGTGAATGGACGGGCGACGCGTCCACGGCGACAGCAAGTCGGAGGCCGGAACCCGTGCTGTGATCCTTCCCGCATTCCTCCGCCGAGAGCTGCGCTGGCATCTGGAGTCGTACGCTGAGCCGGGACCTGATGGGCTCCTCTTCGTCGGCGAGAAGGAAGTCCCTTTCCGGCGCAGCACCTTCGGGCGGAAGTGGCGCAAGGCGCGAGAGATCGTGGGCATGCCCGAGGCTTCCGCTTCTACGACCTCCGGCACACAGGGCACACCCTGTCGACCCGCTCGGGCGCCCCCCTCAAGGACACGATGATGCCGGCCGGGCAGTCCTCCGAGAAGGCCGCGCTCATCCATCAGCACTCCGAAGACGAGCGGCAGGAAGAGGTCGCCGCCGGCCTCGACGCGACGTACGAAAGGCGCGGGCGGCTGCTGCGGCCAAGAAGGGGCCCGGCAAGTCTTCTGGCACGAATCTGGCACGCGGCGAGTGATCACAACGCACAGCAAAAAGGCCCGGGTCTGTGACCTGGGCCTTCTTCATGGAGCGGGTGACGAGAATCGAACTCGCGCTCTCAGCTTGGGAAGCTGATGTTCTACCATTAAACTACACCCGCGTAAGACACCAGCCACTCGGCCAGTCGGTTGTGCCGAGCCGGTGTCTGATCGCCCCGTCACTGTACCTCATGCCAGGCCCCCGGTGCTGAAGCCGTGGGGTCTGAGTCTGTTTCAGGGGAGGGATCCGGGTGCGGGTGGCCGGAGTTGGGGCGTACGGTGGGGGCGCGGGAGAGGGTCCGGGCGAGGTCGGAGTGCCGCCTGGAGGGTCATCCCGAACGTCCCGTAATGTGGCGTTTGTCGTCACGGCATCCCTGCCAGATGTGACGCCGGCTCTTGGGGAAGGGACTCTAGGACTTGATGGAGCGCACCGTCGTCCGCTGTGCCGATGGGCACGTGTTCAGCACCGCTTCGTTCCCGATGCAGAAGGCCGAGCGACTCGGCCCCGGGCGGCTCGTCCGGTGTCCTCGCTGTGCGCGATTGCGCAGCGCGGTTCCGGTGATGCTCGAGAAGCGGTAGGGCCCAGCGAGGCACCCGGCCTGGCGCGCGGAGTCGTCCTGATTGTGGCGGGTCCGCGCGCCTTGCGTATCCTCGGGGCGTGCTTCTCTCAGACAAGGACATCCGGGCCGAGATCGACGCCGGGCGGGTACGGATCGATCCCTACGACGAATCCATGGTGCAGCCGTCGAGCGTCGACGTGCGTCTCGACCGTTTCTTCCGGGTGTTCGAGAACCACCGGTACCCCCACATCGACCCCTCCGTGGAGCAGGCCGATCTGACGCGGCTCGTGGAGCCGGAGGGCGACGAACCGTTCATCCTCCACCCCGGTGAGTTCGTCCTCGCCTCGACGTACGAGGTGATCTCGCTTCCGGACGATCTCGCCTCGCGGCTGGAGGGCAAGAGTTCGCTCGGGCGGCTCGGGCTCGTCACCCACTCCACCGCCGGGTTCATCGACCCCGGCTTCTCCGGGCACGTGACGCTGGAGCTGTCCAACCTCGCCACCCTGCCGATCAAGCTGTGGCCCGGTATGAAGATCGGGCAGCTGTGCATGTTCCGGCTCAGCTCGCCGGCCGAGTACCCGTACGGCAGCGAGCGCTACGGTTCCCGGTACCAGGGCCAGCGCGGGCCGACCGCCTCCCGGTCCTTCCTCAACTTCCACCGGACCGAGGTATGAGCGACGCGCGCGAGAACCTCACCTACGAGCAGTTCGGCACCGCCGTCCGTGAGCTCGCCCAGACCATCGCGGACGACGGGTACGAGCCCGACATCGTGCTCTCCATCGCCCGCGGCGGCGTCTTCGTCGCCGGAGGGCTCGCCTACGCCCTCGACTGCAAGAACATCCACCTGGTGAACGTGGAGTTCTACACGGGCGTCGGGACCACGCTCGAGATGCCCGTCATGCTCGCGCCCGTCCCCAACGTCATCGACTTCTCCGACAAGAAGGTCCTGATCACCGACGACGTCGCCGACACCGGCAAGACGCTCAAGCTCGTGCGCGACTTCTGCCTCGACGCCGTCGCCGAGGTGCGCACCGCCGTGATCTACGAGAAGTCGCAGTCGCTGGTGAAGTGCGAGTACGTGTGGAAGCGGACCGACGACTGGATCAACTTCCCGTGGAGTGTCCTGCCCGTGGTGCGTAAGTCGGGCGAGCCGGTCACCCCGTCGAGGGAAGCGCTCTGATCTGCCGAGGGCGAGTCAGGGCCCGGCCCAGCGTGCCGGTAGTGAGATCGGCCCGTTCCCGGCCTCGAGCCTGGTCGAGCCGGCCGACTTCCTGGTCGCCGAGGGGCGGCTCGCGGCCCGGCCCCTGAGGACCCGGGAGCTTGAGGTCGAGTGAGCCGGGACCTCCTCGGGAGCATGCTCTCGGCCCGGCCCCCGTCAGGTGGCCCCGCCCCCGTCGGGTGCCCCGGCCTCCGTCGTGTGCGGACGCACCCCGAAGCGGGTTGACTTGTCGTATGACCGGCCGCAGCAGCCCGCACGGCAGACGTGGTGACCTCCTCCACCGGGGCGTCCACTGGGGCGAGTGGCGGCAGGACACCGTCCGGCGTGTCCAGGGCAGCCAGGCGGGCACGCTGTGGAGCCGGCTCTCCGCGGTGGACTTCTTCGGGAACTCCTTCCAGCTCGCCGCGCTCGCCCTGCTCTGCTTCTTCCCGTTCCTCATCGTCGTGACGGCCGCGACCGGCCGGGACGCCGCCACCGCCCTCGTCGGCTGGCTCGGGCTGCACGGGCAGGCGGCGCAGGCCGTGGCCTCCCTCTTCCCGCAGGACCAGGCCCCGGCCGGCGTCACCGCGGCGAGTGCCTGCCTGCTGGTCGTCGGGGCCGTCGCCGTCGCCGGTACCTTGCAGAGCTGGTACCGCAGGCTCTTCGACGTCGCCCCCGGTGGGTGGCGGGACGTCGCGGCGCGGATCGGCTGGCTCGCCGCGCTCCTCCTCTACAGCGCCGCGCAGGCCCTGGTCGGCCGTACGCTCGGCGAGAGCGGGCCGGTCCTCCAGGCACTGGCCGGCTTCGTGGCGGCGACCTGCTTCTGGTGGGGCAGCATGTACGTCCTCCTCGCGGGCGTGGTGCGGTGGCGCACGCTCCTGCCGTCGGCCGTCGCCACCGCCCTGTGCTGGACGGGCCTGGGAGTGTTCTCCGCGCTGTACTTCTCCGCGATGATCGTGGAGAACAGCCAGAGGTACGGCCCCATCGGTGTCGTCATGGTGATCTTGTCGTGGGTGATCGCGGTGGGGGTGGTCATCCACCTCGGCGCCGTGATCGGCTGCCTGTATCTCGAGCACCGCACCGGGCGGCATCGGCCGCAGGGGGCGCACCGCTGACCTCCGGGTCCGTGCGCGTCCCGACCTTCCGGTGAGAAGAGGCTTCCTGAACGGCCGAGGCCTCCCGATCCTCGTGGATCGGGAGGCCTCGGCCGTACGACAGGCGGGTTCGCGTGCGGCGCCTCAGAACGTGCCCAGCTTCACGATCGACAGTATGGCGACCAGCTGGATCGCGGACGCGCCCAACGCCTTCGGCCACGGCAGGTCGTGGGAGCGGCTGACCATGATGGTCAGCAGGGCGCCGGCCGCCACCCAGGTCGCCCAGCCGAGGATCTGCACGAACGACGCGTCGCCGCCGAGGAACATGGCGACGACCAGACGCGGGGCGTCGGTGAGCGACATGATCAGCATGGAGAGGCCGACCGTGGGCTGCCAGGCGCCGTCGCCGCCGAGCTGGCGGGCCAGGGTGTGGGTGACGACGCCCAGGACGAAGGAGCTCAGCACCATCGCGACGGCCGTCGTCAGGACGATCGGGATCGCGTTGGAGAGCGTCGCGTTGATCGCGTCCTCGCGCGCGGTGTCGAAACCGAAGACGGCGAGCAGGCCGTAGAGGAACGTCACGATGAGGGCGGGGCCCCACAGCGTGTAGTCCCGCATCCGCAGGAACGTCTGGCTGGGCGACAGGACGACGCCCTTCAGCAGTTCCTTCCAGGGCAGGCGCGGGCCCACCGGGCCGGACGGGGCCGCCGCGGAGCCCGCGTGGTACGTCTCGCCCTGGCTGTACTGCTGGTGGTCGTCGATCGAGAACGCCTGGGTGTGCCCGGGGTTGTTCGCGGCGTACGGGTCCGGTGTGCCCGGCCCGGCGCCGTACGACGACGGGTCGTCACCGCCGAAGTACTCCGGCTCACCGCCCTGGTTGCCGTAGCCGCCGCCGTTCGCCGGGGGCCACTGGCCGCCCGCTCCGCCGCCGGTGGCGCCGTAGGGGGGCTGCTGGCCGCCTCGGTACTGCGGCCGCTGCTGCGGGTACGGCTGCTGCGCCGGAGGGTAGCCGTACGACGGCCCCTGGGGCGCCTGCTGCCCGTACGGAGGGTCTTGGGGTCGCGCTTGCGGGGCGCGGCCGTCCCGGCCGCCGCGTCCGATCCTGAATCCAGCCACGTCATCGAACGTACCTGGTCCCGGAGAGTGACGTGCCGGGCGCTGCCCCCCCGAGGCGGCTTTGCGGCCGACCTGTGACATCCCCTGAGGGGGACCCGGAGCCGTGACCCGCATACGCCGGCGCCCGCATACGCCGGCGCCCGCATACGCCGGCGCCCGCACACGCCGACGCCCCCTGTCCGCGTCCGGGCGGAACAAGGGGCGTCGGTGGGCCGGTCGGGGTTCGGCGGGTTCGGCGGGTTCGGCGGGGTGTGGAGGTGCCGGGTGCCCGTGGCGGTCACTTGACCGGCTGGGGCTCCGGCTCGCTCTCCGTCTCGGACGTGCCCGCGGGGGGCTCGTCGTCGACGGGCGTCTTGACCGACTCCAGCAGGAGCTGGGCGACGTCCACGACCTGGATGGACTCCTTGGCCTTGCCGTCGTTCTTCTTGCCGTTGACCGAGTCGGTCAGCATGACGAGGCAGAACGGGCAGGCGGTGGAGACGATGTCGGGGTTCAGCGACAGAGCCTCGTCGACGCGCTCGTTGTTGATGCGCTTGCCGATCCGCTCCTCCATCCACATCCGCGCGCCGCCGGCGCCGCAGCAGAAGCCGCGCTCCTTGTGGCGGTGCATCTCCTGCTGACGCAGGCCGGGGACGGCCGTCATGATCTCGCGCGGCGGCGTGTAGATCTTGTTGTGGCGGCCCAGGTAGCACGGGTCGTGGTACGTGATGATGCCCTCGACCGGGGTCACCGGGATCAGCTTGCCCTCGTCGACGAGGTGCTGGAGCAGCTGGGTGTGGTGGATGACCTCGTAGTCGCCGCCGAGCTGCGGGTACTCGTTGCCGAGGGTGTTGAGGCAGTGCGGGCAGGTGGCGACGATCTTCTTGGCCGACTTCGGCTTCTTCGTCGACTCGTCCTCGTCGTCCTCACCGAAGGCCATGTTCAGGGAGGCGACGTTCTCCATGCCGAGCTCCTGGAAGAGGGGCTCGTTGCCGAGGCGGCGGGCGGAGTCACCGGTGCACTTCTCGTCGCCGCCCATGATCGCGAACTTCACGCCCGCGATGTGGAGGAGTTCGGCGAACGCCTTCGTGGTCTTCTTGGCGCGGTCCTCGAGGGCGCCGGCGCAGCCGACCCAGTACAGGTACTCGACCTCGGAGAGGTCCTCGACGTCCTTGCCGACGACCGGGACCTCGAAGTCGACCTCCTTGGTCCACTCCAGGCGCTGCTTCTTCGCCAGGCCCCAGGGGTTGCCCTTCTTCTCCAGGTTCTTGAGCATCGTGCCCGCCTCGGACGGGAACGACGACTCGATCATGACCTGGTAGCGGCGCATGTCGACGATGTGGTCGACGTGCTCGATGTCCACCGGGCACTGCTCGACGCAGGCGCCGCAGGTGGTGCAGGACCACAGGACGTCGGGGTCGATGACGCCGCCCGCGGCGAAGCCGCCGTCGGTTGCGGGCTCGGCGGTGCCGATCAGCGGGCGCTCGGCCTCGGCGAGAGCGGCGGCCGGGACGTCCTTCAGGGCCTCCTCGGAGGCCTTCTCCTCGCCCTCCATGGTCTTGCCGCCGCCGGCCAGCAGGTAGGGGGCCTTGGCGTGCGCGTGGTCGCGCAGGGACATGATCAGGAGCTTGGGGGAGAGCGGCTTGCCCGTGTTCCAGGCGGGGCACTGCGACTGGCAGCGGCCGCACTCGGTGCAGGTGGAGAAGTCGAGCAGGCCCTTCCAGGAGAACTGCTCGACCTGGGAGACGCCGAAGACGTCGTCGTCGCCGGGGTCGGTGAAGTCGATCGGCTTGCCGCCGGACGTCATCGGCAGCAGCGCACCCAGCGAGGTCCCACCGGTGGCGTCGCGCTTGAACCAGATGTTCGGGAACGCCAGGAAGCGGTGCCAGGCCACGCCCATGTTGGTGTTGAGCGAGACCACGATCATCCAGATGAACGAGGTGCTGATCTTCACCATCGCGGTGAAGTAGATCAGGTTCTGGAGGGTGGTGACGCCCAGTGACTTGAAGGCCAGGACCAGCGGGTACGAGGCGAAGTACGCGGCCTCGTAGTGCTCCACGTGGTGGATCGCGCCCTCCAGGCCGCGCAGCACGTAGATGGCGAGGCCGATGGTGAGGATGACGTACTCGACGAAGTACGCCTGGCCGGCCTTGGAGCCCGCGAAGCGGGACTTGCGGCCCGGGCGGGACGGCAGGTTCAGCAGGCGGATGGCGATCAGCACGGCGATGCCGAGGATCGTCATCACGCCGATGAACTCGATGTAGAGCTCGAACGGCAGGAAGCCGCCGATGACCGGCAGTGTCCAGTCGGCCTGGAAGAGCTGGCCGAAGGCCTGCGCCAGGGTCGGCGGCAGCGTCAGGAAGCCGACGGCCACGAACCAGTGGGCGACGCCGACGATGCCCCACCGGTTCATGCGCGTGTGGCCGAGGAACTCGCGGACCAGTGTCACGCTGCGCTGGTAGGGGTTGTCGGTCCGGGTGCCCGCCGGGACCGGCTGGCCCAGCTTGAAGTACCGGACGAACTGGCCGATGGCTCGGGCGAGCAGGGCGACGCCGACCACGGTCAGGGCCAGCGACACGATGATCGCGGCGAGTTGCATGGGGGCTCCTCGGGCCTGCGAGGGGGATACGGCGGGGACGTGTCGTGCGGCGTGCGCGCGGGTGCGCGACGCGCCTCGGAACAGGTACCCGAAATTACTAAGCGGTAACTTATGTAGTCCGTCTGAGACTACCCCCATCTCCCGTCGCACTGTAGTCGGGCGGCGGGTGATCTGGGTCGCTGAGGGTCACCTCAGAATCAGACCGTGTTATTCATGCCAAATTGGTACTTTCATGACTAATTTATATCCGTGCTCTACGGGATCGCCGCCGCCACCGCCGCCCTGCTCCTCACCGCCCTCCTCGCCGCGCTGCTGCGCGGGCCCGCCCTGCGCGTCGGACTGGTCGACCGGCGGCAGCGGCAGCGGCGGCCGGCGCTGTCGGGCGGCGTGGCCGTCGTGCTGACGACGTGCCTCGTCGCGGCCGCCGGGGACTGGACGGGGGCCGCCCCGCTCGGCGAGGACATGGGGGTGCTGCTCCTCGCGGGCGGCGGGGTCGCGGCGCTCGGGCTGGTCGTGGACCTGTGGCGGCTGAAGGCCCGGTTCGTGGTGGCCGGTACGGCGGTGGCGGCGGCCTTCGTGGTGCCGTACGGCGACACCGGCGTCGTCGCCGGAGTGGCGGCCGTCGGCTGGATCGCCTGCGTCGCGTTTGCTTTCCGGGCCCTGGACCACGCCGACGGGGTCGCCGGGACCGTGGGGGTCGTCACCGCCTTCGGGGTGGGGGCGTGCGCGGCGGCCGACATGATGGACGGCCTCGCGGTGCTGCTGAGCGTGCTCGCCGCCGCACTGACCGGGTTCCTGATGCACAACTGGCCCCCCGCGCGCGTGGCGCTCGGCGGCTGCGGCGCGCTCTTCACCGGCTTCCTGCTCGCCGCGGCGGCGGTCTCCGCGCGCGCGGGCCGGGACGCGGTGGCCGGCGCGGCCGTGCTGTTCGCGCTCACGGCGGTCGCCGCCGCCGACGTCGTCCTCGTCCTGCTGGCCCGGCGCACGGCCGGGCGCCCGCTGCTGCGGCGCGGTCCCGACCACCTCGCCCACCGGCTGCGGCGGCTCGGCCTCACCCCGCAGGGGGTGACGGTCCTGCTCGGCACCGCGGCCTTCGCGGGCGTGCTCGTCGGGGCCCTGGTGCATGCCGGCTGGGCGGACGCGCGGGCCGTGCTGTGGGTGGCGGGCGGCGTCCTGGTCGTCGTCCTCGGGCTGTGGCGGGTGCCGGTGTACGCCCGGCGGCCGGGGGAGGACGGCGCCGCCGCGCGGCGGCCGGGCGAGGGTGGCGGTGCCACGCGGCGGCCGGGCGAGGGTGGCGGTGCCGCGCGGCGGCCGGGCGAGGGTGTGTCGCGGCGGGGGTCGGGTGAGGGGGGCGTGGTGCGGCGGGGGCCGGGCGAGGGCATGGTGCGGCGGGGGCCGGGTGAGGGGGCGCTGCGGCGGGGGCCGGGGGAAGGGGGTGCGCGGCTCCGCGCCCGTGCCCGGCAGCCCTCCGTGCCCGCGGTGCAGCCCCCTCGGCGGTCGACCGAATCACCCGCGCGAGCACTCCGCCGTGCGGCGTCTTAGCAGGTCAGCGAGGTGTTGCGCGTAAGGAACGGATAAGAGTTGAGTCTGTTCGACTCAGGTCTGTTGACCGGGCGCCGGGCATCGTGCACACTTGAGTCCGTTCCACTCAAGTCAGCTGGAGGAAGATCACCATGGCACGTGCGGTCGGCATCGACCTGGGCACGACTAACTCCGTCGTCAGCGTTCTGGAGGGCGGCGAGCCCACCGTCATCACCAACGCCGAGGGTGCCAGGACCACGCCGTCCGTCGTCGCCTTCGCCAAGAACGGCGAGGTGCTGGTCGGCGAGGTCGCCAAGCGCCAGGCGGTCACCAACGTGGACCGGACCATCCGCTCCGTGAAGCGTCACATGGGCACGGACTGGAAGATCGAGCTCGACGGCAAGAGCTTCAACCCGCAGCAGATGAGCGCCTTCATCCTGCAGAAGCTGAAGCGCGACGCCGAGGCGTACCTGGGCGAGAAGGTGGCCGACGCGGTCATCACCGTCCCGGCGTACTTCAACGACTCCGAGCGCCAGGCGACGAAGGAAGCCGGTGAGATCGCCGGTCTCAACGTCCTGCGCATCGTCAACGAGCCCACCGCGGCCGCGCTCGCCTACGGCCTCGACAAGGACGACCAGACGATCCTCGTCTTCGACCTCGGTGGCGGCACCTTCGACGTGTCCCTCCTGGAGATCGGCGACGGCGTCGTCGAGGTGAAGGCCACCAACGGTGACAACCACCTCGGTGGTGACGACTGGGACCAGCGCGTCGTCGACTACCTGGTCAAGCAGTTCCAGTCCGGCCACGGCGTGGACCTGTCCAAGGACAAGATGGCGCTCCAGCGTCTGCGCGAGGCCGCCGAGAAGGCGAAGATCGAGTTGTCCTCGTCCACCGAGACCTCGATCAACCTGCCCTACATCACGGCGTCCGCCGAGGGCCCGCTGCACCTGGACGAGAAGCTCACCCGCGCCCAGTTCCAGCAGCTGACCGCGGACCTGCTGGAGCGCTGCAAGACCCCGTTCTTCAACGTCATGAAGGACGCCGGCGTCTCCATCAACGAGATCGACCACGTCGTCCTCGTCGGCGGCTCCACCCGTATGCCCGCCGTCGCCGAGCTCGTCAAGGAGCTGACCGGCGGCAAGGAGGCCAACAAGGGTGTGAACCCGGACGAGGTCGTCGCCATCGGCGCCTCGCTCCAGGCCGGTGTCCTCAAGGGTGAGGTCAAGGACGTCCTGCTCCTCGACGTGACCCCGCTGTCCCTCGGTATCGAGACCAAGGGCGGCATCATGACCAAGCTCATCGAGCGCAACACCACGATCCCGACCAAGCGGTCCGAGATCTTCACCACGGCCGAGGACAACCAGCCGTCGGTGCAGATCCAGGTCTACCAGGGCGAGCGCGAGATCGCGGCGTACAACAAGAAGCTCGGCATGTTCGAGCTGACCGGTCTGCCGCCGGCGCCGCGCGGCGTCCCGCAGATCGAGGTCTCCTTCGACATCGACGCCAACGGCATCATGCACGTGACCGCGAAGGACCTGGGCACGGGCAAGGAGCAGAAGATGACCGTCACCGGCGGCTCCTCGCTGCCGAAGGACGAGGTCGACCGCATGCGCCAGGAGGCCGAGCAGTACGCGGAGGAGGACCACCGCCGCCGCGAGGCCGCCGAGGCCCGCAACCAGGGCGAGCAGCTCGTCTACCAGACCGAGAAGTTCCTCAAGGACAACGAGGACAAGGTCCCCGGCGAGGTCAAGACCGAGGTCGAGGAAGCGGTCGCCGAGCTGAAGGAGAAGCTCAAGGGCGAGGACACCGCCGAGATCCGCACCGCCACCGAGAAGGTCGCGGCCGTGTCGCAGAAGCTCGGCCAGGCCCTGTACGCCGACGCCCAGGCCGGCCAGGCCGCGGGCGGCCCGGAGGGCGCCACCGCCGGCGGTGCCAAGGCCGCCGACGACGACGTCGTGGACGCCGAGATCGTGGACGACGAGCGCAAGGACGGTGCCGCGTGACGGAGGAGACCCCGGGCTTCGAGGAGAAGCCCGACGTCCCCTCCGGCGCCACCTCCGACGACGCCGAGCCGAAGGCCGCTCCCTCCGAGGAGGGGGCGGCCCCGGCCGGGGACGCGAACCAGACGGCCGGGCTGGTGGCCCAGCTGGACCAGGTGCGCACCGCGCTCGGCGAGCGCACCGCGGACCTCCAGCGGCTCCAGGCCGAGTACCAGAACTACCGCCGCCGGGTCGAGCGCGACCGGATCGCGGTCAAGGAGATCGCCATCGCGAACCTCCTGACCGAGCTCCTGCCCGTGCTCGACGACATCGGCCGCGCGCGGGAACACGGCGAACTCGTCGGCGGCTTCAAGTCCGTCGGCGAGTCCCTGGAGACCGTCGCGGCGAAGATGGGCCTGCAGCAGTTCGGCAAGGAGGGCGAGCCCTTCGACCCGACGATCCACGAGGCCCTGATGCACAGCTACGCGCCGGACGTCACCGAGACGACGTGCGTGGCGATCCTTCAGCCCGGGTACCGGATCGGCGAACGCACCATCCGTCCCGCCCGGGTGGCCGTGGCCGAACCCCAGCCGGGGGCCCAGACGGTCAAGCCGGCCGAGGAGAGCGAGACGGCGGCCGACGACAAGGAGAGCGGTGGCCCGGACGAGGGCTGAGCTTGAACCGACGCGAGAGGAGGGACGTCGAGGATGAGCACCAAGGACTTCATCGAGAAGGACTACTACAAGGTCCTCGGCGTCCCCAAGGACGCCACCGAGGCCGAGATCAAGAAGGCGTACCGGAAACTCGCCCGCGAGTACCACCCGGACGCCAACAAGGGAAACGTCAAGGCCGAGGAGCGCTTCAAGGAGATCTCCGAGGCGAACGACGTCCTCGGCGACCCCAAGAAGCGCAAGGAGTACGACGAGGCACGCGCCCTCTTCGGCAGCGGCGGCTTCCGCCCCGGCCCGGGCGCGGGCGGCGGCTCCTTCAACTTCGACCTGGGCGACCTCTTCGGAGGTGCGCAGGGCGGCGGGAGCGCCGGCGGCTTCGGCGGCGGGATCGGTGACGTCTTCGGGGGCCTGTTCAACCGCGGCGGCGCCACGGGTGCCCGCACCCAGCCCCGGCGCGGCCAGGACATCGACACCGAGGTCACCCTCAGCTTCACCGAGGCGATCGAGGGCGCGACGGTTCCGCTGCGCATGACCTCCCAGTCACCGTGCAAGGCCTGCTCCGGCACCGGCGACAAGAACGGCACCCCCCGCGTGTGCCCGACCTGCGTCGGCACCGGGCAGGTGGCGCGCGGCTCGGGCGGGGGTTTCTCCCTCACCGACCCCTGCCCCGACTGCAAGGGGCGCGGCCTGATCGCCGAGCACCCCTGCGCGGAGTGCAGCGGCAGCGGGCGGGCCAAGTCCTCCCGCACCATGCAGGTCCGCATCCCCGCGGGCGTCACCGACGGGCAGCGGATCCGGCTGCGCGGCAAGGGCGCCCCCGGCGAGCGCGGCGGCCCGGCCGGCGACCTGTACGTCGTCGTCCACGTCGACCCGCACCCGGTCTTCGGCCGCAAGGACGACCACCTCACCGTCACCGTGCCCGTCACCTTCGCGGAGGCGGCCCTGGGCGGCGAGGTCAGGGTGCCCACGCTCGGCGGCCCGGCCCTGACGCTGAAGCTGCCGCCCGGCACGCCCAACGGGCGCACCATGCGCGCGCGGGGCAAGGGCGCGGTCCGCAAGGACGGAACCCGCGGCGACCTGCTGGTCACCGTCGAGGTGAGTGTTCCGCAGGACCTGTCGGGGAAGGCTCGTGACGCACTGGAGGCGTATCGCGAGGCCACCGCGGGTGAGGACCCGCGGGCGGAGCTGTTCGAGGCCGCGAAGGGAGCTTGAGAGTGATGGACGGCCGTCGGCGTAACCCGTATGAACTGACCGAGGAGACCCCGGTCTACGTCATCTCGGTGGCGGCCCAGCTCTCCGGCCTTCACCCGCAGACACTGCGCCAGTACGACCGCCTCGGCCTGGTCTCCCCGGACCGCACGGCCGGGCGGGGCCGCCGCTACTCGGCCCGCGACATCGAACTGCTGCGTACCGTGCAGCAGTTGTCGCAGGACGAGGGCATCAACCTGGCCGGCATCAAGCGGATCATCGAACTGGAGAACCAGGTCGCCGCCCTCCAGTCCCGGGTGGCCGAGCTCCAGTCCGCGCTGGACGGCGCCGCGGCGGCCATGCAGCAGCGGGAGGCGGCGGTCCACGCCTCCTACCGGCGCGACCTGGTGCCGTACCAGGAGGTGCAGCAGACCAGCGCGCTGGTGGTGTGGCGGCCGAAGAAGGCCAAGGACTGACGCGACGCGTCGACCCGTGTGAAGGGGCCCGGAGGACGAACCTCCGGGCCCCTTCGCGCTCATCGCGCGAGGACGAAACCGTTCCCCTCTCGCTCGAACGGGTGAACAGGTGGCAGGTGGGCCGGTCGGAGGCACGGCCGTCCCTACGGTGATCGCGTTGCTTGTGCCGCGTGCACCCCCGGCCCACACTTGAGGAGGTGATGCCGCCATGACCGCTCTTGCGCACGAGAGGCCCGACACCATGCCCGAGACCAGGACCACGTCCGTGCCTCTGCCGGAGAACGGCTCCGATCTGGACGAGGTCCTGTGGCAGGCATGGAAGGCCATGGAACTCCCCGAGGGCTACCGCGCTGAGATCATCGAGGGAGCCATCGAGGTGTCGCCCACCGGCCGCTACTCGCACAGTCGGATCATCTTCCTGCTGAAGGAAGCCCTGGGAGATCACTCGCGGGGCGGGGATTTCGCCGTCCGCAACGACACGAACGTCATCCACGAAGGCTCGGCGTGGGTGCCGGATCTGTTCGTCGTCGCGCGGGACCCGGAGCGTTACGTGACCGATGACGGTCTCGGCCTCACCGCCGCCGGAGTGCGGGCTGTCTTCGAAGTCACCTCGCCCGGCAAGCGCAGCCTCGAACGGGACCGGGTGAGGAAGCGCCGTGAGTACGCCCGTGCCGGCATCCCCGTGTACGTCCTCGTCGACGACTGCGACGGCCAGGGCGCCGTCACCCTGTTCACCGGGCCCCGCCCCGACGAGGCGGACTGGGAGGACGTCCACCGCGTTCCCTACGGCACCGAGGTCACCGTGCCCGAAGGCCCCGCCAAGGGCTTCGTGATCGGTGAGGCGATCACGGGCCCGAAGCGGGGCTGAGGCGGATGACGGGCGGTGCGCGCTACGGCGCGGTGACCGCCGCGCCTCCGGCCGGCAGGGACTCGGTGCCGTCGGCGGCGACCGCGGTCACCCAGTAGTAGTGGGTGGTTCCGGTCCGCGCGGTCAGGTCCTCATAGGCGAGTTCGCCGTTGGCGACGTCGGCGAGCTTGTCGTACGTGGAGGTCTCCGGGTTCCAGCGGTAGACGCGGTAGCCGCCCGCCGCCTCGGGGGAGGAGGCGTCGAGGCCGGTCCAGTCCAGCCAGACCTCGCCGTCCCAGCCCGGCCACACCACGGACAGCTCCAGGGGCGAGCCGTCGGGAGTCGGGACGCTCGGTGTCATGTCCAGCTCGGTCGCGGTCACGATCTGCGCCTCGCCGGTCCACCGGAACGCGGAGTTCCCGGCGTCGTCGACGGCGTCCACGATGAAGCAGGACTCCTCACCGTCGGGAAGGACGGTGTACGCGTACGAGGTGGTGCCGGCCGCTACGGAGTAGCCCGCGGAGAGGGAGCACACCCGCTCGTCACCCTCGTCGCCCAGGAGCTCGCCACGGCGGACCGTGTAACTCGCCAGGTCCGCGGTCGGGTTGGCGTCCCAGGTCACCTGGAAGCCGTACTCGGTCGGGGTGACGGTCACCCCGGTGACGGCGGACGGGGGCGTGAGGTCCCGGCGCTTGCCGCTCACGGCGGTGGACCGCGCGGACTCGTTGCCCGCCGTGTCCAGCGCGGTGACGCGGTAGTAGTACGTGGCGTCCTCGGCGGCGGTGGTGTCCAGGTACGAGGCCTGGTCCGTGCCGGTGCCGATCCGGGTGTACGTGCCGTCGGCGCTCGCCGCCCGGTACACGCCGTACGACGCCGCTCCCGTGACCTGACTCCAGTTGATCCGCAGGCCCCCGGACTCGCTGTTGACGTACAGCCCGGCGGGCACGCCCGGGGCGGTCCGGTCCGCGGTCGTGACGGTCCTGTCCGCCGTGCCCGCAGACTCGTTGCCCGCCTTGTCGTAGGCGCGCAGCTCATAGGCGTAGGCCGCGCCGGTCACCGGGAGGGTGGTGTCGGTGTACGTGGTGGAGGTGGTGGCTGCCAGCCTGGTCCAGGCCGTGCTCTCGGCGGGCCGCCGGTAGATCCGGTACCCCGCGAGGTCCATCTCCTTGTTCGCCGCCCAGGTCAGCTTCGCCCGGCCGGTCGTGGTGTCGTAGGCGGTGGCGAGGCCCGTCGGGGTCAGCGGCTTGACCTTGTCGACGGTGGCGGTGGTGCGGGGCGCGTACGTGAAGGCGACGTTGGCGTTGCCCGTCCAGTTCACGTAGTCGACGCGGAGGGTGTGCTTTCCGGCGGAGAGGGTGAGGTTGACGGTCTTCTTCACCGTCGTCGACCCGTTCTTCCAGATGTCGACCTTGCGGACACCGTCGACGTAGACGCGGAGACCGTCCTGGACGGAGGCGGTGAAGGCGAAGGGCCCGCCGGAGCCGAAGTCGCGGGTGACCGTCCAGCGGACGCCGAAGTTGTTCGACGGCAGGCCGGAGGCCGGTGCCTTGGCGCCCCAGTTCTCGCTGATCGCGGCGTCGCAGCCGGTCTGCTTCGGCGTACCGGAGAACGTGGTGTTGGCGAAGATCTGCCGCTGGTAGACGGGCGCGGTGCAGGTCGTGGCGGCGGAGGCGGGCGCGGTGGTGACGGCGAGCAGGCCGCCCGCGGTGACGAGCACGACCGTGGCAGCGGCGGCGGTCGTGCGTCTTGCTCGGTTCATGCAGTCCTTCGGTCCGTTTCGGCGACGGCGGTCATCGGCCGTCGCCGGGACGGACTGTTCAGGAGGGTGCAAGGTTGTACGGCGGCTGCCTGAGGTGCTGGAGGGGGGCGGGGAGGGGGGCGGGTGGGCTCAGGACTCCCAGTAGTCGCTCAGCACGCAGCCGTCGACGAGGGCCGACTCCGTCCGGTAGTCGCTCGGCGGGGCGAAGTCCTCGTCGCAGGTGAAGAAGGCGAGTTCGGAGTGCGACAGGGCCTCGACCTGGTCGTCGCCGACCGGGACGACCACGATGTTCTCCCCGACGGCGAACTCGTCGCCGCTGGCCTTGGCCTGGGTCTCGAACTTCTTCATGTCCGACACGGTCAGCAGGGCTATGGGGTAGGTGAAGTCCTTGCACACGGCGCGATCCGTGATCCCCCAGGCGGGGTCCGCCGCCTCCTCCGTGCCCCAGGCGGTGGCCGATCCGTCGTGCCCGGCATCGTAGGCGTCGCCCGTCTCGACCTCCTTGCACGAGGTGTACAGGTCGACGTACCGCGCGAGGGCGGTGGTGTCCGTCGCCTCGGGGAGCGCGCCGTCGAAACCCTGCTCGGTGGTGCCGGCGCCCGACACGCTGCCGGTGGCCGGCTCCGTCGTACGGGCCCAGCTCGGCGCGGTGGTCGCCCCTGTGGTGTCGGCGGCGGCGCTGTCGTCGTCCTCGCATCCCGTCACCGCCGTCAACGCGACCAGTGTGATGCCGACCGTGAGTACCCGCCTGATGCCCATGGTGTCCCCGTTCAACGCGTGATGATCGCCTTGACCGTACACGGGCATCCCGGCGCGTCCCCCGGATCGTTGTTCAGGAGGGTGCAAGGTTGTACGGGGGCTGGCGGAGGTGCTGGAGGAGGGCGGCGAGGGGGGTGGGGGTGGTGGCCAGGACGGTGTCCGGGGCGTCGCTCTCGCGGAGGCGGATGCCGCCGTCGGCGGTGGGGGCCACATAGACACAGTTGCTCTCGGGCCCCCCGCTGAACGTCGACTTCTGCCAGTGCAGTTCGGGCATGCGGGCCTCCTAGAGCGTGTAAAGCAGGTGCTGGATCAGGGCCAGCGAGTCCTTCACCGAGTGTGCTTCGGGGGCCAACGATACGTCGACGGGGTGAAGGGCGTTCTCCGTGAGGCGGTCGAAGAGCGTGCCGTACTGGTGCAGTTGAGCGGGCTCGCGCAGGTAGTCGGAGCCGGTCGCCCGGTCGAGGACCACGGTGCCGAGCCGTGCGGTGGCGGGGACGGCATGGACGAAGTTCCCGCTGAGAGCCGCGTAGGCCTGCGCGCTGAACGGATAGATCTGGATGGTCACATGGGGCAGGCGGGCCAGCTCGATCAGCCGCACCAACTGCTCGCGCACGACGTCGGCGCTGCCGAAGCGCATGTGCAGTGCCGCCTCGTGGATCACGGCGTGGACCGTCGGAGGGTTCTTGCGGGTGAGGATCTGCTGACGTTCCATGCGGAACCTCAGGCCGTCCTCGATGTTCTCGAAGCCCAGTTTGGGGCTGTTGAAGATGGCGCGGGCGTAGTCGGCGGTCTGGAAGAGGCCCGGAACGAAGAAGGACTCGTGTACCCGTAGTGTCCGGGCCTCCGATTCCAGCTCGGCCAGGTTGAGTGCGGCGGGGCCGAGGAGCTTCTTGTAAGCGCTCCACCAGCCCTTGCCGGTCGCTTCGGACATGGACACCAACGCGTGGATGTAGGGCTCGTCCGTGCAACCGTAAGTGCGGCACAGCTCCAGTAGCCGCTCGGTCAGGATCGAGGTACGGCCCAGTTCGATGTGGCTCAGCTGCGCTCTGCTCATGCCGATGCGCTGGGAGGCTTCCGCAGCGTTCAGCCCTGCCTGCTCGCGCAGTTGTTTGAGTTCGAAGCCGAGGCGGCGCTGACGTTCGCTGATGCTGGTGCGTAGTCCCACGGTCACTCCTCGCTGATGTGCCCAAAGTCTGCACCGCGTGGGGTGGTTGGTCCACTGGATCAGGTGAACAGGTTGAGATGTAGAACCCGTTGGTTCTACTGTGAGTGTGGAACCGGTCACTCATCGGAATCGCTCCCCTGTGCCGTGAAGGAGCCACCCTCATGAACCCAGCCCGCAGCGCCGCCCACCGACCCGCCCAACTCCTCTGGGAGTACAGCCTGTTCGCCCCCGCGGACGTGACCTCGCCCCGCGTCTGCCGGGACTTCGTCCGTGCCGTCCTCTTCACCCACGACCGCGAGCCCCTCGTCACCCCGGCCGCCCTGTGCACCTCGGAACTCGTCACCAACGTGCACCTGCACACCAAGGGCACGGCCATGCTCCGGCTCCGCCTCACTCCGGCGCGGCTGCGCGTCAGCGTCTTCGACGAGAGCCCGGACCCGCCGGTGGTCGGGTACCCGGCGGCCGGGGCCGTCGCCTGCTGGGGGAGGGGGCTGGCGCTCGTCGAGGAGATGGCGGACGTGTGGGGGGTCGCCGAGGAGCGGGCGGGGCGGTACGCGAAGGGGGTGTGGTTCGAACTGGGGCCCGCGACACCGGCGTGACCGCCGGGCGCGGGCCCCGTGACTTCCGTGGGCTACGGCGCGCTCGGCACGGCCCCGGCCGCCGGGAGGGACTCGGTGCCGTCGGCGGCGACGGCGGTCACCCAGTAGTAGTGGGTGGTGCCGCGTTCTGCGGTGAAGTCGTCGTAGTAGTTGTCGGCGGCCGCTGTGTCGGCCAGCTTCTCGTACGCGGAGGTCTCCGGGTTCCAGCGGTAGACGCGGTAGCCGCCGGCCGCCTCGGGGGAGGACTCGTCGAGCCCGGTCCAGTCCAGCCAGACCAGGCCGTCCGGCTCCGACCACAGGCTCAGCTCCAGCGGTGAGCCCGCGGGCGTCGGCACGCTCGGCGTGAGGTCGAGTTCGGTCACGACCTGGCTGACGGCCTCGCCGTTCGCGCGGAAGACGGAGTTGTAGTAGTCGTCGACGACGTCCACGACCAGGCAGGCCGTCTCGCCGTCCGGGACGGTGGTGTAGGCGAAGGAGGTGGCGTCGGGCTGGTCGTCCAACCAGGCGACCGCCTCGTAGGAGGTGCAGGACTCGCCCTCACCGTCGGCCTGGAGTTTCCCCCGGTAGACCGTGTAGTGGTCCACGTCGGTCGCCGGGCTGGGGTCCCAGGTCAGCTGGAACCCGTACTCGGTGGGTGTGGCGGTCAGTCCGGTCAGGGCGGGGGGTGGAGTGCCGTCTCCGCGCCCGGTCTTGACGACGTCGGACCGCCCGGACTCATTGCCCGCCGCGTCCACCGCTGACACGCGGTAGTAGAAGGACGAGCGCTCGGCGATCGAGGTGTCGGAGAAATCGCTGTACTTCGGGCTGCCCACCAGGGTGTACACGCCGTTCTCCTCGGCGGCCCGGTACACGCGGTACGACGCCGCGTCCTCGACCGCGCCCCAGTCGAGCCGGGCTCCCGACCCCGCGGCGTAGCCCGCCGGCCTGGCGGGCACGGCCGGTGCCGTCCGGTCGACGGTCACGACCTCCTGGTCGAGGCTGCCGCCCGACTCGTTGCCCGCCTTGTCGTAGGCGCGGATCTCGTAGTAATAGAGCCGGCCGTCCACCGGCGGGGTGTCGGTGTACGAGGTCGCCGTCGTCGACGTCAGCCGCGTCCAGCCGCCGTACTCCATGTTGCGGTAGACCCGGTACCCGGCGAGGTCCATCTCCTTGTTCTTCGCCCAGGTGAGCCTCATCCTGCCGGTCGCCTTGTCGTAGGCCGACGAGAAGCCGGTCACGACCAGGGGCTTCACCTTGTCCACCGACGCCGAAGTGCGCGGCGCGTAGGCGAACTTGACGTTCGCCTTGCCCGTCCAGTTGACGTAGTCGATCCGCAGGGTGTGCTTGCCGTGCGGGATGGCGATGTTCAGCGTCTTGGAGACCGTCGACGAGACGTTCTTCCACAGGCTGATCTTGCGGACGCCGTCGACGTACACCCGGATGCCGTCCCGGGCGGCGGCGGTGAAGGTGAACGGGCCGCCGGAGCCGAAGTCCCGCGTCACCGTCCAGCGGACGCCGAAGTTGTTGGACGGCACGCCGGAGGCGGGGGCCTTGGTGCCCCAGTTCTCGTTGATCGCGGCGTCGCAGGCGGTCTTCTTCGGGGTGCCGGAGAAGGTGGTGTTCGCGAAGATCTGGCGCTTGTAGACGGGGGAGGCGCAGGTCGTCGCGGCGGCGGCGGGGGTGGCGGCGACGGTGGTGACGAGGCCGCCGGTCAGGGCGAGCACGACGGCGGTCGCGCGCCTGGTTAAGGCCGCGCGGGCGGTGCGGTTCATGCGGTTCATGCGATGCGTCGGGTCCTCTGTTCGGCGGGGGACGGCAGCTCGGCCGTCCTGTGATCGACTCGCGAGGGGCCGCCGTGGTTGTGCGGTTCCTCGGTGTTTCCTGAGGCGCCGTCGAGTGAAGGGCCCGTAAAGGGTGTTTGGAGAGGGAAGCGCCTCGTCTCCATGCGTCTTCACGCGCCAAGCGGAGTGTGATGTTGCTACTTCGTTAAGTAGTACCGCTTGACGTCGGTGGTTGCCGACGCGTTGGCTTTTGAAGCACCTGGGTCAACATGCCGTACCCATGTCCGGAACGCACCTGAAGTGAGCCTCCTAATGCGCCGTCGTATCGCCATGGCCGTGGCCGCCTCCACGCTGTCCCTCTCGCTCGCCGGATGCGGGATGCTGAGCGCCACCGAGGACGCCGCCGACGCGACGGCGACCAAGGGCAACGACATGACCGTGGGCCTGCTGATGCCGGAGAAGACGAACACCCGGTACGAGGAGTTCGACTACCCCATCATCAAGGAGAAGATCGCCTCCCTCACCAGCAACAAGGGCAAGGTCGAGTACGCCAACGCGGCCTCCGACGCGGACACCCAGGTGACCCAGATGGAGCGGATGATCGACGAGAAGGTCGACATCATCCTGCTGGACGCCGTCGACTCGGAGGCCATCGCGGACACCGTGCAGAAGGCCAAGGACGCGGGCATCCCGGTCATCGCCTACGACCGTCTGGCCGAGGGCCCGATCGACGCGTACGTCTCCTTCGACAACGAGCTGGTCGGGGAGGTGCAGGGCCGCAGCCTCCTGGAGGCGATCGGCTCGGCCGACACCTCCGACAAGATCGTCATGATGAACGGCTCGCCGACCGACCCGAACGCCGCGCAGTTCAAGGCCGGCGCCCTGACGGAGCTCGAGGAGCAGGTGACGATCGCCGAGTCCTACGACACCAAGGGCTGGAGCCCGGAGCTCGCCCAGTCCCACATGACCGAGGCGATAGAGAAGATCGGCAAGGACAACATCGCGGCCGTCTACTCCGCGAACGACGCCATGGCCGGCGGCATCATCAAGGCCCTCCAGGCCGCGGGCTTCAGCGACACCGACCTGCCGCCGATCACCGGCCAGGACGCGGAGCTGTCGGCGGTGCAGCGGATCATCAGCGGCCAGCAGTACATGAGCGTGTACAAGCCCTACCCGCAGATGGCGGAGGCCGCCGCGGAGATGGCCGTCGCCAAGGTGCGGGGCCGGGAGATCCAGTTCGACGCCCTCACCCGTGACACCGTCGACAGTCCCACGAACAAGGACATCCCGGCCCAGCTGGTCACCGTGGTCGCGCTGACGAAGTCCAACATCGAGAGCACCGTCGTCGCGGACGGCATCTACGAGGTGTCCGACATCTGCACCGCCAAGTACGAGGCCGCCTGCGAGGCCATCAAGCTCGACTGACGCCGGCGACACGGAGGAAGGGGGGCACGCGCGTCGCGTGCCCCCCTTCCTCGTGCTCCTCTCCGCCGCCGGCGCCGCCGCCCGCGTCCCGCCGCTCCCCGCCCCGAAACCCGGGCGGAACGGGCGGGCACGAAACTTCTGACACCCCCAACTTGTTGCAGTGCGAGCGGTGGAGGCAGGGAGATACCCGTACGTACCGGGGGATTCCGGCCGCTCCGGCGGGCCGAGCCGTGTTGCGGAGCCGGTCCGGGCCGCGCATAGTTGCGCTGCGGAAGTGGCGGACAGCGGGGGTGGGATGGGCGATGGCCGGGCACGGGGCGGAGGAGCATCCGCACGGTGCTGACCGACTGTGCGAGGCCGGGGATCGCGTGTACTCCCGGGCCGTACGGCGGGGCCGTGTGCCGCGCCGGGACGCCGAGCCGGTGCCCTGCCTGCTGGAGCTCGCCCTGCTCCACCCGGACCCCGACGACATGGACTGGCTGGTGCCGACCTCCCCGCAGGAGGTCATGACCCGGCTGCTGCGCGGACTGTACGACGAGGTCAGCGCGAGCCAGCGGCGGATGGGCTCGGCGGTGGCCGCCTTCGAGTGGTACGCGGGCCTGGGCGGACCGGCGCCGGCCCCGGCGGCCGGGGAGGGCGCGGCGATCCGCGTCCTGGACGGCGCCTCCCGCATCCAGGCGGCCCTGGACCAGGCGACCGACGCGTGTACGACCGAGGTGCTGACGGTCCAGCCCGGCGGCATCCGGCGCGAGCACGAGCTGTCCGAGGGCCTGCACCGGGCGCTGGCGCTGCGCGGGCGGGGCGTGCGGATGCGGGACCTGTACAACCATGTGGCCCGGCACGGCCAGGGCCTGCTCAACTACCTGGAGCTGATGGGCGACACGGTCGAGGCGCGGACCCTGGACGAGGTCGTCGACCGGCTGATGCTCTTCGACCGGACGGTCGCCTTCATCCCCGCCAACGCCGACCGCACGATGGCGCTGGAGCTGCGCCACCCGGCCCTGATCGCCTACCTGGTCACCGTCTTCGAACGGCTCTGGCGGCTGGCGATCCCGCTGACCGCGCCGCTGCCCGACACCCGGATCGAGGGCATCTCGCACCGGGAGCAGTCCATCGCGGCGCTGCTGGCGGAGGGGCACCAGGACGCGGTGATCGCGGAGCGGCTGGGCATCAGCGTCCGTACCTGCCGGGCGCACATCGCCCGGCTGTCGGAGACGCTGGGCGCGGCGAGCCGTACCCAGCTGGGTGTGCGGATCGCGCAGGTGGGCCTGGACGGGCATGTGCCCGAGGTGTCCGCGCCGGTCATCGTTCCCGGTCGAGGATCCCCGACCGTCCGATGAGGTAGCCGAGCTGGGCGCGGCTCTCACTGCCGAGGGTGGCGGCCAGTTTGGCGATGTGGACGCGGGCGGTGCGGACGTTCATGCCGAGGCGGTCGGCGATGACGGTGTCGGTGTGGCCCTCGACGAGGAGGGCGGCGATCGCGCGCTGGCGGGGGGTGACGCCGTTGAGGCTGGGCTGCCGGACCGCCTCGGGGTACATCGGTGTCGCGAGCCGCCAGAGGCGGTCGAAGACGGTGGCGAAGTAGTCGATCAGGGCGGGGTGGCGGACCTCCAGGGCGAGGGTGCGGTCCCTGCTGGCGGGGAGGAAGGCGACCGTGCGGTCGACGATGAGGAGGCGTTCGGTGATCTCGTCGAGGGTGCGGGCCTCCACGTCGCCCCGCAGCCGTTCGTAGCGCGCCTGGACCGTGGGGATGTGACGGGTGGTGTGCTGGTAGAGCGTGCGGATACGGCCGCCGCGGTCGAGGAAGGCCTGGTCGCGGTCGAGGGCCTCGACGTGCACCTCGGGCGGCGGGCCCACATGGCTCGCGTGCGGCTGGATGGCCAGCACCTCGCCGGAGGCCCGGGTCATGGTGCGCGTGATGACCTGGTTGATCCGGCCGAGCCCGCTGATCAGGACGAGTTCGGCGGAGTCCGCCGGGTCGGCGCCGGGCACGGCGAGTGCGAGGAGCGGTTCGAACGCCTCGGCGAGCCGGGTCTCCTGCCGGCGCCGGCGGGCTATGTCCTCGGCGACGACGCGCAGCAGGCGGGGCAGGGCCACGCCCGGGGCCAGCGGGTGCAGCCGGTGCGGGTCGCGGCGGTCGGGCCGCAGGAGCCCGGCGTCGACCAGGCAGGGGTACTGCTCGGCCTCGCGCGCCGGGACGCCGCCCGACCGCAGGGCGCGCGCGTAGAGCTCCAGGGCCGCCTCGCAGGGCCCGTCCGGACCGTGGTCGTGCGCTGCCGCAGTCACGCGTGACTCTCTCCTCGGGTGTGCGGTGCTCCCGGTTCAGTGTGCGGGGTGGGGGCGGGGGGTGGTGTCGGGGCGGATGAGGCCGGCAAGGCTGACGGGCCCCGTGCGACGGGTAGGGCGATGCTGCCCGGGCGGGGGGTGGCGGATGCCCGGAGGAGCTGGTCGGGATGCCCGGAGGGGACGGGCATCCCGGTCCGGACGGTCCCGGCGGGTGGGTCAGTGGTCCCGGTCCAGGATTCCCGACTGGGCGATGAGGAAGCCGAGCTGGGCGCGGCTGCCGCTGCCCAGGGCGGTGGCGAGCTTGGCGATGTGGGCGCGGCAGGTGCGGACGTTCATCCCCAGCCGGCGGGCGATGGCCTCGTCGACGTGCCCCTCGACGAGGAGCTTGGCGATGGAGTGCTGGATGTCGGTGATGCCGTCGGGGTCGGTCTCGTACGGTGTGCCGGCCCTGAGGGGCACCGCGCGGCCCCACATGAACTCGAAGACCTTGGTGAGGTAGCGGACGAGGCCCGGGTGCCGCAGTTCGAGGGCGACCTGCCGGTCGTCGCGGACGGGGATGAAGGCGACGGCCTCGTCGCAGATGATGAGGCGCTCGACGAGTTCGTCGATGGTGCGGTACTCGACCTTGCCGTCGGTGAACTGGTCGACGTAGGCCAGCCGGTCGGGGCTGTAGCGGGCCGTGTGCTGGTAGAGGGTGCGGATGCGCACGCCGCGCTCGATCAGCGGCCTGTCGCGCTCCAGGGCCTCCAGGAGCCGGTTCTCGGGGCTGCGGCGGCCGCTGGGCTGCACGGTGAGCATCTCGGTGCGGCACTGCGAGGTGGCGAGGTCGAGCGCGGTGTTGATCCGGTCGAGGCCTTCCAGCACGGTGATCGAGTGGGTGGGGGCGGTCTCCTGGGCGCTGAGGGCCATGAAGGGTTCGAAGACGTCGGTGAGCGCGATCGACAGCCGCCGGCTCTCGGTGATCTCGCGCTCGATGGGGTGCAGCCGCTGCGCCAGGGCGATGGACGGGGGGACCGGCCGCAGCCAGTTGGCGTCGTCGGGGTCGGGGTGGAGGAGGGCGAACTCCATCAGGCAGGGAGCGGGCTCGACGTCGGCACGGAGGATGCGGCCGGTGCGCAGGGCGTTCGCGTAGAGACGGCTTCCTTCCTCACACAGCTCGGTCACCGCATGGGGATGTGCCGCCTTAGTCCCATTTGTTGCCAAATCTCCACCCCCCAGGGTCCTGAACATGCAGGAACATGATGCACCGATCGTGTGGCCATGACGTGCCTGAATGAGCCATCGTCTTACTCGACGGGGGAAGAGGGGACCTTCAAGTGAGGACGAAGCCGACTATGCGTAAGAGAATGCTTCGCTCGGTGCTTGTCGCCGCCTTCTCCGCCGTTGTGGCCGTCGGAACGCTGGTCGGCCTCTCCGAAGCGAAGAGCGACGCGCACAAGACGGGTGGTGCTCAGACCGTGATAGCCGCGGTCAACAGCGAGGACACGCCGGCCGTCCCCCTTGACAGCAGGTGGGACTGATCGCGATGACCACACCACCTGACGATCGCTCGTTCCGCCGCGAGATGGCCACCGCCTACCGCTCCGGCTGGCACTTCATCGACCTGGTCACCGCCATCCCCCACAGCGGCGACTCGTTGATGGTGACCGTGTTCGGAGAGCCGGTGGTCGTGACGCGGGACGACGACGGGGACGTACGGGCCTTCCGGTGCCTGCGGCGGCCCCGGGGCGCGCCGCAGCCCGTCCGGTGTGCGATCCGGTACGGAATGATCTTCGTGAACCTCGATCAGCGTGACCACCAGCTGGCGGAGTCGGCGAGCCCCGCCGCCCCCAGGACCATCTCAGCCACCCCCCGCAGTGCCTGACGCGATTCCCCCGTCGTAACAGATCGCCTCAGGTGCTTCCCCCCGCAGCGGCGTCACCGTGACCTGAACACGGTGACGCCGCTGCAGTTTGCGGTGACATGTCGGGGTGCGGGATCCGCGCGCGGTGGCCGAAAAGCGGTGGGTGTGCAACTGGTCACCCTCGATCCCGGCCGGTGGCGGCGGCCGACCGGCCGTCCTCCTGTCCGTCCTCCCTGTCCGCCCTCCCCGTCCGCCTCCCTGTCCGTCCTCCGGTCCGCCGGTGTCAGCCCCGGCCCATGGCCCCGCTCAGCTCGATCTCGATCACCACACGGGTGGGGTTGGGGCGCGGGGCGTGTCCGTAGCGCTCCGCGTAGCGGCGCTCGGCCTCGGCGACGCGCTCCGGGTCCGCGCGGACGAAGGCCCGGCCCTCCAGGGTGGCCCAGCGGCGGCCGTCCACCTGGCAGACCGCGACCCGGGCCCCCTCGGGGCCGGCGGCCCGGACGTTGGCCGCCTTGACGCTGGCTCCGTCGGTGATGACACGAGCGGTCCGGGCCTCGGGATCGTAGGTGACACCGACCGGAACCATGTGCGGGGAACCGTCCGGGCGTGGTGTGGTCAGGGTGCACAGATGGCGTTCACGCCAGAAGGCGAGGTACGCGGCGTCGGGAGCGCCCGGGTTCTGCGGGTATGCGGCCATGGTTGGGAACTTAGTCGCCCCGGAACTCCCCACCACTGCCTTGAGTGGAATAGACTCAACTTTGTGTACGTTGTGCGAGTCAGTGTGACGGCTGACGCAAGGAGGAGACAGCGAACGTGGACGCCGAGCTGACCAACCGGAGCCGGGAAGCCATCCAGACGGCCGGCAACCGGGCCGTGTCCGAGGGACACGCCGACCTCACCCCAGGCCACCTGCTCCTCGCGCTGCTCCAGGGGCAGGACAACGAGAACATCGTCGATCTGCTCGCCGCCGTCGACGCCGACCAGGCCGCCGTGCGGGCCGGCGCCGAGAAGGTGCTCGGCGCGCTGCCCAGCGTGACCGGGTCCACCGTCGCGCCCCCGCAGCCCAACCGCGAGCTGCTCGCCGTGATCGCGGACGCGCAGGCGCGGGCCCGGGAGCTGGGCGACGAGTACCTGTCGACCGAGCACCTGCTCATCGGTATCGCCACCAAGGGCGGGCAGGCCGGTGAGGTGCTCGCCCGGCAGGGCGCCACCCCCGGGAAGCTCCTCGACGCCTTCCGCAAGGCGCGCGGCGGACGCCGGGTGACCACCGCCGACCCGGAGGGGCAGTACAAGGCGCTGGAGAAGTTCGGCACGGACTTCACCGCCGCCGCGCGGGAGGGCAAGCTCGACCCCGTCATCGGACGGGACCAGGAGATCCGCCGCGTCGTGCAGGTGCTGTCCCGGCGCACCAAGAACAACCCCGTCCTCATCGGCGAGCCGGGCGTCGGCAAGACCGCCGTCGTGGAGGGGCTCGCCCAGCGGATCGTCAAGGGCGACGTGCCCGAGTCCCTCAAGGACAAGCGGCTCGTCGCGCTGGACCTGGGCGCGATGGTCGCCGGCGCGAAGTACCGCGGTGAGTTCGAGGAGCGGCTGAAGACCGTCCTCGCCGAGATCAAGGACTCCGACGGGCAGATCATCACCTTCATCGACGAGTTGCACACCGTCGTCGGCGCGGGCGCCGGCGGGGACTCCGCCATGGACGCCGGCAACATGCTCAAGCCCATGCTCGCCCGCGGCGAGCTGCGCATGGTCGGCGCGACCACGCTGGACGAGTACCGGGAGCGGATCGAGAAGGACCCCGCCCTGGAGCGGCGCTTCCAGCAGGTGCTGGTCGCCGAGCCGACCGTCGAGGACACCATCGCGATCCTGCGTGGACTCAAGGGGCGGTACGAGGCCCACCACAAGGTCCAGATCGCCGACAGCGCGCTGGTCGCCTCCGCGACCCTCTCCGACCGGTACATCACCTCCCGCTTCCTGCCCGACAAGGCCATCGACCTCGTCGACGAGGCCGCCTCCCGGCTGCGCATGGAGATCGACTCGTCCCCCGTCGAGATCGACGAACTCCAGCGCGCCGTCGACCGGCTGAAGATGGAGGAGCTGGCCCTCGACAAGGAGACCGACCCCGCCTCCCGCGAGCGGCTGGAGAAGCTGCGCCGCGACCTCGCCGACAAGGAGGAGGAGCTGCGCGGCCTCACCGCCCGCTGGGAGAAGGAGAAGCAGTCCCTCAACCGGGTCGGCGAGCTCAAGGAGAAGCTCGACGAACTCCGCGGCCAGGCCGAACGCGCCCAGCGCGACGGCGACTTCGACACCGCCAGCAAGCTGCTGTACGGCGAGATCCCGGCCGTCGAGCGCGACCTGGAGGCCGCGTCCGAGGCCGAGGAGGAGGCCGCGAAGGACACCATGGTCAAGGAGGAGGTCGGCTCCGACGACATCGCCGACGTCGTCGCCGCCTGGACCGGGATCCCGGCCGGCCGCCTCCTGGAGGGCGAGACGCAGAAGCTGCTGCGGATGGAGGAGGAGCTGGGCCGGCGGCTCATCGGCCAGGGCGAGGCCGTCCGCGCGGTCAGCGACGCCGTACGCCGCTCCCGCGCCGGCATCGCCGACCCCGACCGCCCCACCGGCTCCTTCCTCTTCCTCGGCCCGACCGGCGTCGGCAAGACCGAGCTCGCCAAGGCGCTCGCCGACTTCCTCTTCGACGACGAGCGGGCGATGGTCCGCATCGACATGTCGGAGTACGGCGAGAAGCACAGCGTCGCCCGGCTCGTCGGCGCGCCCCCCGGGTACGTCGGCTACGAGGAGGGCGGCCAGCTCACCGAGGCCGTCCGCCGCCGCCCGTACAGCGTCGTGCTGCTGGACGAGGTGGAGAAGGCGCACCCCGAGGTCTTCGACGTCCTGCTCCAGGTGCTCGACGACGGCCGCCTCACGGACGGGCAGGGGCGCACGGTCGACTTCCGCAACACCATCCTGGTGCTGACGTCCAACCTGGGCAGCCAGTTCCTGGTCGACCCGGTGTCGACGGAGGAGGAGAAGAAGGAGCAGGTCCTGGAGGTCGTCCGGGTCTCCTTCAAGCCGGAGTTCCTCAACCGGCTCGACGACCTGGTCGTCTTCTCCGCCCTGAGCAAGGACGAGCTGGGCCGGATCGCCCGCCTCCAGATCGACCGCCTGGCCCGGCGGCTGGCCGAGCGGCGCCTCACCCTGGAGGTCACCGACGCGGCCCTGGCCTGGCTCGCCGACGAGGGCAACGACCCGGCCTACGGCGCCCGCCCCCTGCGCCGCCTCGTCCAGACCGCCATCGGCGACCGCCTCGCCAAGGAGATCCTGGCCGGCGAGGTCAAGGACGGCGACACGGTCCGGGTGGACGCCTTCGGCGACGGACTCATCGTGGGCCCGGCCACGGCGGAGACGGCGGCCAAGACGCTCTGACGGCGGCCGGACGCACGGCACGGGCCCCGCACCGCACGGCGGTGCGGGGCCCGTCCCGTCCCGCGGCGGCGGCCCCTCGGCCGGCGGCGGGGCCCATGCGCCCCGCCGCCCTCGGACCGGGCTCGGGAGGGCCGGGCGGCCGGATCCCGTCAGCCCGTGGCATACACACCGGGCCGGGGTTGCCATCCCCCGCCCCCTCTGAGGGAGGATGGCGGAATCCGTACGAAGGGAAAAACACGGTGAGCATCGACCCGTCCTCGATTCCGAACTTCGGGGGCCAGCCCGAGCCGCAGCCCCAGGGACCGGCGGGCCCCGTCGTTCCGGATCAGGACCTCGTGAAGCAGCTCCTCGACCAGATGGAGCTGAAGTACGTCGTCGACGACGAGGGTGACCTCGCGGCGCCGTGGGAGGAATTCCGTACGTACTTCATGTTCCGCGGCGAGGGCGACCAGGCGGTCTACTCCGTGCGGACGTTCTACGACCGCCCCCACAAGATCGACGACAAGCCGCAGCTGCTGGAGTCCGTCGACGACTGGAACCGCCGCACCCTGTGGCCCAAGGTCTACACCCACACCCACGACGACGGCACCGTCCGCCTCATCGGCGAGGCGCAGATGCTGATCGGCGCCGGGGTGAACATCGAGCTCTTCGTCTCCTCGACGGTGAGCTGGGTCCGCGCCGCCATCGAGTTCGACAAGTGGCTCGTGGAGCAGCTGGGCCTGGAGAAGGAGGTCAACGACGCGGACACGCCCGAGGAGGGCGACGACGCGTGACGCCTCGCGACATGGCGTGAGGCCCCGCGGCGACGGCGTACCGGCGAGAACGACCGGACACGCCCCGTCCGCACGGCAGAGCCCGGCCCGGGCCGCGACCACCACGGTCGCGGCGGGGCCGGGCTCTCGCCGTCGTCAGGAGGTGTAGGGGACGGCGTCCTGCGGGGCGGTGTGCCAGTTCGTGACGATGGGCTTGTCCACGACCACGGCGCCGGTGTCCAGGGAGACCGGGTCGGGGTCGTCGGCCGAGGCGGAGACGATGACGGTGGTGTACTCGACCCCCCCGTCCCCCGTGGTGCTCTTGGGGCTGAGACCGGCGTAGGCCGTCGTGTCACCGGAAAGGGTGAGCTCGTCCCCGGCGACCTGCTCGGCGGCGGTGGCCTCGATGCCGCCGGAGCCGAAGGCCACCACGGGGAGATCCCCGGACAGCACACAGGTGATGCCCGACTGGGCCTTCACGCTGATCAGGTAGTAGCCGCCCGCCTGGCTCATCTCCTTGACGCTCCAGGTCAGGTCGTTGGTGCCGCAGGACTGGCCGTAGCCGGTCTTGTCCGCGGCCTCACCGGAGGCGTCGGTGTCGGAGCCGGTGCCGGACGAGCCGCCGGACGTCGCGGAGGATCCGCTGCCGCTCGTTCCCGAGCCCGAGGAACCCGGCGTGGCGGATCCCGACGCGGTGGACCCCGACGCGGTGGACCCCGACGCGGTGGACTCCGCCGAGGCGGCGGGGGACGTCGCGGTGGCGTCGCCCTCGCAGGCGGTCATCAGCAGACCGGCCGAGACGGCGGCGGTCACGACGAGAGCGGTGCGCAGACGGCGGCTGTTCATGGAGGTCCTTTCGGGGCAGCTCGTGCGCTGCCGTACGGCAGCTCGGTCAGCTGCCCGTTTCTCTCTTCCGATCAGGATGACGGGGGCGGAGGGGCGTGGGTTCGGTGCCGTCATCCACCAGTGACGGCTGTCACGCGGCTGTGACACGCCCGGCGGCCGGAGAGCCTCTTTTCGGCCACCCCGGACCCAGGGGGTGGCCGGAAAGACGCGCTCCGGCCGCCGGCTAGCCCGCCAGCGCCTTCAGACGCCGCACCGCCTCCTCCAGAACCTCCGGTTTCTTGCAGAAGGCGAACCGCACGAACGGCGCGCCCGCCTCGCGGTGGTCGTAGAACACGGCGTTCGGGACGGCCACCACGCCCGCCCGCTCCGGCAGCGCCCGGCAGAACGCGACGCCGTCGCTCTCGCCGAGGGGCCGGATGTCCGCGGTGACGAAGTACGTGCCGGCCGGCCGGAACACCGCGAAGCCCGCTTCCGCCAGCCCGGCCGACAGCAGGTCCCGCTTGGCCAGCAGGTCCGCGCGGAAGGAGTCGAAGTAGGTGTCGGGCAGGGCGAGCGCCTCGGCGACCGCGTACTGGAACGGGCCGGACGCCACGTACGTCAGGAACTGCTTGGCCGACCGTACCGCCGTCACCAGCGCGGGCGCCCCCGTCACCCAGCCCACCTTCCAGCCGGTGAACGAGAAGGTCTTGCCGGCGCTGCCGATGGTGACCGTCCGCTCGCGCATCCCCGGCAGGGACGCCAGCGGCACGTGCTCCGCCCCGTCGAAGACCAGGTGCTCGTACACCTCGTCGGTGACGACCAGCAGGTCCCGCTCCACCGCCAGGTCCGCGATCGCGGTCAGCTCCGCACGGCTGAGGACCGTGCCGGTCGGGTTGTGCGGAGTGTTGATCAGCAGCAGCCGGGTGCGGTCGGTGACCGCGTCGCGCAGCTCGTCCAGGTCGAGCCGGAACCGGGCCCGCTCGGGGTCGGGCCGCAGCGTCACCGGCACGCGCGTCCCGCCCGCCATCGCGATGCAGGCCGCGTAGGAGTCGTAGTACGGCTCCAGGGCGACCACCTCGTCCCCCGGCTCCAGCAGCGCCAGCAGGGCCGCCGCGATCGCCTCCGTGGCGCCCGCGGTGACCAGCACCTCCGTGTCCGGGTCGAAGGTCAGGCCGTAGCGGCGGCGCTGGTGCTCCGCGACCGCCGTCCGCAGCTCGGGGACGCCCGGCCCCGGCGGGTACTGGTTGCCGCGCCCGTCCCGCAGCGCCCGCACGGCGGCCTCCCGGATCTCCTCCGGGCCGTCCGTGTCGGGGAAACCCTGCCCCAGGTTGATGGCGCCGGTCCGCACCGCCAGGGCGGACATCTCGGCGAAGATCGTCGTCCCGAAAGCGGCGAGGCGGCGGTTGAGGAAGGGGCGTGCGGTGGAGGTCATAAGGGTCATCCTGCGTCGAAGCTCTGGACTTCCTCAAGTGTGCTTTGGCCGGTGAGAGGGGCGGGCATCCCCCGTTCACGCACCGCTCGGCCGGTGCGCGAGGCGCCCACGGGGGGTCGCTTCGGGGGACACGGAAGGAGGGTGACGCCATGGTCATCGGCATCATCCTGGCGGTGCTCGGAGTCGCTGTCGTGGTGGCGGGCGTATGCGCGATCGTCGACGCCGCGCGCCCCCGCCGCACCATGCGGTCCGCGCGGAACGGCCGCGCCGGCCGCTCGCGCGGCTCCGCCGGCTCGCGCGGGTCCGGCAGCTCGCGCGGGTCCGGCAGCCACCACCACAGCGCGGACAGCGCGAGCAGCTGGTGGGTGTCCGGCATCGACATCGGCTCGTCCTCGTCCTCGGGGAGCGACTCCGGTGACTCCGGCGGGCGTTCGGGCGGGCACTCCGGCCACTCCGGTGGCGACTCCGGTGGCCACGGCGGCCACTCCGGCGGGCACTCCTGCGGAGGCGGATCGTCCTGCGGGGGCGGAGGCGGCGGATGCGGCGGAGGCAGCTGACACGGGGCAGCTGAGCTCCCCGAGGGGGAGCCGCATCCGGACCGCGGGGCGCGCCTGTGACCAGGGCGCCCCGCGGTCGCGCCCGGTCCGGCGGTGGGGCGCGTGGAGAGGCGCGTGAGCCGCACGGCGTACGCCGTGGTGGAACAGTTGAGCTGAGGAGCCCTCTGAGGGATGGAAACGTTACGAAGTTGGGTAAAAACGCTGTGACGGCGCCACCGTTCATGATTCCCTCTAAGTCACCAACGCAGCCCCTCGGACCCCTCGGACGTCCCGCCGTGGACGCCCTCCCCAGACAGGGCCGGCCGGGGCCGATCCCCCGGTGTCGGCCGGGGCGCGCGGGACCCTTCCTCTTCTTTGCGTTCTAGCGGAGCCGAGTCATGCTCACGACCCTGACCACCTCCTACACCGACACGCGCGCGGCCGACCTCGCCTGGGCCCTGGGGCGTGAACCGCTGCCGGCCCTGGCCACCCTCGACCTCGAACTGTCCGGAGCCAAGCTCCAGTTGCGGCTGCTCGGCGCGTCGCACCAGGTGCTGCTGGAGGAGGAGCGGGGGTCGTGCTCCGAGACGGTCGCGTGCATCCCCGGCAGCAGCACCCCGCTCCCGCTCGGCGTGGCCAAGCGGCTGGGCGAGTGGGAGTACGAGTTCGCGGCCCGTGTCGAGGTCCTGACGCCCGGCCAGTTCGCGGGCCGCGCCCAGGAGTTGCTGGCCCTGGTCTCCGAGCACCCGCACGGCCTCGCCGGGGTCTTCCCCGGCAGCCCCCACGCCTTCACCGCCCTCCTCGCCCAGCGCCACGAGGGGCATGTGCACTGGCGTACGTGGCACGCGTACCCGCAGGACGGGCAGTTGGTGGCGACCAGGACGCGCGTGGGCGTCCGCCGCGCGCCGGCCGGCCGGTCCCAGGCGCCCGCGGGGGCCCTCTCCCGGGGAGCGTGAGGCCGGCCGCCGGGCGGACGCGGCGGGGACCGGGAGCGGCGACTGCCGTGGCGGGCCTAAACCCGCGGCGGGCCGAAAAACCCGGGTTCCACACGTGTGGGTGACGTTGCGTGCCACACCCGTGACGTAACGTCGCAGTCGTGATCGAGCCGCACGCCCCCGCCCCGCCCGGAGCCCCACCCCCCTGGCGCGGCCCCGCGCGGCTCCCCGTCCGGCCGGACACCGGACGGTCCCTGGTCCTCGCGTGCGTCTTCGTCTGCGCGGCCTGCGGTCTGGTGTACGAACTCGAACTGGTCGCCCTGGCCTCGTACTTGATGGGCGACTCGGTCACCCAGGCGTCCGTCGTGCTGTCCGTGATGGTCTTCGCGATGGGCATCGGCTCCCTCGCCGCCAAACGGCTGCGGCCCCTCGCCGCGGCCGGTTTCGCCGCCGTCGAGGTGACCCTCGCCCTGGTCGGCGGATGCAGCGCGCCCGCGCTGTACGCGGTGTTCGCCTGGACGGGCGACTGGGGCGGCCTGTGGGAGAACGGCCCCCGGATCCTGCTGGTCGCCTTCTCCCTCGCCATCGGCCTGCTGATCGGTGCCGAGGTCCCCCTGCTGATGGAGCTGATCCAGCGCATCCGCCGCCAGGACGCGGGCGGCGCCGTCGCCGACCTGTTCGCCGCGGACTACGTCGGCGCGCTCGTCGGGGGCCTGGCGTTCCCCTTCCTGCTGCTGCCCTTCCTCGGCCAGCTGACCAGCTCCCTGCTGACCGGCGCGGTCAACGTGATCGCCGGCGGCGCCCTGGTGCTGGGCCTGTTCCGGCGCGACCTCACCGGCCGGACCCGCTGGCTGCTGCTGACGGCCACCGTCGGCGTGCTCGGCGTCCTCGCCTCCGCCGCCGCCCTCGTCGACGACTTCGAACACGCCGCCCGCCACGCCCTCTACGGCGACGACGTCCGCGTCGCGGTGGACACCGACGTCCAGGAGGTCGTCCTCACCGGCGGCACCCGAGGCCACCCCCTCGGCCTCTACCTCGACGGCCGGCTCCGCGTCGACGGCCGGGACGAGCGCCGCTACCACCGGTCCCTGGTCCGTCCCGCGATGGACGGCCCGCACGCCCGCGTGCTGATCCTCGGCGGCGGCGACGGCCTGGCCGCCCGCGAGGTGCTCACCCACCCCGGCGTCCACCGCGTCGACGTCGTCGAGCTCGACCCGGGCCTGATCCGCCTGGCCCGCACCGACCCGCCCCTGTCCCGTCTCAACGGCCACGCCTACGCCGACCCCCGCGTCCACGTCACCGTCGCCGACGCCTTCCGCCACCTGCGCGACACCCCGGCCGCCGGCTACGACGTGGTGATCGCCGACCTCCCCGACCCCGGCATCACGGCCAGCACCAAGCTGTACTCCCAGGAGTTCTACGTCCTCGCCCGCCGCGCCCTGCGCCCCGGCGGCCGCCTCGTCGTCCACGCCGGTCCGGTCGCCTCCCGCCGCCGCGTCTTCTGGACGGTCGAGACGACCGTGCGCGCGGCGGGCCTGCGCACCACCCCCTACCGGGTCGACAGCCGCGACACCGGCGTCACCACCGGCCCCGACCGCACCGAGGACACCTCCCGCGCCCCCCGCGACTGGGGTTTCGTCCTGGCCGGGACCGCGGCGCCACCGCCACTGCGCCCGCACCACGACGAGCGGCCGCCGGGGCCGCCGGTGCCGGGCGTGCGCGCCTCCACGCTGACGCACCCGCGGTACTGACGGCGGACGCGGGCAGGCCACCGAGGGCGGAAGGGTACGCGCGGCGGGCGCGGCGGCGGTGCGAATCACGGTTTCGGCGGGTGCTTTTCCGCACGCCGTGGGTAGGCTCCGCTTCCATGGAGCATGAGGTGTTCGTTCCGGTTCCCGTCGAGCGGTTGCGGGCGGCCCTCGCCGATCCCGCGCAGGTGGCCCGGGCGGTCCCCGGACTCCAGCAGGACGCCGGGAGCGAGCCCGTCGCGGGCCGGCTGAAGGTGCGCGTCGGCGGCCACACCATCACCTACCGGGGCACCCTGCGCGTCACCGCCCGGGAGGACGGCACCCACACCGTGGAGGGCGACGCGAGCGAGGTGCGCGGCACGGGGACGGTCACGTTCGCGCTCACCGTCCGGCTCGGGGCGTCCGAGGGCGGCACCACGCTCGGCTTCGAGGGCACCGCCTCCGCCGGCGGCCGGATCGCCCAGGAGTCCGGCGAGGCGGTGGACGGCGCGGTCGTACGCCTGCTGAACCGCTTCGCGGAGAACCTGGGAGCCGGAGCCGGAGCCGGAGCCGCGGACGCCGGGGGTGCGCCCCCGGCTCCGGCTGAGTCCGAGTCCGAGCCCGAGCCCGAGCGGCCGCTCCCCGCCGACGAGCCCCCGGCCGTCCTCGACACCGGCGTCCCCCGGTCGGGCCCGGACGGCGCCGACGACGACCTGCGCGACGGCGACGACGTCGGTGCCGTCGACGGCATCGACGGCATCGACGGCATGGACGACCTGGACGACGACGGCGACCTGGACGACGTGGACGCCATCGATGACGTGGACGACGTGGATGACGGGGACGGCGTGGGCGGCGTGGGCGGACTCCCCTCCTCCGCCGAGCCCCCCGCCGAGGCCGCGCACGCCCGCCGGACGATGATCGGGCGCAGTGCCGAGGAGGTCGACCACGCCCCGCCCCGCGGCCGGTACGCGCCCGTCCCGGCCGCGCAGACCGTCGCCCCCAACAGCGCCCTGCGCTGGGCGGGCCCGGCCGCCGCGCTGGTGGTGGCGTCGGCGATCGTGGTCGGCAGGGCGCTGCGCCGCCGCCGGTGAAGCCGACGCACTCTCGATCGCCTCGATAGGGTCGTCCCGTGAGCGACGAAGACATCACGCTGACCGCGGGTGACGCGGAGGTGACCGTGCAGCCCGGCAACGGCGGACGGCTCGGAGGGCTGCGCGTCGGCGGTGCGGAACTGCTGCGGCAGGGGATGGGGGTCCCCCCGGGCGAGCGAAGCCGAGCCTGGGGGAGCTTCGGCTGCTTCCCGATGGTCCCCTGGTGCGGGCGGATCCGGGACGGCCGGTTCCGGGACGGCGCGGCCGTCCACCAGATGCCGCTCAACTCCCCGCCGCACGCCATCCACGGCACCGTCCGCGACGGCGCCTGGCGGGTCGCCCGCAGGTCGGCCGACGAGGTGGTCCTGACGTACGACCTGGTGGAGCCCTGGCCCTACCCCGGCCGGGTCACCCAGATGGTCGCGCTCGCCGAGGACGCGCTGACGCTGACCATGGCGGTGGAGACGTACGGCTCGTCGTTCCCGGCGCAGATCGGCTGGCACCCCTGGTTCAACCGCACCCTCGACGGCGCGGACGGCGAGCCGGTGCGGGTCGACTTCGACCCGGCCTGGCAGGAGGAGCGCGGCGACGACCACCTGCCGACCGGCAACCGGATCGACCCGGAGCCGGGCCCGTGGGACGACTGCTTCGGCATGCCGGACGGCGTCCACGTCACCCTCACCTGGCCGGGACTGCTCCGGCTGGAGGTGACCAGCCCCGAGCAGTGGGTCGTCGTCTACGACGAGCAGGAGGCGGCCGTGTGCGTGGAGCCGCAGACCGGCCCGCCCGACGGCCTGAACACCCACCCGCGCCTGGTCACGCCGCTGGAGCCGCTGGAGGCCACCACGACCTGGCGGTGGAGCACGCCCTAAGCTGGCCGGTATGAGTGACGTACGTGGCGCGCTGTTGCAGCAGATCAAGGACAAGGCCGTGGTGCACGGCAAGGTGACCCTGTCGTCGGGCCTGGAGGCCGACTACTACGTCGACCTGCGCCGCATCACTCTCGACGGGGTGGCCGCTCCGCTGGTCGGCCAGGTGCTGCTGGACCTGACCGCCGAGCTGGAGTTCGACGCCGTGGGCGGCCTGACCATGGGCGCCGACCCGGTCGCCGCGGCCATGCTGCACGCCGCCGCCGCGCGCGGCCGCCGGCTGGACGCCTTCGTGGTGCGCAAGGCGGCCAAGGCGCACGGGCTCCAGCGGCGCGTGGAGGGGCCGGACATCAAGGGCCGCCGGGTCCTGGTGGTGGAGGACACCTCCACCACCGGCGGTTCGCCGCTGACCGCGGTGGAGGCCGTGCGCGAGGCGGGCGCCGAGGTCGTGGCCGTCGCGACCATCGTGGACCGGGCGACCGGTGCCGCCGAGAAGATCCAGGAGGGCGCGGGGGTGCCGTACCTGTTCGCCTTCTCGAAGGATGAACTGGGTCTGGACTGACGAGCGACTTCGACCTGGACTCGACCGGCGCGTGGACCGACCGCGCATGTCTGGAAAGATGGGCACGACGATGACGTCGCACCCAAGGTCTAGGTCAGGGCCGTAAGCAGCAGAACGCCAACCCGCACACCCAAGGAGCGGACGAATGCCCATCGCAACCCCCGAGGTCTACACCGAGATGCTCGACCGGGCGAAGGCAGGCAGGTTCGCCTACCCGGCCATCAACGTCACCTCGACCCAGACCCTGCACGCGGCTCTGCGCGGCTTCGCGGAGGCGGAGAGCGACGGCATCATCCAGATCTCGACCGGCGGCGCCGAGTTCCTGGGCGGCCAGTACAGCAAGGACATGGTGACGGGCGCGGTCGCCCTCGCCGAGTTCGCGCACATCGTCGCCGAGAAGTACCCGGTCACGGTCGCCCTGCACACCGACCACTGCCCGAAGGACAAGCTCGACGGGTACGTGCGTCCGCTGCTGGAGATCTCCCGCAAGCGCGTCGAGGCCGGTCTCGGCCCGCTGTTCCAGTCCCACATGTGGGACGGCTCCGCGGAGACCCTGGCCGACAACCTGGCCATCGGTCAGGAGCTGCTGGAGAAGGCCCGCGCCGCGAACATCATCCTCGAGGTCGAGATCACCCCGACCGGTGGCGAGGAGGACGGCGTCTCGCACGAGATCAACGACTCCCTCTACACCACGGTCGAGGACGCGATCCGCACGGCGGAGGCGCTCGGCCTCGGCGAGAAGGGCCGCTACCTGCTCGCCGCGTCCTTCGGCAACGTCCACGGCGTGTACAAGCCGGGCAACGTCGTCCTCCGCCCCGACCTGCTGAAGGAGCTGAACGAGGGCGTCGCCGCCAAGTTCGGCAAGCCGGCCGGCTCGCAGCCGTTCGACTTCGTCTTCCACGGCGGCTCCGGCTCCACGGAGGAGGAGATCGCGACCGCGCTGGAGAACGGCGTCGTCAAGATGAACATCGACACGGACACCCAGTACGCCTTCACCCGTCCGGTCGCCGACCACATCCTCAAGAACTACGACGGCGTCCTCAAGGTCGACGGCGAGGTCGGCTCCAAGAAGACCTACGACCCGCGGACCTGGGGCAAGCTGGCCGAGGCGGGCATGGCCGCCCGTGTCGTCGAGGCGACGCAGAACCTCCGGTCGGCCGGTACGAAGATCAAGTAGGTCCTCGTACGGCTGATGGCGGACGAGCCCGGTGCCCCGGCACCGGGCTCGCTGTATATCTGGGGCCATGCCCGACGTATCCGGGGCCATGCCCGATGTCCGGCTGGCCTCGCCCCGGGGCAGGTGGATCCTGCTCACCACGGTCCTCGGCTCCAGCATGGCCATGCTGGACTCGACCGTCGTCAACGTCGCCCTGCCGCGCATCGGCCGTGACCTCGACGCCGACCTGGCCGCCCTCCAGTGGACGGTCAACGCGTACATGGTCACGCTGGCCGGGCTGCTCCTGCTGGGCGGCTCGCTCGGCGACCGCGTCGGCCGCCGGAAGGTCTTCGTGGTCGGCGTGGTGTGGTTCGCCGCCGCCTCCCTGCTGTGCGGGCTCGCGCCGAGCGCGGCCGTCCTGGTCGCGGCACGGGCGTTGCAGGGCGTCGGCGGCGCCCTCCTCACCCCCGGCTCGCTCGCCCTCATCCATGCCTCCTTCCACCCCGACGACCGGGGGCGGGCCGTCGGCCTGTGGTCCGGCTTCGGGGGCGTCGGGGCGGCCGTGGGGCCGTTCCTGGGCGGCTGGCTGGTGGACGGGCCCGGCTGGCGGTGGGTGTTCTGGCTGAACGTCCCGCTGGCGCTGCTGTGCGCCCCGGTGGCCCTGCGCCACGTCCCCGAGTCGCGCGGCCGGCGCGCGCACGGCCGCTTCGACGTGCTCGGCGCCGTCCTGGCCGCGCTGTCGCTCGGGCTGGTGACGTACGCGCTGATCGAGGCGGGCGCGGGGACGCCGGCCGTCGCCGTCGCGGCGGTGGCCGGGGTCGCCGCCGGGGCGGCCTTCGTCCGGGTCGAGCGGCGCAGCCCCGACCCGATGCTGCCGCTGGACGTCTTCGCCTCCCGCCAGTTCACGGCGGTCAACCTGGTCACCCTGTGCGTGTACGCGGCCTTCGGCGGGTTCTTCTTCCTCTCCGCGCTCCAGCTCCAGACCGTGGCCGGCTACTCCGCCGTCGGCGCCGGTACGGCACTGCTGCCGACGACCGCGCTGATGCTGCTGCTGTCGGCGCGCTCCGGTGCGCTCGCCGACCGGATCGGCCCGCGTCTGCCGCTCACCGTGGGCCCGCTGCTGTGCGCCGCGGGCATGCTGCTGATGCTCCGGGTGGGCCCCGGCGCCTCCTACGCGGCGGACGTCCTGCCCGCCGTGCTGGTCCTCGGCCTCGGCATGGTCACCCTCGTCGCCCCCCTCACGGCGACCGTCCTGGCCTCGGTGGACGACAGCCGCGCGGGCCTGGCCAGCGGAGTCAACAACGCGGCGGCCCGCGCGGCCGGCCTGATCGCCGTGGCCGCGCTGCCCCTGGTCACGGGGATGGGCCCGGAGGCGTACCGCTCCGCGGAGGCCTTCGAGGGGGCGTTCCGGCGGGCGATGGCGGTGTGCGCGGGCGTGCTCGTGGCGGGCGCCGGGGTGGCGTTCGCGACGGTGCGGCGGCCGGGGGCGGACTGCGTGCGGCCGGAGTGCAGATGTCACGGCAGCGTGACGGCGCCGCCGTTGGAGGCGGGGCGGTGAGCCGATCGTCCAGACTGGACCCATGTCCATTCACGAGAACCTCCTCGGGGGCCCGCCCCCGACGCACCTCCCCGACGACCCGGAGCCCCGTGAGCTCCTCGCCGCCGGCACGGCGCCCGCCGACGTCGCCGCCGGGCACCCCACCTCCTCGCTCGCCTGGGCCCAGCTCGCCGACGACGCGTTCGAGCGGGGCAGCGTGGTCGAGTCGTACGCGTACGCCCGAACGGGCTACCACCGCGGCCTGGACTCCCTGCGCCGCAACGGCTGGAAGGGCCACGGCCCCGTCCCCTGGGAGCACGAGCCGAACCGCGGCTTCCTGCGCGCCCTGCACGCCCTCGCCCGGGCGGCGCAGGCGATCGGCGAGCAGGAGGAGTACGAGCGCTGCTCGCAGTTCCTGAAGGACTCCTCGCCGACGGCGGCCCAGACGCTGGGCTAGCACGTGTGAGGTGTCCGGGCCCGCCCGCCCGACGTGGGCGGGGCCGTCGTGGCGGGCCCGCCCGGCGTGACCGGGCGGGCCTTGCGCTTTCGGGGGACGATACGGAGGATGCCCGTGGGGACCGGGGCCCCCGTGTCGGTAACGGCAGGGGCGGACCGCTACCCGGAGTACACAACAGGAGACAGCGATGTCCCATGAGGCTCATGAACCGCACGAGCCCGAGACCCCGCATCTCGACTTCGCAGGCACGACGCCGTACGAGGACTACGTCAAGGCGGACGTGCTCACCCACCTCCAGCACACCCTCTCCGACGACCCCGGAGAGATGGTCTTCCTGGTCACGACCCAGGTGATGGAGCTGTGGTTCACCGTGATCGTCCACGAGTGGGAGACGGCGGCGCAGGCCCTGCGCCAGGACCGGGTGCCGGTGGCGACCGCCGCGCTGAAACGTTCCGTACGGGAGCTGGAGGCGCTGAACGCCTCCTGGCGGCCGCTCGCCCAGCTCACCCCCGCCCAGTTCAACGCGTACCGCTCCGCCCTCGGCGAGGGGTCCGGCTTCCAGTCGGCGATGTACCGGCGGATGGAGTTCCTGCTCGGCGAGAAGTCCGCGTCGATGCTGGTCCCGCACCGGGGCGCGCCCCGCGTCCACGCCGAGCTGGAGAAGGCGCTGCACGAGCCGAGCCTGTACGACGAGGTGCTGCGGCTGCTGGCCCGCCGCGGGCACGCGGTCCCGGAGTCCGTCCTGCGGCGCGACGTCGCGCTGCGCTACGAGCCGTCGCCGGAGGTGGAGGCGGTGTGGACCGCGCTCTACGCCGGTGACGAGAGCGACGAGCTGGCCCGCCTCGGCGAGGCGCTGACCGATGTCGCCGAGCTGGTGTGGCGCTGGCGCAACGACCACCTCGTCGCCACCCGCCGCGCGATGGGCGCGAAGACCGGCACGGGCGGCTCGGCGGGCGTGGCCTGGCTGGAGAAGCGCGCGCGCAAGAACGTGTTCCCGGAGCTGTGGACGGCGAGGTCCCATGTCTGACCTGGCCTTCAAGGCGAGCGAGCTGGACGCCGGTGACGCGCTGGCCGCCAAGCGCGCCGAGTTCCTCCTCGACCCCGCGTCCGGCCCGGAGTCGGGCGACCCGGTCGTCTACCTCGACGGCAACTCCCTGGGCGCCCTGCCGGTGTCCGTCCCCGGCCGGGTGGCGGACGTCGTACGCCGCCAGTGGGGGGAGCTGCGCATCCGCTCCTGGGAGGAGAGCGGCTGGTGGACCGCGCCGGAGCGGATCGGCGACCGGATCGCCCCGCTGGTGGGGGCGGCGGCCGGGCAGATCGTGGTCGGGGACTCGACGAGCGTCAACGTCTTCAAGGCGCTCGTCGGCGCCGTGCGTCTCGTGGACGACCGCCGCGACGAGATCCTCGTCGACGCGACGACCTTCCCGACGGACGGGTACATCGCCGGGTCGGCGGCCCGGCTGACCGGACGCACCCTGCGGCCGGTGACCCCGGCCGAGGTGCCGGCGGCCCTGTCGGACCGTACGGCCGCGGTGCTGCTGAACCACGTCGACTACCGCACCGGCCGGCTGCACGACCTGCCGGGGCTGACCGCCGCCGTGCGCGCGGCGGGCGCGGTCGCCGTCTGGGACCTGTGCCACAGCGCGGGCGCCCTGCCGGTCGGCCTCGACGAGCACGGCGTGGACCTCGCGGTCGGCTGCACCTACAAGTACCTGAACGGCGGGCCGGGTTCACCGGCGTACCTCTACGTCCGGCGCGGCCTCCAGGACCGCTTCGACTCCCCGCTGCCCGGCTGGAACTCCCACGCGGAGCCCTTCGGCATGCACCCCGGGTACGAGCCCGCCCCGGGCGCCGTGCGCGGGCGGGTCGGGACGCCCGACATCCTGTCGATGCTCGCGCTGGAGGCGGCGCTCGACGTGTGGCGGGGCGTGTCGATCGAGGCCGTCCGCGCGAAGTCCCTCGCGCTGACGGACTTCTTCCTGGAGTGCGTGGCGGCCTACCTCCCCGCCGGACGCGTGGAGTCCGTGACGCCGGTCGCGCACGAGGAACGCGGCAGCCAGGTGGCCCTGCGCTGCTCCCCCACTCTCGGCTCCGCTCGAGCGGGCGGTGCCCCCATCGCCGGAGACGTCATGAAGCGCCTGATCGACCGGGGTGTCGTCGGCGACTTCCGCCACCCGGACGTCCTCCGCTTCGGCTTCACCCCGCTGTACGTGGGCTTCGCGGACGTGGAGCGGGCGGCGCGGGTGCTGGGGGCGGTGGTGAGGGGATAGCGCGGTCGGAGCGCGGTCGGAGCGCGGTCGGAGCGGGGTCGGAGCGGGGCCGGAGCGGGGCCGGCGCGGGCGCGTCGCGGTGGGCCGGCCCGGCCGCGGGGACCCGGGCCGTGCGCCCAGCAGGACGTACGTGCCGGGTTCGCCGGACATGTCGGCCTCCCGCGGACCCCGCTCACCGGCTCGACGGGAGCGGGGAACCCGTTAGCCCTCACCGAGCGTGACATCCCCGTGTCCGCGCACGTCACCGGCCTGATACCGTCCCCGCCAACGGCCGACTCCCCACCTGGTCCGCCACATCCGTTTCGTTCAAACACGTTTCGTTGCTGAGAGGTTGGAGCATGCCGGACGACGTCGTCGCAGCCCGGGCCGCCGCCGAAGAGGAGTCGGCCTTCTCGCATCCGGCGGTCGACCCGGACACCACCGCCGCCTACGGCGACCACCCCGACCAGGTGATCGACTTCTACGCACCGCGGGCCACGGCCGCGGCGGGCGCCTCCGGCGACTCCGCCCCGCTGGTCGTCGTCCTGCACGGCGGCGCCTGGCGGGCGCCGTACGACCGGCGGCACATCACGCCGTTCGCCGGCTTCCTGGCACGGCGGGGGTTCGCCGTGGCCAACGTGGAGTACCGGCGGGGGGCGGCGGGCGAGGCCTCCGGGACCGAGGCGCCGGTCGCGGGCCGCTGGCCCGACACCTTCGACGACGTCGCCGCCGCGCTGGACGCCCTCCCCGCCCTGGTACGCCGGGCCCTGCCGCAGGCCGACCCGCGCCGCACGGTGCTCACCGGCCACTCCGCGGGCGGCCACCTCGCCCTGTGGGCCGCGGCCCGGCACGTGCTGCCCGCCGACGCGCCCTGGCGCACCGGCGGCCCCGCCCCGCTGCGGGGCGTGGTCGCGCTCGCCCCGATCGCGGACTTCGAGGTCGCCGGGAAACTGGACGTCTGCGGTGGCGCGTTCCGCCAGCTCCTGGGCGGGGACGAGCACGTCGCCGAGCGGCAGCCGTACGCCGACCCCGCGCTGCTGCTGCCGACCGGCATCGCGACCACCCTGGTGCAGGGCCGTACCGACCTGGTCGTCCCGCAGGTGGTCGCCGAGTCCTACGCGGAGGCGGCGGCGAAGGCGGGGGAGGTGGTGGGCGTGACGCTGCTGGAGGACGTCGGGCACTTCCCGCTGATCGACCCGGTGGCGGACGCGTGCGCGGTGGTGGCGGAGGAGATCGCGCAGCTGGCGTGGTGACGCGCGTGGGGGGCGGGGCGCGGCGGGGCCGTAGTGACCGGCTGGCCGGCGGCCCCCCTCCGGCCCGCACCGGGCAGGCGGCCTACGGCGACCTGACCGAGCGCGGGACGGAGGTCCTGGTCCTGATCGCGCGGGGCCTGTCCGACGCCGAGACGGCCGGGCGGCCGGTGGTGGCCGAGTCCACGGTCAAGACCCACGTCAGCCGGATCCCGGTGAAGCCGGGCCTGCGCGGCCGCACCCGGGCGGCGGTGTTCGCGTACGAGGCGCGGCCGGCGACACCGGGGTGAGAGACCCCCTGGTCAGCGGCGCGGCCGACGGGTAGCGTCCGGCCATGGCAGCAGTCGACGACCTTCGCTTCGATCCCTGGGACCCGGCGTTCGTGGCCGACCCGTACCCGGCCTACGCCGAGCTGCGGGAGCGGGGCCGGGTCATCCGGTACGAACCCACCGGCCAGTGGCTGGTGCCGCACCACGCGGACGTCTCGGCGCTGCTGCGCGACCGGCGGCTGGGGCGGACCTACCAGCACCGGTTCACGCACGAGGACTTCGGGCGGACGGCGCCCCCGGCGGAGCACGAGCCGTTCCACACGCTCAACGACCACGGGATGCTCGATCTGGAGCCGCCGGACCACACCCGCATCCGGCGCCTGGTGTCGAAGGCGTTCACCCCCCGCACGGTCGAGCGGCTGAAACCGTACGTGGAGCGGCTGGCCGGCGAGCTGGTGGACGGGCTGGTGGCGGCCGGCGGGGGAGACCTGCTGACGGACGTCGCCGAACCGCTGCCGGTGGCGGTGATCGCCGAGATGCTGGGGATCCCGGCGTCGGAGCGGGCCCCGCTCAGGCCCTGGTCGGCGGACATCTGCGGGATGTACGAGCTGGGTCCGTCGCAGGAGACGGCCCGCCGGGCGGTGCGGGCCTCGGTCGAGTTCTCCGCGTACCTGCGGGAGCTGATCGCGGCCCGCCGCAAGGAGCCCGGCGAGGACCTGGTCTCCGCTCTGATCGCCGCCCACGACGAGGGCGACCGGCTCACCGAGCAGGAGATGATCTCGACGGCCGTGCTCCTGCTGAACGCGGGCCACGAGGCGACCGTGAACGCCACGGTCAACGGCTGGTGGGCGCTGTTCCGCAACCCGGACCAGCTGGCCGCCCTGCGCGCGGACCACTCCCTGGTGCCCTCCGCCGTCGAGGAGCTGATGCGCTACGACACCCCGCTCCAGCTCTTCGAACGCTGGGTCCTCGACGACATCGAGATCGACGGCACGACGATCCCGCGGGGCGCGGAGATCGCGATGCTGTTCGGCTCGGCCAACCGCGACCCGTCGGTGTTCACCGCCCCGGACCGGCTGGATCTGACCCGCGCGGAGAACCCGCACATCTCCTTCAGCGCGGGCATCCACTACTGCATCGGCGCTCCCCTGGCCCGTATCGAACTGGCCGCCTCGATGCGGGCCCTCCTGGAGCGGGCCCCGGCGCTGACCCTGGCGGCGGAGCCGCGGCGCAAGCCGAACTTCGTGATCAGGGGGCTGGAGGGGCTGAGGGTGGTTGCCGGCTGAGCCCCGTCACGACGTCGTCAGGTCCCGCCCGCGCAGCGCGGTGACCCCGGCCGCCCATCCGCTCGAAGATCTCGCGCGCCCGCTCGTTGCCGCCGACCAGGTCGGCCGCGCCGTCCGTCATGCCGCCGTAGACCACCCCGGCGACGAAGAAGCCGGCGCTCCAGCCGAGGACGCCGCCGCGGTGCAGCCGCCGGGCCAGGGCCCCCGCCGTCCGCAGACGGCCGGCGGCCGGTCCCGGCCGGGTCGGCAGGAAGCTCGCACCGACGTCCCGGCGGCCCGCCAGCGCGTACGCCGTCGCGCCCTGCGCGAGGATCGCCGCCGCGAACAGCGCCAGGACCCCCCAGCGTTCGCCCGCGAAGGGCCGCAGGTGCTCCAGCCGGCCGAGCGGGGAGAGCCAGGTCAGCGCCGAGGAACCGTCGTCCGTCGCCGAGTCGCCCGCCGCGCGCAGCACGAACGCGGCGCCCAGCACCGCCGAGGTCAGCCCCCGGGCCGGCCGCGCGCTCCCGGTGAGCTGCGCGACGATCGCCGCCATGGTCGCGAAGAGCATCCCCACGGCCGCGAGCCCCAGCCCGAAGGCCAGGGCGCCGGCCGCCCCCTGACCCGCCAGCCCCGCAGGTGAGGAGGTCGCCGCCATGATGGAACGGTGGCGGGTCCACCGCGAGCGGCTGTTCGGGGACCGGGACCCGGGGTGATCCGGGCGGAGTCGGCCCGGCGCCCCGGACGCCTCTCACCGCCCCGGCAGCACCAGCCCCAGCGCGCCCTCCCGCACCGTCCACGTCCTCCTGCGGACCGGGCCCGCGACCGACGCGTCCGCCCGGTAGCGGAAGTCGGCGCCCGAGACGGTCACCGTCCGTCCCCGGGCCTCCAGCGGTGACGCCTCGGCGCCCAGGGACAGCGGGCGCACCTCGACCGTCGCCGTGCCGGTGGCGGCGGGGGTCACCGAGATCTCCTCGACCGGCTGGTCCAGGTCGACCAGGGTCACACCGTCGACCTCGACCCGCAGCCGGGCCGGGCCGGGCGGGGGAGGGGCCGGGGCGGTCCGGGCGGGCCGGGCCGGCACCAGGGTCCGCACCAGGTGCTGGCACGTCCGCAGCCAGGGGTGCGCACCGCCCGGGACGGCCGCACCCTCCGGCACGTCCCGCGGGGCCAGCGGCACCGGCGGGATGCGCAGGGCCCCCAGCACCACCCCGTCGCTGTCGTCGACCAGCAGGTCCAGCCGCCGCTCGGTCCCCTCGAGGACCGCCCGCGCCGCCGCCACGGCCCCCGTGGGCACCCCCAGGGCGTGCGCGACGCCCAGGGAGCTGCCCACCGGCACCACCGACAGCACGCAGTCGGCGAGCTCCCGCCGGCGGTGCAGCAGGGCCACCGCCCGGCTCAGGGCGCGGTCGTCGCCGACGACCACCGGCCTCCGGGAGCCCCGGCGGTCCAGCATGCGGGCAAATTCCTCCGGCCCCTCCGGCAGGCACACTTTTGCCGCCGCACCCGCGCTGAGCACGTCTTTCGCGATTCTCACGGACTCTCCGTCCGTCGTCCGGGCGACCGGATCGATGATCACCAGCAGCTGGTCCGGCGTCGCGAAAGTCGCCACCTCGGTCCTGCCTCGCTTCCTCGGGTAGCATCTTTGTGCAAGAGCCCCTTGCGCTATTGCGCCAGGGGCTTCGTCTATTCCGGGGCATCCGGGTCCGACGGTGTGCGACCGGTGACGGTCGCGTGGCGGCCAACGACGGTCGCGGTGCACGCGGTGGTAAGCGCCTCCGCATGCGCCCCTGACCCTGGACATGCCCCACCCGGAAGGGGTGTACGCGCGTGCCCGCACTTGTGCTGCTCGGTGCTCAGTGGGGTGACGAAGGCAAGGGGAAGGCCACCGACCTGCTCGGTGGTTCGGTGGACTACGTAGTGCGCTATCAGGGCGGCAACAACGCCGGCCACACGGTCGTCGTGGGCGACCAGAAGTACGCACTCCACCTTCTCCCTTCCGGGATCCTCTCCCCCGGATGTACGCCCGTCATCGGAAACGGCGTCGTCGTCGACCCGTCGGTCCTGCTCTCCGAGCTGAGCGGTCTGAACGAGCGAGGCGTCGACACGTCCAAGCTCATGATCAGCGGCAACGCGCACATCATCACGCCGTACAACGTCACTGTCGACAAGGTGACGGAACGCTTCCTCGGAAAGCGCAAGATCGGCACCACGGGCCGCGGCATCGGACCGACCTACGCCGACAAGATCAACCGCGTCGGCATCCGTGTGCAGGACCTGTACGACGAGTCGATCCTCCAGCAGAAGGTCGAGGCGGCGCTCGACGTCAAGAACCAGCTGCTCACCAAGCTCTACAACCGCCGGGCGATCGCCGTCGACCAGGTCGTGGAGGAGCTGCTCGGCTACGCCGACAAGCTGGCGCCGTACGTCGCCGACACGGTCCTGGTGCTGAACCAGGCCCTGGAGGAGAACAAGGTCGTCCTCTTCGAGGGCGGGCAGGGCACCCTGCTCGACATCGACCACGGCACGTACCCCTTCGTCACCTCCTCCAACCCGACCGCCGGCGGCGCCTGCACCGGCGCGGGCGTCGGCCCGACGAAGATCAGCCGCGTCATCGGCATCCTCAAGGCGTACACGACCCGCGTCGGCGCGGGCCCGTTCCCGACCGAGCTGTTCGACGCGGACGGCGAGGCGCTGCGCCGCATCGGCGGCGAGCGCGGTGTCACCACCGGCCGTGACCGCCGCTGCGGCTGGTTCGACGCGGTGATCGCCCGCTACGCCACCCGCGTCAACGGCCTCACGGACTTCTTCCTCACCAAGCTGGACGTCCTCACCGGCTGGGAGGAGATCCCGGTCTGCGTGGCGTACGAGATCGACGGCAAGCGCGTCGAGGAGCTCCCGTACTCGCAGTCCGACTTCCACCACGCGAAGCCGGTCTACGAGACCCTCCCCGGCTGGAACGAGGACATCACCAAGGCGAAGTCGTTCTCCGACCTGCCGAAGAACGCCCAGAACTACGTCAAGGCGCTGGAGGAGATGTCCGGCGCCCCGATCTCCGCGATCGGCGTGGGCCCGGGCCGGGACGAGACGATCGAGATCAACTCGTTCCTGTGATCCTGTGATCCCGTGATCCCGTGATCCCGTGATCCGGTGATCCCGTGACACGGCGCGGAAGGGGCCGGTGACCGGCGGCGGCCGCGGGGCACCGGCCCCTTCCGCGTCATCGGCGCCCCCTCGGCGTCCCCTCCGCGTCACGGGTCGCAGCCGATGACCGTGTGGACGGCCTGCCGGTCGAGGAAGACGGGGAACCGGTACACGTCCTTCGCGGGGTTCCGGCAGTAGACGGAGTTGAGGTTGCCGCCGATGCTGAGCCCGTCGGTCCGCTCCACGTAGACGCCGTTGCCCTCGCCCTGGACGTCCACCTCGCCGCAGGTGCCGGTGAGGGTCAGCTTCGCGTCGTCCGCGTGCAGCTCCACCCGCCCGCCGTGGCACACGTGCGACCTGTGGACGCCGTCGGTGTCGATCGTCAGCTCCGTCGGCAGGGGTGTCTCCTCCTCGGTCGGGGTCGGGGTCGGGGTCGGGGAGGGGGAGGGGGACGGGGGAGGGGTCGGGTGCTTCTCCGTCTCCCGGGGGCCACCGCACGGGGCGGGCACCGGCTCGCCGAGCCGTGGGTGGTCGTCGGACAGCCCCAGGTCCCGCAGGGCTTCGGCGGTGCGGGACAGGGCGGTCCCGTCGCTGGTGCGGGAGCAGCCGGTGCGCGTGTCCGAGACGACCGTCACGATCACCACGTTGTCCACGCGGACGGCGAGCCGGACCGGGTTGCCCGCCGGGGTGATCGCGGCCTCCGAGCCCAGGCCGGACACCGGCTCCCGCGTCCCGAACGTCGCGCGCACCCTGTCGTAGTACACGGCCGCCACGTCGACGGCGCCGAGGGAGTAGACCGGCTCCAGCACACTGATCCGCAAGTACAGCCCGTACGTGCCGACGTAGCCGGTGTCCGGGAGCGGCGGCACGAACGGTGAGCCCGCGTCCCGGGGCGGCGCGGAGGCGGGGTCCGTCTCGCCGCTCCACGCGCAGTCGTACGTCTCCGCGTCCGCGCGCTCGCTGCGCGTCAGGGAGTAGCCGGGCGGCAGGGCGAGCGCCGGACAGGTCACGTCCGACGCCGCGTACGGCCCCGGCACCCCGGGCGTGAGGCTCAGGGCGAGCAGCACCACCAGCGCGACGGGCAGCGCGGCCAGGTTGACCACCGGGGGCGGCAGGGGTAGCCGGCGGGACTGCGCGGGCGTGGGTGCGGGCGCGGGACCGCCGGCGAGACGGTCCTGGAGGCGGGCGTGGCGGAATGCGTGGACTCCGCCGGCCTGACGCAGGACACCCCGGCGGTGCGCGTCCTCCAGGAAGGACCCGAGCGCCCACGGCAGCCGCCCGGACAGGGCGAGCGCCACCCGCGTGGAGGTGAAGCCCCACCACGCCGAACAGGCGGCGCCGAGCAGCGCGAGCGACACCAGCGCCGCCACGGCGGCGAGCGTCCAGGTCCGCGCGTCCACGGCGTCCCGGCCGCCCGTGCGGTGCCAGGCGGCCGTGACCAGCAGCGGGCCGAGCGCCGCCCCGGCCAGGAGCCAGGAGCGGAGCGCGGACACGCCCTCGCCGCGCAGCGCGTAGACGGGCCCGAGCACCGCCACCGCCGTACGGTCGGCGCGCAGCAGCTGCCAGGGGCCGGCGGCGCGGGAGATGTCGACGGCGTGGTCCACGAAGGCGCGTGTCGCGAACAGGACGGGCAGCGCGGCCAGCAGCACCGTGGGGATCCGCAGCGGCAGCCCGACGGCGAGGACGACCGGCGTCGCGAGGGCCGCCTGCCCGGCGAACGCGCGTATCCGCCCGCGCACGGCGAGCCGGCGCGGTGCGACCCCGGCGTCCACGCCCGGGGGAGGCCGCGTCAGCAGGGCGATCACACAGGCGGCCGCCTGCACCGCGAGGACGGCCGGCGGGGAAGGCGGCTGCGGCTGGCGCGGCCCGCCGAGGACCAGCCAGGCGGTGACGGCGAGGGGCAGTGCGAGGGCGAGGCACTCCAGCGCCAGGCGGCAGGCCTCGGGGACCCCCGGACCGAGCCGCCACCAGGTGATCTCCCGCATCCCGAGCCGTTGCAGCCTGCGGGCCAGCGCGCCCAGCCAGACGCGGGCCGTGTCGGCGCTCCAGCGGTCGTCGAGGACGCCGTGCGCGTCCGGGACCGGGCGGTAGACGGCGGTGACGAACTGGTCGAGGAGATGGTCCTCCACGTCCTCCTGCCGGCGGAAGCGGTCCCGGCGCAGCAGTTCGGCGGGGGAGGCGGTGGTGTCGCTGTACGCGGTGCGGGCCAGGGCGGTCATCAGGGGGGTGGACAGGGCGCGGCGGAGCATGGCGCCGTGCTCGGCGTCCGGGTCCGGGGAGGCGGCCGCCACCGGGCCGCCGGGGGCGGCCGGGACGCGGGGGCCGTGATGGCCGTCGGGGGCGCGGGGGACGCGGGGGTCGTCGTGGCCGTCGGGGGCGTGGTGGTTCTCGGGGTGGTCCGGGCCATCGGTCCCATCCGGGGTGTCCGGGGTGTCCGGGCCATCGGTCCCGTCCGGGGTGTCCGGGGCGTCGGTCCCGTCCGGGGTGTCCGGGTCGTCGGTCCCGTCCGGTTCATCCGGGTCGTCCGGGTCATCGGTCCCGTCCGGGTCGTCCGGCAGGGCGTCCAGGACGGGCTGCCACTTGGAGCCGTCGGTGTCGCGGGCGCCGGTCCGGCCGGTCAACGGCAGGAAGCGGCGCAGGTCGTCGGGTGCGAGGGGGACGAGTTCGATCACGGCGGCGGCCTGGAGGGCGCCCACTTCGCCGACGGCCGCCGCGTACTCCGCGCGGCGGCTGGTCAGCACCACCCGGCCGGTCTCCCGTCCCCGCATGCGGTTCAGCGCCTCGATGACCTGGGGGCGGGCGGCGGCGGGCAGTTCGTCGAGCCCGTCGAGGACCGGTAAGAGCCGGCCCTCGTGGAGGAGTTCGGCCGCCGTGGACTCCGCGCTGCCGCCGGCGTGGGCGAGCCGCGGATGGTCGAGGGCGATGCGGTGCGCGGCCCACGCCTCGAAGGTGTCCCGCGGATCCCAGGACGACAGGGGCAGCAGGACCGCGACGGGGCCCGCCGGGTGGTGGTCGCGCCGGTGCTGGAGATGGCGCAGCACGAAGCGCGTCGCGAGGACCGACTTGCCGGAACCCGGTCCGCCCAGCACGACCAGCCGACGGGAGTCGATCCGCTCGAAGACGTCCAGGATGTCGTCGAACCGTCCGTTCAGGGGGAGGGGCTCATCCTCCTCGACGTCCCGGATCGTCGGCCAGTGGTCGTGCAGCGAGGTGGCCGTCCGCCAGCGCACCGGGAGCGGCTTGGGGTCGTAGAGCCGCCGGACCTTCTCCTCCCGGTCCCAGGTCGCCCTGGTCGCCTCGGCCAGCAGTTCGCAGGCCACGGCCAGCCGGTGCGCCCTGCCCAGGGAGCGGTACGCCCGCCAGCCGGCCGTCGTCAGGGCCAGCCCCCAGCCCGCCCCGCCCAGCAGGACCAGCGCGGCGCCGGCCAGGACCCACGTCCAGGGCGGCGGCGCGTACGACGTCATCCGGTCCAGCGCGAACCAGCCGCACACCCCCGCGCCGGCGGACAGCACCAGGGACGCCACGAGCCGGCCGAGGACGGGCCAGGGCGAGCCGGTGCGCCCCGAGAAGATGATGTGGCCCTTGATGTCCCGGGCCTGCACCAGGTGGACGGCGTTGCCGACGAACGTGTTCGTCGTCCCGGGTGCCGGCTCCCCCGCTTCCTCCCGCGCCATGTCCCCCTCGCGCCACGGTCGCTGTCGTGAACCCCCGGCAACATACACCGCCCATTCCCGGCGTTTCGCCTCTTCCGGTGCTCTACCCTCGAACCCTGACGTACGCCGCTGTACTCACCGGAGAGGTGGCCGTGGAACCGATCGCACCCGCACTGCTGATGGCTCTCGCCGGAGGGACGGCGGGCGCCGCCGGGCAGCAGCTCTGGGCGTCCCTGCGGGCCCTGGTCAGAGCGCGGCCGACGAGCGGCGAGGGCCGGGGGACGGCCGGCGAGCCGCGCGGCGAGGAGGAGCTGGCCGCCCTCGACGAGGCCTCGGACGACGCGGCGCGGGCGCGGGAACTGGCCGGGACGCTGGCCCTGCGGGCCCGGCAGGACCCGGCGTTCGCCCGGGCCCTGGAGACCTGGCGCCACGAGGCCGAGGCGCTGCCGGAGCTGCGGACCGGCGCGGGCGACGTGAGCAACGAGATCTCCGGCGGCACCTTCCACGGCACGGTCGTCCAGGCACGGGACATCAACGGGCCTCTGCACTTCGGGCGTTAGACCACCGGCGCCCGCCCGCCGGCCCCGTCCGGCCTCAGCTGAACACGATCATCGAGCCCTGCGCCAGGCTCCGCGTCGCGGCGGCGTGCAGTCCGAGCCACACGTGCCGCTCGCGGGCGAAGGGGCTGGGGTCGTACGGCGCGGGAACGGCCGGCTCCTCCAACTCCGTCGGGGCGGCGGGGGGCTGGGGAGCCGCCGGGGGGTTCGCCGGGTCGATGCCGATCGACGGGGCGACGTACTCCAGCTCCCGCAGCAGGGCCTGCGAGGAGCCCAGCGGGCCGCCTCCGGCGAGGAGCGCGTCGTTGGAGAGCGGATGGGGGAAGTCGACGGGGACGTAGGCGCCCGCGTGGTCGTAGTGCCACACCAGGTGGGACTGCTGGGCCGTCGACTCGAACATCTCCAGCAGCTGTTCGTAGTCGCCGCCGAGTTCGTCGACCGGGGTGACCGGAAGGCCGCACACCTGCAACAGGTAGGCGCGCCGCAGGAAGTGCAGGGCGTCGTAGTCGAAGCCGGCCACGGGGGCGACGTCGCCGGACAGGCCCGGCATGTACTGGTACACCGGCACGGGCGGGAGTCCCGACTCGGCGAGCACCTTGTTGTACTGCGCGAGTTCCTCGGCGAACGGGTTGTCGGGGGTGTGGCACAACACGTCGACGAGCGGTACCAGCCACAGGTCACAGGCCAAAGAGAGCTCCTCACCCAGCGTGTTCGTCGTGCCGTTGTCATTGCCGATTGCCGGTCGGGGCGGCCGTGGCCGTTGGGGGCGCCATGGCCATGGCCCGGTCTGCGAAGGGTAGTCGGTGCGGCATGCCGCGGTGCCCCTTGTCCTTCCCGCGTGCGGGTCCCCTACCCATCCATCGACCGCTCACCTACAGGACGGCCCGCGATCGGCCGGAGAAACGCTCATCCCGCTTCCGCCGCCGGCCGCTCGATCAGCGCGATCGAGTGGGCGTGGTAGGCGTCGAGCATCGAGCGGGCGGTGGCGGTGTCGTGCCGGTACAGGGCGTCGACCAGCTCGGTGTGGCCGGACCACAGACGGCCGCGCAGCTCGGTCAGCCGCCGCAGGTGCTGCACGAGGCACATCCAGGACTGCACCCGCAGCCGGTGCAGGAAGTCCGCGAGGTACGGGTTGCCGAACAGGGCGCTCAGCTCGCGCCAGAACCGCAGGTCGTAGCCGATGAGGACGGTGAGGTCACCGGCGGTGGCGGCCCGCTGGGCCTCCTCCCCGCGCCGCCGCACGCCCGCGACGGCGGCGGCGATCCGCGGGTCCTCGACGTTCTGGAGGCGCCGGCTGTCCTGGTCGAGCGCGAGGAACATGCTCTCGGTGATCAGGCTGCGCGCCTCGATCATGCCCCGGAAGTCCGCGACGGAGTACTCGTGGACGCGGAAGCCGCGGTGCTGGTCGGCCTCCAGCAGCCCCTGCGCCGACAGGTCGACCAGGGCCTCGCGGACCGGGGTCGCGGAGACGCCGTACTGCTCGGCGATCTCCTTCACGGTGAACGCCTGGCCCGGCTGGAGCCGGCCCGCCAGCACCTCGTCGCGAAGCGCGTCGGCGATCTGCTGCCGCAGGGTGCTGCGGGTCACGGCGCCGGTGCCGCTGCTGCGGGGCATGGTCGGGGCGTCTCCCTCGTCGCGAACGTCGGGTGGCGTGGCCGTACGCGCACCGCGCGGCACCCGCGCTCGCACGCGAGCGCACACCGGCAGTCGTACGAGCCCACACATTCGTACACATCTACGAGCACGCCACCTTACGCGTTCGACGGGTCCGGGGCGCTCTCCCCGTTCCCGGCCGCGCCCCGCGCCGTCACCCGGCCGTCGTCTCCTCCTGCTCCGTGTACGCGTCCGCCACCGACAGCGCCGCGTCCAGCGCCGCCAGGCCCTCCTTCACCTCGGCCTCGCTCGCGTTGCACGGCGGCACGAAGTGGGTGCGGTTCATGTTGACGAACGGCCACGCGCCGGCCTGCTTGGCCGCGGCGCCGAACGCCGCCATCGGCGCGTTCGCCTCACCGGCCGCGTTGTACGGCACCAGCGGTTCGCGCGTCGCGCGGTTCTTCACCAGCTCCACGGCCCAGAACATGCCGACGCCCCGCATCTCGCCGACGCTCGGGTGGCGCCGCGCCAGCTCGCGCAGTCCCGGCCCGACGACGGCGGCGCCCAGCTTCTTCGCGTTCTCGACGACCCCCTCCTCCGCCATGACGTTGATCGTCGCGACGGCGGCCGCGCAGGCCAGCGGGTGCCCGGAGTACGTCAGACCACCCGGGTAGGGCCGCTTGGCGAAGGTCTGCGCGATGGCGCCCGAGATGGCGACACCGCCGAGCGGCACGTAGCCGCTGTTGACGCCCTTGGCGAAGGTCAGCAGGTCGGGCACGACGCCGAACAGGTCGGCGGCGAACCACTCACCGGTGCGGCCGAAGCCGGCCATGACCTCGTCCAGGATGAAGACGATGCCGTACCGGTCGCAGAGCTCCCGCACGCCGGCGAGGTAGCCGGGCGGCGGGACCATGATCCCGGCGGTTCCGGGGATGGTCTCCAGGATGATCGCGGCGATCGTCCCCGGCCCCTCGAAGGCGATGGTCGTCTCCAGGTGCTCCAGCGCCCGGGCGCACTCCTGCTCCTCGGTCTGCGCGTAGAAGCGGGAGCGGTAGAGGAACGGCGCCCAGAAGTGCACGACCCCGGCGGAGGCGCTGTCGGAGGCCCAGCGGCGCGGGTCGCCGGTGATGTTCACGGCCTGCTGGGTGCCGCCGTGGTACGAGCGGTACGCCGAGAGCACCTTCGCCCGGCCCGTGTGCAGCCGCGCCATGCGCACGGCGTGCTCGACGGCGTCGGCGCCGCCGTTGGTGAAGAAGATCTTGTCCAGGTCGCCGGGGGTGCGCTCGGCGATCAGCCGGGCGGCCTCGGAACGGGCCTCGACGGCGAAGGCGGGCGCGAAGGTGGCCAGGTGCGCGGCCTGCTCCTGGATCGCGGCGACGACCTTCGGGTGCTGGTAGCCGATGTTCGTGAAGACGAGCCCGCTGGTGAGGTCGAGGTAGCGCTTGCCGTCGTAGTCCCAGAAGTACGACCCCTCCGCGCCGGCCACGGCGAGCGGGTCGATGAGCTCCTGCGCGGACCAGGAGTGGAAGACGTGCGCGCGGTCCGCGGCCTTCACGGCGGCGCCGGCCTGGGGGTCGGTCTGAGGGGTCATGCGGTGAGCGTAGATGTCCGCGATGCGGAAGCGATATCGGCGTCATGTCTGCGGACGGGCACTTTCCGCGACAGGTTGTCGACGGCCGGTACCGAGGGCGGACCGTTCGGTCGCACGTTCCCGCGCCCGGACCGCCGGGCCGCGCGCCCGGACCGCCGGGCCGCGCGCCCGGACCGGTGGGCCCGCTCCCGGACTGCCGGGCCCCGCGCCCGGACCGGTGGGCCCTGCGCCCGGACCGGTGGGCCCGCTCCCGGACCGCCGGGCCGCGCGCCCGGACCGGTGGGCCCGCTCCCGGACCGCCGGGCCCCGCGCCCGGACCGGTGGGCCCCGCGGGCTTCCGCCGACTTCCGCCGGCCCCCGTTATGCAACCGTAGACACCACGCCGCTCGACTCCCCGAAGGGCCGGATTATTCTCGGCTCGATCACACGTGCGGGGGAGAGGGGGAGCGGCCATGGAGAAGCTGGGCGCGGGGGATCCGCAGCGCATCGGCGGATACCGGCTGCTCGCGCGGCTGGGGGCCGGCGGGATGGGACGGGTCTACCTCGCCCGCTCGGACCGCGGCCGGACCGTCGCCGTGAAGCTGGTCCGGCCGGAGCTGGCGGCGCGCGAGGAGTTCCGGGCGCGGTTCCGCCAGCAGGTGCGCAACGCCCAGCGGGTCGGCGGGTTCTGGACCGCGCCCGTCCTGGACGCCGACACCGAGGCGGCCGTGCCCTGGGTCGCCACCGGCTACGTCGCCGGCCCGAGCCTCCAGCAGGTCGTGGGCCACGACCACGGCCCGCTGCCCGAGCGGTCGGTGCGTGTCCTCGCCGCCGGGCTGGCCCACGCGCTCACCAACATCCACGCGGCCGGGATCGTCCACCGCGACCTCAAGCCGTCCAACGTGATGGTCACCATCGAGGGCCCCCGTGTCATCGACTTCGGCGTCGCCCGGGCACTGGAGACGGTCGGCGGCGAGGCGGGCGGCCTCACCCGGACCGGCGCGGTGGTCGGCTCACCCGGCTTCATGGCGCCCGAGCAGGTGCGCGGCGACCGGATCACGCCCGCGTGCGACGTCTTCTGCCTCGGCTCCGTCCTCGCCTACGCCGCCACCGGCACCCTCCCCTTCGGCTCCGCCGACAGCGGTGTGCACGTCCTGATGTTCCGCATCGCCGAGGAGGAACCCGACCTGTCGGGCCTCCCCGAGGACATCGCCGACGTGGTCCGCGCCTGTCTGCGCAAGGACCCGGCCGCCCGGCCGTCCCTGGAGTGGCTCCTGGAGCGCACCGGCGCGCACGAGACCGTCGCCGAGGGCCGCTCCCGGGAGCCCTGGCTGCCGAACACCCTGGTGGCCCAGTTGGGCCGGCACGCGGTGCGGCTGCTGGAGACGGAGAACCCGGAGGGCGACGAGGCGTCCCCGGCCGGCGCCCCCGAGGCCGCGCCGGAGCACTCCGGCCCGCGCGGCGCGGGCCTTTACCCGGCCGCCCCCGCGCCGCCCGCCGGCCCGCCTGCGGGCGCGGGCGGCCCGACCGCCGCCCCGGCCCACCCCGCGTACGGCCACCCCCGCCCGCACCCCCGCCCGCACCCCCACCCGCCGTCCGCGCCCCCGGTCCACGGCCTTCCGCAGCCCCCGGTCCCGCAGGCGGTGCCGGTGCCCGTCCCGCACAACCCGTACGCGGCGGCGGGCGGCGGCCCCGGCGCGACCCTGCCGCACCCCGGGTACGCCCCTCACGGGGACGAGCCGTATCCCCCGTACGGCCCCTACGGGGACGAGCCGTATCCCCCGTACGGCCCCTACGGGGACGAGCCACAGGAGCCGCCGCGCCGCAGCGGCCGCACGACCGCGCTGCTGGTCGCGGTCGCCCTGGTCGTCGCGCTGGCCGCGGGCGGCTCGGTGTACGCGCTGATGAACGGCGGCGGCACCGGGTCCGCCGCGCGCCCCGACCCGACACCGACCGCCTCCGCACCCTCCACGGCCTCCGGCACCGGGGCCGCCACCCCGGCCGAGTCCGGCGGGCCGTCGGCCTCGCCGTCCGCCACGGAGCCGGCCGGCGCGGTACCGGCGGACTACCTCGGCACCTGGGCCACGACCGTCGACGGCGCGAGCGGCACGGACACCCGCAGGCTCACCCTCACCCAGGGCGAGGTGGGCGACACGGTCCTCTCGCTCGTCGCGGACGGCGACTCCTACCACTGCGAGTTCACCGCCGAGCTGACCCAACGGCCTTCCACCGAGGGCCCGTTGCGGATCGGCCCGTCCACGGTCACCGCCGGCGAGCCGCTCTCCTCCTGCTCCCCGGGCGCCCCCACCGAGGTCACCCTCCTGTCCGACGGCACGCTGGAACGCGTGAACACCTCCACCGGGGAGAAGCTGACGTACACCCGCCGGTGAACGTCCGGCGAACTTCCGCCCTCGCGTCCGGAATATCCCCTCGGACAGACGTACGGTGACCCCACGATCCGGCTGGCGGGAGTGGCGGGGGCACCCACAGTGGACTGGCTGAACGCTGAGAATTTCGTGGCCGTGGGGACGGCCGTGCTCGGTATCGCCGCGTCCGGCGCGATGGTCTGGTACGAGCGCCGGGTGCCGCGCCGCAAGAGGATCGGCTACCGGGTGCAGATGGACAACCCGATCGGTGACGACGTCCGCTCCGGCCGCCCCAACCGCCGTATCGGCCTCTTCGACGAGACCCCCGGCATGGCGGCCGCCACCCTCGTCCTGCTGCGCATCGAGAACGACGGCTCGCAGGGCATCGCCCGCGACGACTACACCGGTCCCGAACGCCACGGGCTCACCGCGGTGTTCACCGACCGCACCATCCGCGGGGTGTCGGTCACCCAGCCGACCGACACCGACCACCTCATGGACCACTTCACCGCGGACCGCGGCTTCGGCTACGAGGACAACACCCTGCGCATCCCGCGCGTCCCGCTCAACCCGCGCGAGCACTTCAAGCTGCTGGTCCTGCTGTCGGGCGGCGACGTCGGCCACGGCATACGGCTCTACGGCGGCATCCGCGACGGCGAGGTCCACCCCAACCGCAGTGCCACGCCGGACGACACCCCGCCGCTGTTCAGCCGGGCGGCCCGCCTGATCTCCCTCCTCCTCACCCTCTGCGTGATCACCCTCGCGACGATCGTCGTCGTCCGCGACGCCCCGCCGCCCATCGGCTGCGAGCGCGGCAGCCTCACCCTCACCGGCTCGACGGCCTTCGCCCCGGTGATCCGCGAGGTGGCCCGCAAGTACGAGAGCGACTGCGAGGGCGCGCGGCTCACCGTGGACCCGCACGGATCGACGGCCGGCATCCGCGAACTCACCGCGGCGGGCGCCCGGGCGAAGGACGGCTCGCCGCCCGTCGTGGCCCTCTCCGACGGCCCCAAACCGTCCGGCCTGGCCGAACTGCGCGAGAACCGGGTGGCGGTGTCGGTGTTCGCCCTCGTCGTCCACGACGGCGTCCGCCTGACAGACCTCTCCACCGAGGACGTACGCAGCCTCTACCTCGGGCGGATCACCAACTGGCGCAAGCTCGGCGGACCGAACCTGCCGGTGACCCTGGTCAGCCGGGACGCCAACTCCGGCACGCGGCAGGTGTTCCAGCGCCGGGTCCTGGGCCGGGGCGAGATCGCCAACTCCTCCGTCGACTGCCTGAGCAAGGACGACCCGACGGCCTCCGTCGTGCGCTGCGAACTCGACTCCACCGAGCAGGTCCTCTCCACCGTCGCCGTCATCCCCGGCGCCATCGGCTACAGCGAACTCAACGTCGCCGACCGCGCCGAGGGCCTGCACGCGCTGCGCCTCGACGGCGACCCCGCGTCCGTCGACGCCATCGAGAACGGCACCAGCGACTACCCGTACCGCGAGATCGAGTACGCCTACACCTACGGCCGCCCCCCGGCCGACTCCCTGGCGTCGAGCTTCCTGACCTACCTCACCCGGGGCAACGGCCAGGACGTCATCCGCACCCACGGCCACCTGCCGTGCTGGACACCGGAGGGCCTGCGCCTGTGCGCACGGGGGAGCCAGTCCAGCCCGTCGTCCGACTGACGTACCGGCACACGGTCCAGCCCGTCCGGCGATTGAGGACGAGGCCCGTTCAGGGCCGACAGCGGGGGTCTGGGGGCGGCAGCCCCCAGGACGCGGCAGAGAAGGACGGCAGCCCCCGGCACGGGGAAGAAAAAGCGGCGACAGCCGCTCACCGCGGCTCCGGCGGCCGCTGCCGAGGCATGTTCGGCCGGCTCCCGGCCCCCGGCGGCAGCGGAAACCTCCCCTGCGGCACGCCCGCCTCCGGCCGCCCGCCGGCCGCCACCGCCCCCTGGATCCCGAGCGGCGCGGCCCCCGTGCGGAACTCCACCATCCAGTCCGCCGTCTCCACCCGCACCAGCTCGGTCACGTCCTCCGAGAACCGCCGCAGCACCCCCAGGCACCGCTCGGCGGCCTCGCTCGCCGTCCCCTCCGCCGGCCCCAGCACCTCCCGCGCGCTCTCCGACGCCCAGTCGAACTGCAACACCTGCAACCGCCGCTGCACGGCCTGCGCGGTCGCCACGTCCCTCATCCACCCGGACGTCACCCCGAAGAACCGGTCCACGGCCACGCACGCCACCGCGACCAGCAGCGCGAGACACCCCCACGGAGCCACCCCGCCCCGCACCCCGGTGAGGTCCAGCAGCGGCAGCGCCGCCCCCGCGACGGCCCCCGCCGCCGCCCCGGTCCGCAGCACCCGTGCGCCCCGCCGCTTCCACAGCCGGTCGGCGAGGTACCAGGCCGCCGTCTCCAGGGCCCGCCGCTCCACCCACCGGTACAGCTCGTCGAGCCGCTCCGCCGGCTCGCCCCAGTCCCCGAGCGGCAACGCCCGGCCGGTCAGATCGCCCGGCCGCAGCCCGGCCGCGCCCTCGCCCCGCCCGTCCTGAGGCGGACCCTCGGGCTGCATCTCCGGCTGCTGACCCACCGGCACTCCCTCCTGAACCCGACCGACCTGAACCCGACCGACCCCGACCGACCCCGACCGACGCCCCGGTCACCCGCGGGACCCGTGGTGACGCCTGATGCGCCGCACCTTTCCTACCTCCCAATGGGTGGCGGAGAGGAAGGTTTCCTCGCCTTTACGCCCGTAAGGGGGCCTTGATCAGGTATAGACCTCGCCGAAGACTCACCCGAAAGAGTGCCGGGGCGGCACCCGCACAGACCACGTAGGCTCGTGGCGAGCGGGAAAACCCGTCTCTGCCTCGAGGCCCGGAAGAGGAGCTGATCGTGATTCCCGGTGGTGGCCAGCCCAACATGCAGCAGTTGCTCCAGCAGGCCCAGAAGATGCAGCAGGACCTGGCCCGGGCCCAGGAGGAGCTGGCGGCCACGGAGGTCGACGGCCAGGCGGGCGGCGGTCTGGTCAGGGCCACGGTGACCGGGGCCGGCGAGCTGCGCGGCCTGAAGATCGACCCGAAGGCGGTGGACCCGGAGGACACCGAGACCCTCGCCGACCTGATCGTCGCGGCCGTCCAGGCGGCCAACGAGAACGCGCAAGACCTCCAGCAGCAGAAGCTGGGCCCGCTGGCCCAGGGTCTGGGCGGGGGCGGCATCCCCGGCCTGCCGTTCTGACCGTGGCGACTCCGGCCGCCGCGAGCGTGCCGGCCGCCCCCGTCTCCCCGGTCGTTCCGCCGCCGGTCGCCCGGACGACACCCGAACCGCCTTCCTAGGACGGGTGGCGGACAACTACCGTACGTACTGCAAGGAACCCAGGAAGGACGGCAGTCCGTTGTACGAAGGCGTGGTCCAGGACCTCATCGACGAACTGGGGCGGCTGCCCGGCGTCGGTCCCAAGAGCGCGCAGCGGATCGCCTTCCACATCCTCCAGGCGGAGCCGACCGACGTACGGCGTCTCGCGCAGGCCCTGATGGAGGTCAAGGCGAAGGTCCGCTTCTGCGCCACCTGCGGCAACGTGGCGCAGGAGGAGCACTGCTCCATCTGCCGAGACCCGCGCCGCGACCCCGCCGTCATCTGTGTGGTGGAGGAGCCCAAGGACGTGGTGGCCGTCGAGCGCACCCGTGAGTTCCGGGGCCGCTACCACGTGCTGGGCGGGGCGATCAGCCCGATCGAGGGGGTCGGCCCGGACGACCTGCGCATCCGGGAACTGCTGGCCCGCCTGGCGGACGGCACGGTCACCGAGCTCATCCTCGCCACGGACCCGAATCTCGAGGGCGAGGCGACGGCCACGTACCTCGCCCGCATGATCAAGCCCATGGGGCTGAAGGTCACCCGCCTGGCCAGCGGCCTCCCGGTGGGTGGCGACCTGGAGTACGCGGACGAGGTCACCCTCGGCCGCGCCTTCGAGGGGAGACGACTCCTAGATGTCTGACGCCACGCTGCACGCGACCGACCAGAACCCGGACGACTTCGCGGTCCAGATCGCCGACCAGATCGAGAGCTTCCTGGTGGCCGTCGCGGAGGTCGCCAAGGGCGACGAGCCGGGCTCGGCGGTCCCCTTCCTCCTGCTGGAGGTCTCCCAGCTCCTGCTGGCCGGCGGCCGTCTCGGCGCCCACGAGGACATCGTCCCCGACGAGCGCTACGAACCCGACACGGGCCCCGACGCGGACGTCGACGAACTCCGCGAGAACCTGGCCCGCCTCCTGGACCCGGTCGACGTGTACTCGGAGGTCTTCGACCCCTACGAGCCCCGCAAGGCGCCTGTGCCGGCCCGGATCTCCGACGACCTCACCGACGTCATCACCGACCTCCGCCACGGCATGGCCCACTACCGCGCCGGCCGCACCACGGAGGCCCTGTGGTGGTGGCAGTTCTCGTACTTCTCCAACTGGGGCTCGACGGCCTCGGCGACCCTGCGCGCCCTGCACTCGGTACTGGCCCACATCCGCCTCGACCAGCCGCTGGAGGAGCTGGACGGCCTGGACACCGACCAGGGCGTGGGCGACGACACCCTGGAGTTCGAGGCCGGGAGGGTCATGGCGGAGGAGATCGGCGGCCACCTGGGCCTGCGCCCCGCCACCTGACCGGTCCGTGCTCCGCCCCGTGACCGGTCCGCGCCCCGTCACCTGACCGGTCCGTGCTCCGCCCCGTGACCGGTCCGCGCCCCGTCACCTGACCGGTGCCCTCCCCGTCACCTGACCGGTCCGCGCCCCGCCGCGTGACCGTCGGCGTGGACCGTCGGCGTGGACCGTCGGCGTGGATCGTCGGCGTGGATCGTCGGCGTGGATCGTCGCGCATCAGTTCGGTGGAAGTGGGCAGGGAACGTCCTGGACGGGCGCCGGACCCGTCCCCGGCACCTCTCGCCGTGCGGCCTGGACGCGGTCTCACGATGCGATACCCCGGGGGCGGAAGACGGACGCTCGTTACACTGAGCCGACCCGCAGTACAAGGGCGTATGTGCGGAAAGAGACAAACTGAGCGAGGAGCGCACGTGGGCCTTGTCGTGCAGAAGTACGGAGGCTCCTCCGTAGCCGATGCCGAGGGCATCAAGCGCGTCGCCAAGCGGATCGTGGAAGCCAAGAAGAACGGCCACCAGGTGGTCGCCGTGGTTTCCGCGATGGGCGACACGACGGACGAGCTGATCGATCTCGCCGAGCAGGTTTCCCCGATCCCTGCCGGGCGCGAGCTCGACATGCTGCTGACCGCCGGAGAGCGGATCTCCATGGCCCTGCTGGCCATGGCGATCAAAAACCTGGGCCACCAGGCCCAGAGCTTCACCGGCAGCCAGGCAGGTGTCATCACCGACTCGGTCCACAACAAAGCCCGGATCATCGACGTGACGCCGGGCCGGATCCGTGACTCGCTGGACGAGGGCAACATCGCCATCGTCGCCGGGTTCCAGGGCGTCAGCCAGGACACCAAGGACATCACCACGCTGGGCCGCGGCGGCTCCGACACCACCGCCGTCGCGCTCGCGGCCGCGCTCGACGCCGAGGTGTGCGAGATCTACACCGACGTCGACGGCGTGTTCACCGCCGACCCGCGCGTGGTGAAGAAGGCCCGGAAGATCGACTGGATCTCGTTCGAGGACATGCTCGAACTGGCTGCCTCCGGGTCCAAGGTGCTGCTCCACCGCTGCGTGGAGTACGCGCGCCGCTACAACATCCCGATCCACGTCCGCTCGTCCTTCAGCGGACTCCAGGGCACGTGGGTCAGCAGCGAGCCGATCGAGCAAGGGGACAAGCAGGTGGAGCAGGCCATCATCTCCGGTGTCGCGCACGACACCTCCGAGGCCAAGATCACGGTCGTCGGTGTGCCGGACAAGCCGGGCGAGGCCGCCGTGATCTTCCGCACGATCGCCGACGCCGAGATCAACATCGACATGATCGTGCAGAACGTGTCCGCCGCCGCCACGGGCCTGACGGACATCTCCTTCACGCTGCCGAAGGCGGAGGGCCGCAAGGCCATCGACGCCCTGGAGAAGAACCGGTCCGGCATCGGCTTCGACTCGCTGCGCTACGACGACCAGATCGGCAAGATCTCCCTGGTCGGCGCGGGGATGAAGACCAACCCGGGCGTCACGGCCGACTTCTTCAAGGCGCTGGCCGACGCGGGCGTGAACATCGAGCTCATCTCGACCTCCGAGATCCGCATCTCGGTCGTCACCCGCGCCGACGACGTCAACGAGGCCGTGCGCGCCGTGCACAGCGCCTTCGGGCTCGACTCCGACAGCGACGAGGCCGTCGTCTACGGAGGCACCGGGCGCTGATGACGGGCCCCCGCGTGACCGGGCGCCCGACCCTCGCGGTCGTGGGAGCGACCGGAGCCGTCGGCACGGTCATGCTGCAGATCCTGTCCCAGCGCGCCGACGTCTGGGGCGAGATCCGACTCATCGCCTCGCCGCGCCCGGCCGGCCGCAAGCTGGCCGTGCGCGGCGAACAGGTCGAGGTGGCGGCGCTCGGCGAGGAGGCCTTCGACGGCGTCGACGTCGCGATGTTCTGCGTGCCCGACGAGGTCGCCGAGCGGTGGGCGCCGCTCGCCGCCGCCCGGGGAGCGGTCGTCGTCGACAACTCCGGCGCCTTCCGGATGGACCCGGACGTGCCGCTGGTCGTCCCCGAGGTCAATCCGCACATGGCGCGGGTGCGTCCGCGCGGAATCGTCTCCAGCCCCGGCTGCACGACCCTGTCGATGATCGTCGCCCTCGGCGCGCTGCACGCCGGGTTCGGGCTGCGCGAGCTGGTGGTGTCGTCGTACCAGGCCGTCAGCGGGGCGGGCCGGGCCGGAGTGGAGACGCTCCGGCGGCAGCTGTCGCTGGTGGCCGGTACGGAGCTGGGGACGAGCCCCGGTGACGTACGGCGGGCCGTGGGCGACGGCACCGGGCCGTTCCCCGAGCCGGTCGCGCTGAACGTGGTGCCGTGGGCCGGGTCGCCCCGCGAGGACGGCTGGTCGTCGGAGGAGATGAAGGTGCGGGACGAGTCCCGCAAGATCCTCGGCCTGCCGGGGCTGCCCGTCGCCGTGACCTGCGTACAGGTGCCGGTGGTCACCGTGCACTCCCTCACCGTCCACGCCCGCTTCCAGGACGAGGTCACCGTCGGGCGGGCCCGCGAGATCCTCGCCACCGCGCCGGGTGTGGTGCTGTGCGACGACCCGGCCGCCGGGGAGTTCCCGACGCCCGCCGACGTCGTGGGCACGGATCCGACCTGGGTGGGCCGGGTGCGTCGCGCGCTGGACGACCCCACGGCGCTCGAACTCTTCGTGTGCGGCGACAACCTGCGCAAGGGAGCGGCCCTGAACACCGCGCAGATCGCGGAGCTGGTGGCGGCGGAGCTGTCGTGAGCCGGTGAAGAGGCCGAAAAAACGCTGGCCACGGCGTGACGGGTTTGTAGGATCTTCAGCACGGATGTGAGCCGGTCGGTGGTCCGGACCACTTGTCCTGGGACCTGTCGGCATCCGAAGATTTTCCTCCCCGCGTTCCGCAACCGTGCGGAGCGCGGGGAGCGTCTTTGCCGTCACCCTTCGGGGTGCGCAGACGTGATCCCGGCGCACAGGGGACGCCGTGGTCGGGGCGTGGGGGCGCCCGTTCATATGGAGCACAGGGGAAGAGCGGGACGCATGAGGGCATGTGAGGCGCCGTCGGCGGGGAAGCCGGCCAGCGCGAGACGGGCGCCCGGAACGGTGGCGGTCACACGCGTGACGCCGTACGGCGCGAACGCGACGGCCGACGTGTACAACCCCCGAGGGGGGACGCGTGTCCAACTGGCGTGGCAGAGGTACTCGACTTCCCCGCGGCGGCCCGCGGCACGGCCCTGCGGCCGCCCCGCACCGCCCTCCGTCCCCGCCGCCCGGCCGGGACGCCCGGTGGCATGCCGGTGATCGCGCCCATGCCCGCAGCGCGGCCCGCCCGCATACCCGGCCAGCGTGACGGCGCGGACCACACGGAGGACGGCGTCGCGGCCGGAACCACCGTCGACCACCTCACCGAGACCTACCGGGCGCACTACCGCTCGCTGCTCGGTCTCGCCGCCCTCCTCCTCGACGACACCGCCTCCTGCGAGGACGTCGTCCAGGAGGCCTTCATCCGCGTCCACTCCGCGCGCAAGCGCGTCCGCGACCCGGAGAAGACCCTCGCCTACCTGCGCCAGACGGTCGTCAACCTCTCCCGGTCCGCCCTGCGCCGCCGCATCCTCGGACTGAAGCTGCTGTCCAAGCCGATGCCGGACATGGCCAGCGCGGAGGAGGGCGCCTACGACCAGCTGGAGCGCGACTCCCTCATCAAGGCGATGAAGGGGCTCCAGCGCCGCCAGCGCGAGGTCCTCGTCCTGCGCTACTTCGCCGACATGACCGAGGCCCAGGTCGCCGAGACCCTCGGCGTCTCGCTCGGCTCGGTGAAGGCGTACGGCTCCCGCGGCATCGCCGCCCTGCGCGTCGCCATGGAGGCGCGGACGTGAGCGGGAGGGCCGGCGGGGACGGCACGGGTGAGCGCGAGCGGCACGAGCCGTCCGCGTGGCGGGAGCCGGGGCGGGCACCGCACGAACAAGAGCCGAAGCAATCGCACGCTGGGAACGGAACCGTGAACCACCACCTCGACGACCAGGGCCCCGACGGGCTCGACTCGGACGAGCTGGCACTGCGCCGGATGCTGCACCACGCGGTCCAGGAGATGGAGCCGCGCGACGGGACGCTGGACCACCTCCGGCGGGCCGTCCCGGCCCGCCGGGCCCGCAAGCGGCAGGCCGCCGTCGGCATGGCCGCCGCGGCCCTCTTCGTCGGCACCGCCGTCCCCGCCCTCCTGCACGTCTCCGGCGCCGGCGGCTCCGACGCGAACCCGTCCATCGCCGGCCAGGCGTCACAGGCCCAGGGCGGTGCCGGGGAGGGGCGGACCCCCGACAGCGACTCCTCCGGTACGGCCGGCGGCTCGGTCGGCGGGACCGGCGCGCAGGGCGATGACACCACCGAGGGCACCGGCCGGGGCGAGGACCCCGGCGGCACCGACGGCACCGGGGGCGGCACCGGATCCGGCACCTCGGTCGAGGCGGACGCCACCGCCTGCACGGCGTCCCAGCTCGGCGACGCCTCCGCCGACGTCGCGGTCGCCGACTCGGCCGGCACCGTCTACGGCACCTTCCGCGTCGTGAACGTCTCCGGCAGCGCCTGCACCGTCGGCGGGAGTGTCGCGGTGACGCCCACCGCCCAGGGCGCCGCCGACGCCACGAGGATCAGCGTGGTGGAGCACGCCTCCGGGGACGCGGCGGCCGGCCTGCCCGACCCCTCCCTCTACGTCTCCCAGCTCTCCCTCGCCCCGGGCTCGGCCTACGACGTGAAGTTCGCCTGGGTGCCCTCCGAGACCTGCCCCACCACCGGCGGCGGCGGCAGCGGCGGCAGCACGGGGGGCGACGGCGGCAGCACGGCCTCCCCCGACCCGAGCCCGAGCGAGCAGACGGGCACCACCGGTTCCACCGCCACCACCGACACCGACGGCACCGCGGCCCAGCTGCTCGTCGCGGACGGCACGGCCGACGGCAGCGTCGTGGTGACGTACACCGCCGAGGGCGGGGTCCCGACGGTGTCGGCGACGGTGTCGAACGCGTGCGCCGGGACGGTCTACCGGACGGGCGTGCTGGCCTCGTCGTGAGTTCCGGCGGCCACCGCGGGGCCGGAGCCGGTCCCGTGGGTTCCCTCGGTTCCGGCGGGTCCGGCTGCTTCGGTTCCAGATCCTTCGGGGCCGGTTCCGTCGGTTCCGGTTCCGTCCGGGGCGATGCCGAGCGCCGCGTCCCGCGCGAACTCCACCTCGCGGCGCAGCAGCCGGAACCACATGAACACCACGAACCCGGCGAAGACGAACCACTCGCCGGTGTACCCGAGGTTCTGGAACGCCTTCAGGTCCAGCCCGCTGTCGGCGGGCGCGCTCGCGGGCACCGCCGTCATCCCCGCGTCGGCGGTGCCGAGCGTGATCCACGCGTCGTACAGGTCGTAGTCCACCAGGTTGACCAGGGAGGCCGCGCTGATCGCGGCCGTCTGCCCGGCGGGCAGGCCGCCGCGGGCGCTCACGCCGTTGTCGCCGGGCGTCTCGGACGCCTGGAGCGCGCCCGTGACGGTGACCTCGCCGGTGGGCGGCGCCGGGGCCTTGGCCGCGTCGGCCGTACCGGGCAGCCAGCCGCGGACCACGGGGAGCGCCTCGCCGTCGTCGGTGCGCAGCAGGGTCAGGACGTAGTAGCCGTTCTTCCCGTCGAGCTCCCGGTCGGGCACCAGCAGCTGCTCGGCGTACCGGCCGGTGGCGGTGACCTGCCTGCCGGAGGTCGACTTGTCCACCGGCAGCATCTCGGCGAGCGGCCGCGCCGCCTCCTCGCGGGCGGACTCGACCTGCGCCTCCGCCGCGCGGTGGTCGTCGACCCGCGCCTCGAACCGGCTCAGCTGCCAGGACCCCATGAAGACGCAGAAGGGGATGGCCAGCAGCACGAAGACGTTGATCCCCCACCAGCGGGGCGTCAGCAGAAACCGGTACACGACCTCAACGGTACGGGTCTCGTGCGGGGAACCCGTCGCCGGGGTGTGGGGATCGCGCCGAAGTTTTCCACAGGCTGGGGAGGGTGGGCGGTCGATTGTCCGTCCGGGCGGGCAGTATGGGGCCATGACTGAGAGCAACGGGTCCGCCGCACCGCAGCGGTACGAGGAGATGCCGGACTGGGAGAGGCGCTTCAGGGCGCCCCGGGTGTCGCTGCCCGACTGGGCCGAGGACGCGCCCGACCGCTCCCTGTTCGTCTCGAACGCGACGGGGACGTACGAGCTGTACGCCTGGGACCGGTCCACCGGCGACCAGCGCCAGGTGACGAACCGGGCGAACGGCACCACGGACGGCGTGCTCTCCCCGGACGGCGCGTGGATCTGGTGGTTCGACGACAAGGACGGTGACGAGTTCGGAGTCTGGCGCCGCCAGCCCTTTGAGGGCGGCGAGGACGAACTGGCGGCACCCGGCCTGGACCCGTCGTACCCGGCGGGCCTGGCACTGGGCCGCGACGGCCGTACGGCGGTGGTGGGCCGGTCCACGGACGAGGACGGCACCACGATCCACGTGGCCCGCACCGGCGAGCCCCCCTTCGAGCTGTACCGCCACCGCGAGTCGGCGGGCGTGGGGGACCTCTCCCACGACGGCTCCCTCGTCGCGATCGAGCACACCGAGCACGGCGACGCCATGCACTCCGCGCTGCGCGTGCTGCGCCCCGACGGCACCCCCGTCGCCGAGCTCGACGACACCCGGGGCGGCACCCGGGAGCTGGGCCTGGAGGTGCTGGGCTTCGCCCCCGTCGACGGCGACACCCGCCTGCTCATCGGCCACCAGCGGCGGGGCCGCTGGGAACCGCTGGTGTGGGACGTGGCGACGGGCGCGGAGACCGACCTGGCGCTGGACCTGCCGGGCGACGTCAGCGCCGAGTGGTACCCGGACGGCTCGGGCCTGCTCGTCGCCCACGGCTTCGAGGCCCGCAGCGAGCTGTACCGCTACGACCTGGCGACCCGCGAGCTGGTCCGGGTGCCGACCCCGGCGGGCACGGTGTCCGGGGCGACCGCCCGCCCCGACGGCAGCGTGGAGTACCTGTGGTCCTCCGCCGCCCGGCCGCCCGCGGTCCGCTCCACGGCGGGCGGCGTGGTCCTCGACCCGCCCGGCATGAAGTCCCCCGGCTCGGTCCCGGTGCGGGACGTGTGGGTGGAGGGCCCCGGCGGCCGCATCCACGCCCTGGTCCAGAAGCCGTCGGGCGCGACCGGCCCGCTGCCCACCGTGTTCGACATCCACGGGGGCCCCACCTGGCACGACAGCGACTCCTTCGCGGCGGGCCCGGCGGCCTGGGTGGACCACGGCTACGCGGTCGTCCGGGTGAACTACCGCGGCTCCACCGGCTACGGCCGCGCCTGGACGGACGCGCTGAAGCACCGGGTGGGCCTGATCGAGCTGGAGGACATCGCGGCGGTCCGCGCCTGGGCGATCGACTCCGGCCTCGCCGACCCCGACCGCATGGTCCTCACCGGCGGCTCCTGGGGCGGCTACCTCACCCTCCTCGGCCTCGGCGTGCAGCCCGACGCGTGGGCCCTGGGCATCGCCGTGGTCCCCGTCGCCGACTACGTCGCGGCCTACCACGACGAGATGGAGGCGCTGAAGGCCATGGACCGCACCCTCCTGGGCGGCACCCCCGAGGAGGTCCCCGAGCGCTTCGAGGCGTCCTCCCCGCTGACCTACGTCGACCGGGTCAAGGCCCCGGTCTACATCTCCGCGGGCGTGAACGACCCGCGCTGCCCCATCCGCCAGATCGACAACTACGTCAAGCGCCTGGAGTCCCGCGGCGCGACCCACGAGGTCTACCGCTACGACGCCGGGCACGGCTCGCTGGTGGTCGACGAGCGGATCAAGCAGGTGCGGCTGGAGCTGGAGTTCGCGGAGAGGTACCTGGGGAAGTAGCGGCGGCCGGCGGCTGGCCGGCCAGCCGCCGGGCGGACCGGGACGGGACGGGACGGGCAGGGGCAGGGCAGGGGAGGGTCAGGGGCAGGGGACGGCGGGGTGGTGACAGCGGGGCGGGGGTCACCGCCCCTGCGTCCTTGAACCCCTCCGCCTCCGTTCCGTCACCGCCCCTGCGTCCCTGAGCCCCTCCGCCGCCGTCCCAGCAGCTCCGCCAGCCCCTTGCGGGTGGCCGCCAGCACCACCCGGTCCTCGTTCCGCAGGACGTACGTCTCCGGCAGGTCCCACACCAGCTCGGACCCGCCCGGCCCCTCCTCGCCCGCGTCCAGCGCCAGCACCCGCCAGTGTCCGGCCCGGAACGCCTCCCCGACCGTCCGCCCGGCCAACTGCGCGTACGCCCCGACCTCCAGGGCGGCGAACAGCAGCACCCGCCGCTCCACCGGGATCGCCCCCAGGATCTGCCGCCCCATCATCGCCCCGGCGAACGACGGCGCCGCCAGATGCGTCACGCTCCGGCTCCGGGTGAGCGCCTGCGGGTGCGCGGCCCGCAGGGTGCGGTACACGGCGGTCGCGAAGTCGTCGTCGTACAGCCGCAGCACCACGCGCAGATCGGGCCGCAGGGAGCGGGCGTACAGCGCGGCCTCCAGGTTCGTCGTGTCGGAGCTGGTCACCGCGAGCAGCGCGTGCGCCCGGCCGATCTTGGCCGCCTCCAGCACGCCCTCCTGGGTGACGTCGCCGAACACCACCGGCACCCGCAGCCGCCGCGCCGCCGAGACGCCCCGCGCCTCGGGCGTGGCCTCGACGCACACCACGGGGATGTCCAGCTCCCGCAGCCGGGTCAGCACCCGCGTCCCGATCTTCCCCAGCCCCAGCAGCACCACATGCCCGCCGAGCCCGCGCGGCGGCCTGCGCACCGCCCCCGCCCCGCGGAACGTCCCCAGCGCCTCCAGCACCGCGGCCAGCAGCACCGGCAGCAGCAACAGCCCCATCAGCCCGGACAGCAGTTGCAGCACCTGCCGCTCCGTCGACTTCCCGAGCGCCGGCTCGTTGATCGCGAACAGGTCCAGCAGCGTCAGGTACACCGCGCCCAGCGGATGGATCCCGGTCACCAGCCACAGCGCCACCGCCAGCGCGACCACACAGCCCACCAGCCCGGCCAGCGACCAGCGCAGCCGCCGTGAGAACAGCGAGGCGAACGGCGGCACCATCCCGACCCCCCGCCCCGTGGGCAGCGCGCCCGCGGCCGAGTAGGCCACCTGCTCCAGGACGACACTGCCCCGCCCGGTCGCAGCGGCCACCGTCGCCGCGTCCGGCAGCAGCACCGGCCCCTGCTCCCCGCTGGCCTCGGAGCCGTCCGCGAAGGCGGGGTCGTTGCCCGTCGAGGACAGCAGCGCGAGGGTGGGCGGCCCCGCGCCGGCGACGTGCCCGGGTCCGGGCGGCGGGCGTTCGACGGCCCGCAGCAGCAGCCCGTCCGTCTGGACGACCTTGGTGGTGCCGGCGACGGCGGTCGCGGCCAGCGCGGGCGCGGCGGTGTCCGCGTCGGACAGGACGGTGGTCGAGGCGTCGCCGACCGTGCGGTCGCCGCCCCCCGACGCCAACGCGGCCGCCTGGTCGAGGAGTTCCTCTATGTGCTGCCCCAGCCGCCGGTTGTACAGCCGCAGCACGAGCCGCAGCCGGGGGTTGAGCCGGCGGGCGGTGAGGGCGGCGCGGATGTTGCGCTCGTCGTCCTCGTACACCAGGGCCAGCGCGGCGGCCTGTGCCACCCCCGCCTCGGCGAGGACGGCCTCGGTGGGCTCGGCGGCCTCCAGCTCGGGCCCGCTGCCGGGGTCACCGCTGCCGGCGCCGCCCCCTGGCGAACCGTTACTGCCGCTGCCGCTGCCGCTTGCGCTGCCGGCGGCGCGGTTGACGGCCGCGTTCACCACCCGGTCGAGGAAGGCCGCCGACACCGCGCGGGCGCGCCCGACGACCGGCGGCCGCACCGTCCGCTCGGACGGCGGTACGACGAGCGTGACCCGCTCCCCGTACACCTGCCGCAACTCGGCGGCCAGACGGTGCGCCAGCCCGTCGTCGCCGCACACCACCATGTGCCCGACGGGCTCACCCGACGGGGCGATCTGATTCGGAACGCTCCCCACGAGTGAGAAGACTGCCCCACCGGGACGGGCGGTTCCAGAGGTAGCTGAACGCGGGCGGGCGTCCGGCCGTAGGGGAGGGGAGGGCAAGACACGGATCCGGAGGTGCCCACCCGTGGCCATCACACGAGCCCCCTCGGACGAGGGGGAACTCCCGGCGGCGTCCCGGGAGCGAGCGCGGAAGTCCCCGGAGACCGGGCGTGTGACCTCCCCCCTGGCCCTCACCCTGCTCCTGCTCCTGCTGGTGCTGCTCCAGAGCCCCATCCGCCGCGCCCTGTCCGCACCGGTGATGCAGAGCTGGACGACGGTCTTCCTCGCGGTGGTCGTCCAGGCCCTGCCGTTCCTCGTCCTGGGGGTCCTGCTGTCGGCGGCGATCGCCGTGTACGTCCCTCCGTCGTTCTTCGCCCGCGCCCTGCCCCGTCGCCCCGCGCTGGCGGTCCCGGTGGCGGGGGCCGCGGGCGCGGTGCTGCCCGGCTGCGAGTGCGCGTCCGTGCCCGTCGCCGGCGCCCTGGTCCGCCGGGGCGTCACCCCCGCCGCTGCCCTGGCGTTCCTGCTCTCCGCCCCGGCGATCAATCCGATCGTGCTGACGGCGACGGCCGTCGCCTTCCCCCACGACCCCGCGATGGTCCTGGCCCGTTTCGCGGCGAGCCTGCTCGTGGCGTGCGCGATGGGCTGGTTGTGGCACCGCCTGGGCCGCATGGACTGGCTGCGCCCGCCGTCGCACGCCCCGCACGAGGGGCGGAGCAGGGGCGAGGCCTTCTGGGACTCGGTGCGGCACGACGTGACGCACGCGGGCGGCTTCCTCGTCGTCGGCGCGATGGCGGCGGCGACCCTGAAGGCCGCCGTACCGGAGACCTGGCTGCGCACGGCCGCCGGTCATCCGGCGGTGGCGGTCCTGGCCCTGGCCGTCCTGGCCGTGGTCCTGTCCCTGTGCTCGGAGGCGGACGCGTTCGTCGCGGCGTCGCTGACCCAGTTCTCGCTCACGGCCCGGCTCACCTTCCTGGTGGTCGGCCCGATGATCGACCTCAAACTGTTCGCGATGCAGGCGGGCACCTTCGGCCGCGCCTTCGCCCTGCGCTTCGCCCCGGCGACCTTCGTCCTCGCCGTCGCCGTGTCGGCCCTGACCGGGGCGGTGCTCCTGTGAACCGCCAGGCCCAGGCCGCGGTCCTGTTCCTGCTCGGCACGAGCCTCCTGCACGCCGGCACCACCGACCTCTACCTGCGCTACGTCAAGGCAGGCCTGCAACCGCTCCTCCTGGCGTCCGGCGCCGTCCTGATCGCCACGGCACTGGCGACGGGGTGGTACGAGTGGCGCGGGCCGAAGCGACGAGTGGAGACGGCGACCGGCAATCGGACGGTGACCGGGGATCGGACGGCGACCGGCGACCGGGTGGTGACCGGCGACCGGGTGGTGACCGGCGACCGGGCGGCGGCCCACCCCGAACCCCGCGTCTCCTGGCTCCTGCTCCTCCCCCTCCTGGCGCTGATCCTCGTCGCCCCGCCGGCCCTGGGCTCGTACACCGCCACCCGCACCGGTACGGCCCTCCAGGAACCGGTCGCCTACCCCGTGCTCCCCGCCACCGACCCCCTCCCGCTGGCGGTCGCCGACTACGCGGGCCGCGCGGCCTACGACCACGGCCGCACCCTCACCGGCCGCCGCGTCACCCTCACCGGCTTCGTCGCCCTGGACCGCGACGGCACCCCCTACCTGGTCCGCATGGCCCTCAACTGCTGCGCGGCGGACGCCCAGCCCGTCAAGGTCGGCCTCACCGGCCGCGTCCCCCCGGTCCTCCAGCCGGACACCTGGCTGGAGGTCACCGGCACCCACACCCCCCGGCTGACCCGCGACCCGGTCAACGGCGGCCCGATCCCGTTCCTCGAGGTCACCACCGCCAGGCCCGTGGCGGCGCCGGACGACCCGTACGACGAGACGTGGAACACCTGAGGAGGAGGCCCGGAGAACCGGTCACCGTCCCTGGTACGGCTGCTGCTGCGGCTGCCCGTGCGGCTGGCCGCCGTACCCGCCCGCGCCCTGCGCCTGCAACCGCTGAGCCTGCTCCGCGGTCACCTTCTGCTCGGCACCGCAGAAGGTGCACTGCGTCAGGTACTTCGTGGAGACCGGGAACAGCGGCACGAAGAAGAGCGTGAACTTCGTGACGCGCTTCCTGAGCGTGTGCGCGGCGGGGTTGCCGCAGCCCCCGCACACCAGCGTCAGTATCGCGAGCTGGTACAGGTACCCCTTGGTGCCGAAGATGATCACTGTTCCGTCCTTCCGTCCTGCCCGGATCCGTCCCTCCGATCCTCCCCCGGTTTCCCGGGCGGCGTCGCCCCGCACCCCGGGCCACCGCGGGAAGGGCATCTCCCATGCCGCCACGCCGCCGACACCACGTCGGTCCTGGCCGGCCGTCCCCGGATCCCGATGCGCCTCGACCCGCGCCGACCGGAGCCGGTCGGCCGGGGCGCCCCACCGGAACCCGCCGTACCGCTCGCACGGCCCTCGAACACCCCACGCGGTGACCTCAACTCCCCTACCCTGACGTGGATTTGACCGACTCAGGTCAATCGGATCACTTCGGAGCACTTCCGAGGGGGGAGTGGCACGTATGTCCCGCACACCGTCACGCCGTACTGTCCTGCGCGGACTCACCGTCACCGGGGCGGCCGTGATCGGCTTCGACCCCGCCACGCGGAGCTGGGCCACGACCGGCCCGGCGTCCGCCACGGAATCCGCAACGGCGTCAGGCCCGGCGTCCGCCACCGAGTCCGCCACGGCGTCCGGCCCCGGGCCGACCGCGGGGATCCCCGGAGTGTCCCGGATCCCCCGGCTGGACGGGACCCTCGTCACGGACGAGCCGTCGCTCACCGCCGCGGCGGACGACTTCGGCCACATCGTGCACCGCCGGCCGGTCGCCGTCCTGCGCCCGGGGTCCGTCCGCGACGTCGTCGCCATGATCCGGTTCTGCGGCGAGCACCGCCTGCCGGTCGCGCCGCGCGGCCAGGGGCACGCCGCGTTCGGCCAGGCGCAGGTCGAGGGCGGCCTCGTCGTCGAGACCGCGACGCTCGCGGACATCGGCCCGCTCGGGCCGGGCGGCACCACCGTCACGGTGGGCGCCGGCGCCCGCTGGAGCGACGTGGCCAAGGCCACCCTCGCCCACGGCCTCACCCCGCCCGTCTTCACCGACTACCTGGAGCTCTCCGTCGGCGGCACCCTGTCCGTGGGCGGCCTGGGCGGCCAGGCCCACCGGCACGGCGCCCAGGTCGACAACGTCACCGAACTCAGGGTCGTCACCGGCGCGGGTGAGCTCCTGCGCTGCTCCCCGTCCCGCCGCCCCGACCTCTTCCGCGCCGTCCTGGCCGGCCTCGGCCAGTGCGCCGTCATCGTGGAAGCCACCCTGCGCCTGGTACGCGCACCCGAGACCGTACGCCACTACCAGCTGACCTACGACGACCTGGAGACCTTCCTCGACGACCAGCGCGTCCTCGCCGAGGAGGGCCGTTTCGACTACGTCGAGGGCCAGGTCTTCGCGGACGCCGACGGGAGGTTCCGCACCTACGTCATGGAGGTGGTGGCCTACGGTCCGCCGGCCGGCCCCGCACCGGACGACACGGCACTCCTGCGCGGCCTGCGCCACGACCCCGCAGCCGTCCACCGCACCGACCTGCCCTACTACGACTTCCTCGACCGGCTGGCCCCCACCGTCGCCGCCCTGAAAGCGGCCGGCCAGTGGACATGGGCCCACCCCTGGCTCGACCTGCTGCTCCCCGGCAGCTCCGCCGCCACCGTCGCCGCACCGCTCCTGGACGCCCTCACCCCGGCCGACCTGGGCCCCGGCGTGATCCTCTTCTACCCGCTGCTGCGCGACCGGCTCACCACCCCGCTGTTCCGCGCCCCCGACGAGCCGGTGACGTACCTCTTCGACATCCTCGGCGCCGTCCCGCCCGACGACACCGCCACCCTCAACCGCCTCCTCGCCGCCAACCGCTCCGCCTACGAGAGCGCCGCGGCCGTCGGCGGCCACTGGTACCCCGTCGGCAGCATCCCCTTCACCCCCGCCGACTGGCAGGCCCACTTCGGCCCGGCCTGGTCCGGGCTGGAGGCGGCGAAACGCGCCTATGACCCCCGTTCGCTCCTGACCCCGGGCCAGAACGTCTTCTGACCGCGACTCCCACCTAGGAATGGTCTATTTAGACTGTTAGAGTTCGACCATGCCTCGTCGCGCCCTGGACAACCCGATCGTGCTGGCCGTGCTGGGACTCCTCCTGGAACAGTCCATGCACCCGTACCAGATGCTCTCCGAGCTGCGGAAACGCAGCGAGAGCCATGCGGCGGCGATCACGCGCGGCACGCTGTACAACACCGTCGCCGCCACGGTCGAGGCGGGCTGGGTGGCCGCACAAGGGCAGGAGCGCTCCGGCAACCGGCCGGAGCGGACCGTCTACGAGCTCACCCGGGCGGGGCGCGACGAGCTCGTGCGCCGGCTGGACTCCCGCATCCGCAACCCGGAGCGGGAGTTCTCCGAGTTCCTGGGCGCCGTCAGCTACCTCGGCGCCCTCGGACCCGGCGGCGCCGTGGAGGCGCTGACCGAGCGGACGGAACGCCTCCGGCACCGCACGGCGGCGGACGAGCGGCGCCTCACGGACGCCCTGACGGCCGGCGTGCCCCGGCTGCACGTCATCGAGGCCGAGTACGCGCTGTCCCTCGCGCGCGCCGAGATCGCGTGGATCGGCTCGGTCGTCGACGACATCCGCACCGGCTCACTGACCTGGCCCGGGTCCGGGCCCGCGACGGCATCCCCTGTGGCCGACCAGAAACGAGAGGACGCGGACGCATGACGCTTCCGGCACGTGAAGGACTGCTCTTCGGGATCTATCCCGGCGGAGTCACCGGCGACGACGCCGGAGGGCTGGCCGGCGGGCCGCCCGACGACCCGGCCCGCGTGGCCGACGCGCTCGACCGGCTCCAGGGCCGGGCGGACCGCCCGTTCCTGGTGCGCGCCTACACGGGCTTCGACGACACCACCCGGCTCGGCGAGCCCCACCCCACCGCGGCACCGGCGGACGCGGCCCGCTACGCCGTCCGGGGCCGCCGCCTCGACCTGGTGGCGCAGTACCGTTCGGCCGCCGGGGACGTCGACGGCTACTGCGCCTTCCTGCGCGAACTCGTCGCCCAGTACGGCGCCGTCACCGACACCCTCCAGGTCGCCGAAGAACCGAACGACACCACCAACCCCACGCTGGACGGCTACTACCCGGGCGTGCGGGACGCGATCGTCCGCGGTGTGGCCGCCGCCCGGGCACAGGCCCGCGACCTCGGACTCACGCACCTGCGCACAGGCATCAACACCTCTCCGCTCTTCGGCCCCGGCGCCTCCTTCCTCACCGACCTGACCGACCACGGAGGCGCCGACTTCGTCGCCGGCCTCGACTACGTCGGCCTGGACTTCTTCCCCGACGTCTTCCAGCCCGTGGCCGCCGCCGACCTGGCACCCGCCGTAGAAGGACTTCTACGCCACCACCGCGAGACGGCGATGACCCCGGCCGGCCTGGGACACCTGCCCCTGCACATCACCGAACACGGCTGGCCCACCGGCCCGGACCGCCCCCCGCACCGCCAGGCGGACGTCGTACGCACCGTGGTCGACACCATCGCGACCCACGCCACACGACTCGGCCTGAGCGGCTACACCCACTTCGCCCTCCGCGACGCCGACACCACCAACCCCGGCCTCTTCCACCGGTTCGGCCTCACCACCGACGACTACACCCCGAAGCCCGCCTTCGAGACCCTGAGAGACCTCATCGACCAGCACAGCCTGTGACGGCAACGGCCGGGTTCCCGAACGCTTTCCGGTTCTCGAGGCGGCCCGTGGCCCACCGGACCCTCGCGGGCGAGGATCCGGCGGACTCGGAAGGCGGGGGTGGCAGGTGCCCGGCCGGACCTGGCCGACTCAGATCCGGTGCCGAGCGCTCTTCAACTCGCTTATGAACGCCGACCAGGAGCCGGGTGCGAAGGTCAGGGCGGGGCCGTGCGGGGCTTTGCTGTCACGGACGGGGACGGCGCCCTGACTCACGTCGGCCACCTCCACGCAGTTGCCGCCCTCCTGATTGCTGTAGCTGCTCCTGCGCCAGACGGCGCCGTTCAGATCGGGACGGGACCTTGGCTTCACGGTGGTTGCCCTCCATCACGGATCGGATCATGTCGAGCGACATGAGCGGGGGCAGGGCTGCCGCCCTCAGCCGATCGTAGGTGAAGGAAAACCGCCTGACCTCGGCCGGATCCTCGACGAGTTGGCCGTAGTGCGCCCCTTCCGTGTAGACGACCTCCGAGTCGTCGGGCAGCGTGAGCATCGTCAGCGAGCCGCCCATCACGTCGTGCTCGCCCTGGTCGAACGGCAATACCTGCACAGTGATGTGGCGTTCCGTTGCGGTGTCCAGCAGCCGCCCCAATTGCTCACGCATCACCGCGTGACCGCCGACCGGACGCCTCAACACCGCTTCGTCGAGAACGACCCACAGGCTCGGTCGGTCAGCCGAGCCGAGCCGCTCCTGGCGTCCCATACGGGCTGTGAGCCGCTCCTCCAACTGCGCCTCGCTGCTCAGCGTCAGGCCGACGCTCAGGACGGCTCGAGCGTAGTTCTCGGTCTGCAGCAGACCAGGCACCACATGCGCCGCATACTCCCCGATGGACACCGCCCTCTCCGAGTACTCCATGAACTTCCGCGACCAGTCCGGGAACGCCTCCCGGTACACGTACGGCCACAACTCCACCAGCAGGTCGTCCGCCCCGAGGGCGGCATCCAGCGCTCGCGCCAGCTCCAGCGTCGGTTTCGCTCCGGAGGCCCGTTCGATCTGCGTGATGCGGGTGCTCACGACGTGTGTCTTCTGGCCGAGTTCCGCCTGGGTCAGGCCGGCCGCCGTCCGGAGCTTGCGCACCCGTACACCGAACAGTGCCGCCATCGACGTACTGGGATCGATTCCGTTGGCCAAGACGTCACTTCCGTTCCTTACGAGCCGAAAGGTAAGGCTGTGTCACCTTTCGAGCGTAGGGCCGCCCGACGACCCTTGAGTGCGGAACGTGACAACTCGCGCACGCTGCGGGGCGTCGGAAGAGACGACAGGCAAGGACGGGCACGCTGTGCTGACAGGACCGACCACCTCGGGCGAGGGGCCCCGCACGAGCACCGAACTCCCCGTGTTCAGCGCGTGGTTCACCTCCTCGCCCCGAGGGGCGCGACTCGCCCGGCGGCTCGCCGCGCGGTGGATGGAGGAGTGGGGGCACCCGCCGGTGTCGGACGCGTCGTGCGCGGTCGCCCTCGTCGTGGGCGAACTGGCCGCGAACGCCGTGCGGCACGGCCGGGTGCCGGGGCGCGACTGGCGCCTCCGGCTCCGGCTCGACCGGGCGTCGGGCCTGGTGCGGATCGAGGTCGCCGACGCGGCCGCCGGGAAACGGCCGCCCGCCGCCCCGCCCGAGCCGCTCCCCGACGGTGAGTCGGGCCGCGGTCTGCTCCTGGTGGACGCCCTGGCCGTGCGCTGGGGGACGGCGGCCCGTCACCCGGTGGGCAAGACGGTGTGGGCCGAGGTGCCGGTCGACGTTCCGGGCCTCCCCTGAGACGTCAGGGGCTGGTGAGGACGACGAGCTGCCCGGTCGCCCGGGTCATCGCGACGTAGCGGTCGACCGCTCCTCGGACGCCCTCGCCGAACGCCTCCGGGTCGACGAGGACGACCAGGTCGAACTCCAGCCCCTTCGACAGCTCCGGTGTCAGCGACCGGACGCGAGGCGTCGCCCGGAACGAGGGGTCGCCGATGACGCAGGCGGTCCCGTCGGCGTGCGCGGCGAGCCAGGCGTCGAGGACCGAGTGCAGATCCGAGGCGGATCCGTGCGCGACGGGGACGCCGCCGCTGCGGATGGAGGTCGGCACGTTGGCGTCCGGGAGCACGGCCCGGATGACCGGCTCGGCCTCCGCCATGATCTCCTCCGGTGTGCGGTAGTTCACGGTCAGGGCGGCCATGCTGATCCGGTCGAAGCCGACCCGTTCGAGCCGTTCCCGCCACGACTCCGTGAACCCGTGCCGGGCCTGGGCGCGGTCCCCGACGATGGTGAAGCTCCTGGACGGGCACCGCAGCAGCAGCATCTGCCACTCCGCGTCGGTGAGTTCCTGGGCCTCGTCGACGACGACGTGGGCGAACGGGCCGGCGAGCAGGTCCGGGTCGGCGGTGTGCAGTTCGGCCTCGTCGACCAGGCTGACCTGGGCGTCCTCGCCGCGCAGCATCGTCACCAGGCCCTCGCCGTCGTCACCGTCGGCGCCCGAGTCGGCCACGGCGTCGATCAGGTTGTCGACGACCTGGGCCATGCGCTCGCGCTGGGCGGCGATGGCGGCCCGGTGCCGGCGCTTGCGCCGCGCCGTCTGCGGGTCGCCGAGCCGCTGCCGTGCCGCGTCCAGGAGCGGCAGGTCGGACACCGTCCAGGCCTGGGGGTCCGCGCGCTGGAGCCGTCGTACGTCGTCGGGGCCGAGCCAGGGGGCGCACATCCGCAGGTACGCGGGCACCGACCACAGGTCCGAGACGAGGTCGGCCGCTTCGAGCAGCGGCCACGCGCGGTGGAACGCGGTGAGGAGTTCCCTGTTCCGCGACAGGGACCTGCGCAGCAGGGCGGGAGGGACGTCGTCGCCGTCGTGCTCGTCGGCGTGCTTGTCCTCCAGGATCGTGAGCAGCTCCTCCCAGACCTGGTCGCGCGCCTCGTTGTGCGGAGTACCGGGTTCCGCCGCCTCGAACGCCACGGCCCAGTCCGCGGCGCTCAGCCGGACGTCGGACCAGTGGGTCGTGACCGTCATCCCCTCGGTGGGCGGCTCCTCGTAGAACCGGACGGCCTTCTCGATCGCCCCCACCAGCTTCGCGTCCGACTTCAGGCGGGCCACCTCGGGATCGGCCTCGACCGCCGCCGCGGCTCCCTCGGCGACGAGGTCCCGCAGGACGCAGGTCTGGACGCCCTCCTCCCCGAGGCTGGGGAGGACGTCGGCGACGTAGGCCAGGTACGGCCGGTGCGGGCCGACGAACAGCACGCCGCCCCGCCGGTGACCGAGGCGGGGGTCGGAGTGGAGGAGGTAGGCGGAGCGGTGCAGGGCGACGACGGTCTTGCCCGTGCCCGGACCGCCGTCGACGACGAGGGCACCACGCGAACTCGCGCGGATGATGGCGTCCTGGTCGGCCTGGATGGTGCCGAGCACGTCCCGCATCCGGGGCGAGCGGTTGCCGCCCAGGCTGGCGATGAAGGCGGACTGGTCGTCGAGCGCGGCGTGCCCGGCGAAACCGTCCGCGGTGAACACCTCGTCCCAGTAGTCGCTGATCCGGCCGCGCGTCCAGCGATACCTGCGGCGGCTCGCCAGCCCCATCGGGTGGGCGTGGGTGGCTCCGAAGAACGGCTCGGCCGCGGGGGAGCGCCAGTCGACCAGCAGCCGGCGGCCCGTGCTGTCCGTGAGGCCGAGCCGTCCGATGTACACGGGCTCGGGGTCGTCCGCGCCCACCATGTGGCCGAGGCACAGGTCCAGACCGAAGCGCCGCAGCGTGCGCAGGCGGGCGGTCAGCCGGTGGATCTCCGCGTCCCGGTCCATCGCGTGCCGGCCGATGCCGCCGGGCGCCCGGCGTTCGGCGTCGAGGCGGCCGGACACGTCGGCGATCGACTCCTCCAGACACTCCGCGACGGCCGCGAAGTGCCGCTCGTCGCCGGCGATCAGCGCCGGGTCGGCCTTGGGCGCGAGACGGTCGGGAAGGTCGAACGCGCTGGTGGTCAGGGGTGTCACGGTGTCAACTCCGAGAGGGGTCGCTGGTGGGATGGTCGGTTCGGTCGCTTGCGACCCGTTCGGTGTCACGACAGGGCGGGGCATACGCGGCCGCCGCGTGCCGGGGTGGACGGCTCACCCGGACCCGGACGGCCGCCCCGCGCCCGCAACCGCGCCCCGAGCGCCCGCGACGCCACCCCGAGCGCCACCGTCGGTTCCACACCCCCACGCGACCCGCAGGGGGACAGCACTACACGCATTCCGCGCCCTCGTTTCCGCAGTTCCCGACCCTCGGCGGGCGATTCTGCGGCACAGAGGGGGCCTTGCCGCAAGCCCCCCGGTGCGCTATACGTTGAGAGTGGAAAGGAGCCAGTATCTCCTTTCCCTCTCTTTTTCCGGCACACCGGCTCTTTTTCCGGCACACCGGCCGTCCCCTAAGACCGCCGCCCGAGCAGCCGGGCCTGCTCCCTCTTCGACCGGGCGAACCCCTGCCGCGCGTACCCACCGGTCTCACCGGTCTCCTCACGTGGAACGGCACCCCCGCGTGACCGCGGCCGCCGCAGGACGCGGACGACACAGGTCCCCAGACTGCTCATGCGAGCAGCCTGGGGACCTGGCGTTTCTCCGTCGGTGACCTGCGACACCCGGGTCCGTCCGGTGATCGGCTCACCCCGCGGGACCGACGGTGAAGACGCCGGTGGTGCGGGTCAGGGGGTTGGAGCCGTAGTTGACGACGGCGGAGGCGGAGGCGGGGGCGGCCCGGACGTCGGTGCCGGCGTAGCCCTGGGGAGTGAGGAAGAGGCCCCAGGCCGCGACCCAGGGGGTACGGGCGCCGGTGGCGGGGTCGAGCACGGGTTCGGTGCGGGGCAGGACGCGGCGCTGGACGATCCAGCGGTTGCCCAGACCGGTGAGGGGGCCGGCGGCGTCCGCCATGCGGTCCTGGAGGAGGCGGGCCCAGTCGTCCGGGTCGCGTTCCCAGCCGGGGATCACGCCCGTGCCCCCGAAGTCACGGAGGGGCTTGAGGAGGAGCTGGGTGCGGTGTTCCCGGCAGAAGGACAGCAGGTCGGTGACGGTCTCTTTGGGGGTGGGTCCGGGGGTGGGCGGTCCGTCGGCGAGGAGACGGGTCCACGGGAGGAGACGGTCGGTGAGGGCGCGTTCGGCGGGAGTGAAGGCGGTGGCGGGGTCGGAGAGGAGTGCGAGGGCGCCCTTGTTGGAGTAGAGGGAGCTGTCCATCGGGGTCCACAGGACGGCGCGCCCCTCCTCGTGGGCCCGGAAGGCGAGTTCGGCGCGGGCGGCGGAGGAGGGGTCGGCGCAGAGGTCGTCGACGGTGAAGAAGCGCAGGACGACATCGAGGGGGTCGCCGTCGAGGCGGAGGCGGCCGTTCTGTTCGGTGAGGGTGTCCAGTTCGCCGAGGGTGAGGGGGAGGCCGAGGCCCCGCATCATCTCGGCGAAGGCGAGCAGCAGATGGCCGAAGGCGGCCAGGCCGCCCGGAGCGCAGACCAGGCCGACGCGGGGCTCTCGGACCCCGCGGGTGAGGTGACGGGCGGCCTCGCGCAGGGCGACGGCGACGCGTTCACCGGTGTGGACGTGCTCCAGGCCGTGTTCGGCGGCGAAGTCCGCGAACGCGGGGTGGGTGAGCAGGGCCCGCTGCATCTGGGAGCGGTCGGTGCCGCCCAGGTCGCTGGCGATGTTGAACTCCAGCAGCTTGAAGGCGCTGCCGTCGTGGTAGAGGTCGGCACGGCCGTAGCGGGTGGCCGCACCGGGGCCGGCGGCGAAGCGGGAGATCACCGCGGCCCGGTCGGGGGCGATACCGAGGGCGTCGCAGTAACGGGCCGTGTCCCCGTCGAAGAGGCGCTGCGGGAGGGAGGCGAGCAGGGCGAACAGGTCCTGCACGTCGGCCGCGGCACGGCGCAGCTCGGGACCGTCGGTGAAGAGGGGGCGGGAGAGCATGCGGGCCCCCCAGCACTCCTGGAAGGCCGGGGGGTAGACGGTCTCGCGGACGGCGTCGGCCAGGCGGGGGTCGGAGAGATAGGCCTCGGTGACGGCGGCGGCGGTGGGGCCGGCCGAGGCGGTCTCCGGCGCGATGCCCGGGCTGACGGTCACAGCTTCACCGACCGGATGGCCGAGGCCCAGGGCTCGGCCTCCAGGTGGGTGAGGTCGGGGCTGGCGCCGGTGCGGGCGGCGGCCAGGGAGACCAGGCGCTGGAAGGGGACGACCGACACCAGCGGACGTACGAGAGCGGGGACGGAGGCGAAGGGGAGGGCGGAATCGGGATCGTCGGCGCTGTGGTGGACGGGAGCGCCCAGGGCGCGCAGGACCCGTTCCAGGTCGGCGGTGCGGCCGGCGTCGGGCCCGGCGGGGCGCAGGAGGAAGCCGGCGGTGGTCGCGGAGAAGACGGCGGGAGTGCCGTGCAGGGCGAACTCGGTGTGCAGGGCCTCGGCCCAGCGGTACGTGCCCTCCTTGATCTTGAGCGCGGCTTCGGCGGCGGTGATCGCGTCCAGTCCGGTGCCGGTGACCAGGACCGGTCCGGCGGCGTCGGCCAGGGCGTCCACGGCCTCCGGGGCGACGGTGAGCTCCAGCGTGCGGGACAGGGCCTCGGGGACCTCCCGGAGCGCGGCGGCCAGCGGGGCGCCCTGTTCGCCGAGGGCGGTGGCGACCAGGCGGGCGAGCAGGGTCAGGGCGGTGGTGTAGGAGACGGTGTGGGTGCTGGCGGCTTCCTGGGGGCAGGTGCGCAGGACCGTGTCGGCGGCGGGCTCGGCCGGGCCCTCGCCGGTGATGGCGACCGTGGTGGCACCGGCTTCGGCGGCGCGGCGGAGGACGTCGTTGGGGCAGGCCTTGGTGCCCCGGTGGCTGACCACCACGACCTGGTCGGCGGAGGTGACGTGCTCGGTGAGGGCCAGGTCGTGGGCGTCGATGGCGGCGGCCCGTATCCGTCCGCCGGTCAGCAGCCGGACCCAGCCCGCGGCGACGCGGCAGGCGTGGAGGGAGGTGCCGATGCCGGTGAAGACGAGAGGCCGGGCGGGGTCGAGGACAGGGACGGGGGTCTGGAGGAGGGCGGCCAGGGCCTGGGGCTGGGAGGCGACATGGCCGTCGTAGGCGGCGGAACCGCCCGGGGCGGTGGAGGTCGCGGGCGCGGCGGTGGGGGGCAGGGCGGTCATCGGACGGGCTCCTTCACAGGGGTGGGGGCGGCGAGCAGGTCGTCGAGGGGGGTGCCGTCGTAGCGGGCGCAGTTGGCGGGGAAGGTGCGCTGGAAGATGTCCAGGTCGGTCAGGCGGCCGAGTTTGTAGCCGACCTGGCGCAGGACGCCCTCGTGGCGGTACCCGGCGCGCAGGACCATGCGGCGGGAGGGCTCGTTGCCGGAGGAGATGAACGCGATCACCGTGGACATGCCGGCCTGCTCGGCCAGTTCGGTGAGACGGGCGCACAGGGCCGAGCCGACGCCCCGGCCCCGCGCGTCGGGCGCGAGGTAGATGGAGATCTCGGCGCTGGCCAGGTAGCCCCTGCGGGACGAGAACGGGCTGAGGGTGCCGTACCCGGCGAGCCGCCCCTCCTGCTCGGCGGCCAGGGCGGGGTAGCGGCCGTGGTGGGCGGCCAGCCAGACGCGCAGGTCGTCCAGCGTCTTCTCGTCGTGGTCCAGGGTGGCGTCGGTGTGCCGGATGGCGTGGTTGAGGGTAGACAGCACCTCGGGGAGATCGGCCTCGGTCAGCGGGCGCAGGACGAGGGCGCTCATCGGGAGGCCTCCCGCAGGACGGCGTCGGTGCGGCGGCGGTAGATTCCGACGCCCTCGGAGCTGGGGATCAGGCGCTGGAGGTCGTAGTGGGCGTCCAGGTGGCCGTGGAAGCGGGCGTACTGGGCCCGGTTGTTGGCGATGCGCCCGGTGAAGTAGCGGTTCTCGGTGAGGTTGCCGAGCAGCATGTTGTGGGCGATCAGCAGGCAACCGGGGCGCAGGGCGGGGGTGGTGGCCTCCATGATCGGGAAGTAGATGGCCTTGTCGATCAGGTCGGGGTCCATGCCCTCGGGGGCGCGGTGGGGGGAGGGACCCTCGGCGTCCAGGACGCACAGGTCGACGGGCTCGAGGGTCAGACCGTGGGCGATGGCGTCGGTGGTGGCGAACTCGACGCCGTCGGCGAGACCGAGGGCGGTGAGGTTGCGTTCGGCCAGCGCCATCGTGCCGGGGTCGATGTCGATCAGGGTGGCGGTACCGCCGGCCGCGCGGATGCCGGGCAGCGCCCAGACCGCCCAGTACCCGTAGTACGAGCCGGGGAAGACGGTGCGGCGGGGAGCCAGCAGATGGCAGAGGGCGAAGAGCAGACGGGCCTCTTCCGGGAAGATGTAGGTGGTGCGGCCCTCGTGCGCGAACTGCTGGGCGACGCGCTCACGCAGCGCCTCGAACTCGCCCTCCGGGTAGTCGGTGGAGGCGATCACGCCGTCCCGCTCCAGCCCCTCCAGGACCTGTGCGACGAAGGCGCGCTCGTCCACGGGGAAACGGGTCGAGAGGTTGAGCTGGTCCTCGTTCAGCCCGACGTCCTCGGGGCGCAGGCCACCGGTGTTCAGCCAGGAACAGTAGTCGGTGCGGCTGAGCAGACCGCCGCGGAAGTCCCGGTACTCGGGGACGGCGCACAGGGCGCGGTCGATGATGTCGTAGGCGACTCCGCCGGCGGTGCGGGTGGTGTCGAGAGTGGCGGCGGTGGTCACGCCGGGCTCCTTCTGGTGGTGTGGTGTGAGGCGGGAACGTGGGGTGGGAACGGGGAGGTGGGAGGTCACAGCGGCAGGACGTAGCTGTGCTGGGTGGTCGCGGTGCAGCCGCGGGAGCTCTTGGCGTCCTCGCTGCCGAGCCCGTAGTGGACGGTGCGGATGCCGCTCGCGGCAGCGTGCTCGACGATGCGGTAGTAGAGCGTCTCGTAGTAGAGGGGCAGCTTGGCCGGCTCCTGGAAGGCGTAGTCGAAGCCGGCCCGCAGGGCGTACCAGCAGCTGCCGCGGGCGATGAACAGGCCGAATCCGCGGACCTCGCCGTCGGCGACGGTGGCGGAGACGAAGGCGTCCTCGCCGAACACGGACAGGGTCCGCTCCAGAACCTCCTGGGACTGGGACGCCTTCCAGTGGCCGAGGCCGTACTTGGCGAAGAGTTCGGCCTCCAGAGCGGCGAGGCGGGGCAACGGGAAATCGGCGAGGGGACCCATGCGGTGCTCCACGCCCGCGCCCTCCAGGGCGCGGCGCTCGGCGCGCATCCTGCGGCGGCGGTGGCTGCTGAACCGTTCGAGGTACGCCTCGAAGCCGCCCTCGGGGACATCGAGCCGGCTGTAGCGGCCGGCCTCGGCGGACCGGTAGCCGCGGTCGCGGAGGGCGTCGACGAGGAAGGTGTCGGTCTCGTCGGTGTAGAGGAACGAGACCGAGCGGGCGCCGCGGGCGCGGGCCCATTCCTCCGTACGGTCCAGGAGCGCCGCCACCTCGGCGGGGCCGGCTCCGGGAGCGAGCAGCAGACGGGTTCCGCCCACGTGGCGACCGCCCGCGACCACGCCGGGCAGCAGGGTCTCGGCGGGATCACCGGGCAGGGAGGCCAGGAGTTCGGCGGCGCCGGGGAGTCCCTGTTCGGCGCCGGAGGCGAGGACGGTGTCGGGACGGACCAGGGTCCAGGGGACGCTCGCGTCGGCCAGGGCCATGGAGACGGCGGCCACGGGGCGGCCCTCGTCGTCCGGGAGGACGACGTAGTGCGTGTCCACCTTGCCGGTGGCCTCCACCACGCTGGTCCAGCGGTGGCTGAGGAAGAAGTCGTGGTCGCCGGCGAGCGCGTCCCAGAGGGCAGCGGGGATCTCCGCGATGCGGTCCGCCTCGGCCGGGGCGGTGAGAACGGTGGTCATGAGGTGGGGCTCTCTGTACGGGTGACGAGGCCGGCCGCCGCTGTCAGGGCGGCGAGCAGCCAGAACAGGACGGCAGGGCTCAGGGCGAGCATCGAGGTGACGAGGAGGGGGGACAGTGCGGTGGCGATGCCCACCGGGAGCTGGTTGGCGGCCAGGTAGGTGCCGCGCCTGGATTCGGGCGGGAGGGCGGTCAGGACCACCGCCACCGTCTGGAAGACGATCAGTTCGCTGACCGTCCAGCCGATCATGGCCACGACCAGGAGAGCGACAGCGGGGCCGGGGCCGACCCCGGTGGCCAGGGAGAACAGCAGGATGGAGGCCGTGGCGAGAAGCGTGCCCGCGCCCAGCAGACGGCTCGGCGGGTGACCGTTGAGACGGCGGTCCAGGGGGAGCTGGCCGAACATGAGCAGGGTGGTGTTCAGACCGAACATCGCGCCGACGGTCCAGCCGGGGAGCCGGAGGCTGTCGAGGAGGTAGACCGGGAGGGCGTTCTCCAGGGCGGTGGCGGCCAGGAAGAGGGCCGCGCCGGCCAGCGACACGCGCACGAAACGGGGGTCCCGCCAGGGGGAGGGACCGTTCGGCCGCGCAGCTTGTGGAGGCCGGGTGGCGGGGGCGACGGCGGCGGGCGTGTCGGTGGCGGCGGGCGCGTCCGGGGCGGCGGGAGTGTCGGTGGCGGCGGGCGCGTCCGGGGCGGCGGGAGTGTCGGTGGCGGCGGGCGCGTCCGGGGAAGCGGGCGTGTCGGTGGAGGCCGACGTGGCTGTGGCGGACGGCGTGTCAGTGGGGACCGGCGCGTCGGAGGCACGCCCCGTCGGATAGAGGGCAGCGGCGAGGGCGAATCCGACAGCGGTGCACAGGCCGAGCGCGGGGTAGCCCACTCCCCCGGTGACGAGCAGACCGCCGAGCAGGGCCCCGCCGCCGATCCCCGCGTTGAAGATCGTCCGGTACAACGCGAGCCAGCGGCTGCGGGCGGCGCTGTCCTGGCCGGCCAGGGCGGCGGCCAGCAGCGGGCTGCCGATCTGTTCGGCCCGGGTGCCCAGCGAGGACAGCATGGCCAGGACCAGGAAGGCGGCCAGGCCGTCCAGGAGCAGGAAGCCGGCGAACGCGGCGGCGCGGGCCAGCGAGGCAGCCACCAGCAGCCGGTGGGGGCCGATCCGGTCCGCGAGTCGGCCGAGGGCGGGCAGCAGCGGAAGAACCGCCAGCGAGGCGGCCGTCAGACCGGGGCCGACGGTGGACAGCGGGAGGGCCGCCACGTCCTTGAAGAAGAGCAGGGCGAAGGAGATGAAGAAGCCGCTGCCGACCGCGTTGAGGAGTCCGGCCGCGGCGAAACGGCGGACCCCGGAGCCCTCCGGCAGCAACCGCTCCTTCCCGGCTGCCCGGACGGGGGCGCTCACCGGGCCGTCTCCAGCTTCAGGACGTACGCGTACTGGGTCTCGGCCGTGCACCCCCGGGAACGCTTGGCCTCCTCGCTGCCGAGACCGTAATGGATGCCGGTGACGCCATGGGCGGGGGCCTCGGTGACGGGCCGGTAGTAGAGGGCTTCGAAGTAGAGGGGGAGACGGCCCTGGTAGGCGTAGTCGAAGCCGGTCTGGCGTGAGTACCACTGGTCGCGGAAGCGGAGCAGGACGGCGTAGCCCCGGATCTCCCCGTCGCCCGTGACGCGGGAGACGAGGGCGTCCTCGCCCATCACCTCGGCGATGCCGTGCAGGGCGGCCTCGGTGTGTGCGGGGGTCCAGTCCAGGCCGTACTTGGCGAGGAGCGAGGTCTCCAGGACGGCGAGCCGGGGGATGTCGCGGACGTCGAGCGGGGCCAAGGAGGAGGAGATGCCGGCCTCGGCGAGTTGCCGGCGGTCGGCCTGGGCACGGCGGCGGCGCTTGCCGGGCAGAGCGGCGAGGTAGCCGTCGAAGCCGCCGGGCGGGAGGGCGAGAGCGGAGTAGCGGCCGGAGGCGTGCCGCAGATAGCCGCGCTGCTCCAGGACCTCGCGAAGGCCGGTGTCGTGCTCGCCGACGAAGGGGAAGGCGACGGAGGCCGCGCCGACGGCGCGGGCATGGGCTTCGGCGCGATCGAGGAGACCGCGGGTGGTGGCGTCGTCGTGCGGGTCGGCGCGGAGCAGCCGGCTGCGGCCCATGTGGCGGCCGCCGCAGACCAGGCTGGGCAGCAGGGAGGACGGGGTGCCGACGGCGTCCAGGGCGGCGGCCGCGCCCTCGGCCCCTTCGGCGGCGCAGGCGGTGAGCAGGGTGTCGGGGCGGGCCAGCACCCAGGGCGCGTCCGCGTCGGCGAGGACGGTGGGAAGGGCGCCTGCCAGGGAGCCGGCGCGCTCGTGCAGGAAGTACCGGAAGGGGGCGGCGGTGGTGCGCTCGGCGATGTTCAGCCAGCGGCGGGAGAGGTGGAAGTCGTCGCTGTGCAGCAGGGCCTCCCAGGGGGCGCCGCCGGCGGCCTCTGCGGCCGTGGCCACCTGTGGCCAGGTGCTCCCGGTGGGCGGGCTCGGTGCTGTCGACTCGGTCCGCGTCATACCTGGTTCTCCGTCATGCCTGGTTCTCCGTCATGCCTGCTGCTCCGCCTTTCCTGGGATGGGGTGCTGCCCGGCGGGTTCGGGCACGCGTCGTAGGCTCCGGCAGGAAGCACCGGCTGCTTGTCCGTAGGGGAGTGGGATCTTTGTCGACGGCCGATCACCTGACGTCCGAAATGCCCTTGTTCGTCTACGGCAGCCTGTCCTTCGACGAAGTGCAGCGGGCACTGCTGGGCCGGCTCCCGGTGTCCCGTCCGGCGGCCGTGACCGGCTGGCGCAACGCGGCCCTGCGGGACCGCGCCTTCCCCGGTCTGGTGCCCCGGGCGGGCAGCCGGGTCGCCGGATGCCTGCTGACCGGTCTGGATCCCGCCGAGCGTGCTCTGCTGCATGCGTACGAGGGGCCGATGTACGAGGACCGCGCCCTGTCCCTGGAGGGCGGCGGCCTCGGTCGGGCCTACGTGTGCACCGATGCCTCGCTGGTCCTGGACACCGACTGGGACCGGGAGCACTTCGGCCGGGAGCTGCTGCCGGGCTATCTGGCGGGGGTGGTCCGCTGGCTGGCGTCCCGGCCGGATGTCCCGTGTGCGGCCCCGGCCGGTAGCGGTGCTTCGGGTGCGGCCCCGGCCGGTAGCGGTGCTTCGGGTGGGGCCACGCTCACCCGTACCGAATTCAGCAACTGATCCGCCAACGTCCCCGCCTCGCCGGGCCGTTCGGTGCCGATCATGAGCAGTCCGTAGCGATCGCTGTTGGAGCCGCCGGAGCGGATCTCCGTGCCCGGCGCGAGGGTGGTGGTCGCGGCGAGTACGGCGGGGTGGGCGGCGGCCTCCTCCCAGCCCGAGACCTCCCGGACCGTGCCGGCCGGCGGAACGAGGAACCGTACGGCGGCACCGCGTGCGGGGTTCGCGCCGGCGGGGAGGCTCACCGGGCGGCCGAGCAGGTCGTCCAGCCAGCTTCCGTACAGCTCCAGGCCGGGGTGGCACCACTCCAGCAGGGCGTGGATGCCGTCACCTCCCTGCCGGACGTGCACCTCACCGAGGACGACGCCCCGCGGGGTGGTCCAGCACTCCACGTGGAAGGGTCCGGTGCGCAGGCCGAGCGTGGTCAGGGCCGCCTCGACCTGCGTGGTGATGTCCTCGCGCAGGGCGTCCGGGAGCGGGGCGGGCATGGTGTGCCCGGACTCGACGAAGGAGCCGGCGGACAGCTTCTTGGCGGTCACCGCGAGCGCCCTGGGCACCCCGTCGGCGAACAGGCCCTCGACGCTGTACTCCGCGCCCTCCACGAAGGTCTCCACCAGCACCAGGCCGTCCGCGTCCCGTGCCTGATCGAAGGCGGCGGGCAGCGCCGCCGGATCGTGCACCAGCCGGACGCCTTCGCTGTTGCAGCGGTCGCGTGGCTTGACGATCACCGGTGCGCCGGCCTGCGCGGCGAGGAACGCGGCGGCCTCGGCGGGCTCGGAGCAGAGCCGCAGTTCGGGCTGGGCGAAGCCGGCCGCCCGCAGGAACTCCCGGCAGGCGTCCTTGGAACGGACCCGGCGGACCGCCACCGGATCGTTGCCGCGCAGGCCGAGCGCGGCCGCCGTCTCCGCGACGGCGATCACCGCGTACTCGCGGAAGCCCACCACCGCGTGCACCGGGTGCCGCTCGGCGTAGGACACGGCCCAGGCGGCGCAGGCGGCCGGATCGGTGAAGTCCAGTGGGTACGCCTCGTCGGCGGCGGCCACCAGATCGGGACAGGCCGCCAGGGCGGCGGCGGTGTCGGTGAGGACCACCCGGCACCCGCGGTCGCGGAACTGGCGTACCGAGCGCTCGCTGATGTCCCTGCCGTCGGTGGCCCACAGCGGGGCCGTGCCGCCCAGGACGAGGACGGTGGGTCGTTCGTTCTCGACAGCGTTCATCGTCACACCAGTTCGTAGGTCTCGAAGGCGGCCCGTATCGCGGGGTCGTCCAGCGCCCCGAGCCGTGTGAAGTGCTGGACCGTCTGCTGAGACGCGTCACGGGTGGTCTTGCGGACCAGACTCCCGGGGAACACCTCGGCCACTACCTGCTCGACGGCGTCCCGGCCCAGCCCGTACCCGGTCAGCTCTTTCCGGAGGGCCGGCAGGTCGGGTTGGAGGAAGGCGTCCACCATCACCGGCGCGAGGGTGCCGATCACCCGCCGCTCGGTCCGGTCCGACTGTGCCCACAGCTCCTTGAGGAAGAGAGCGAAATAGGTGTGATGGCGGCCCTCGTCCAGTGCGTGGTCGCGCACCACCTCGCGAACGGTGGGTACCACCCGGGGATCGTCCGGGACCTCGCCGAGCGAGCCCGAGATCAGCGTCTCGGAGACGATCACGAATATCAGCTCGGCCAGCGCCCGCCACTCGGGGTGCTTCTGCTGCACCAGCGCCAGTCGGGTCAGGAAATACGGTTCGGCGGGCAGCCGCGGGGTGATCCCCGTACGGCGCTCTGCCTGCCGCATCAAGTCGGCGGAGAACAGAGCGTGGTACGCCTCGTCGCAGTAGACCCGGTAGGCGTCGAACCGCATGTCCGGGTGGAGGTTCAGGCCCACCGTTCCCTGAGCAATACCGAGGGCAGTGCGGTTGACGACGACCTGTTCCAGCTTCGCGGTGAAATCCAGGTAACGGTAGAGGTGTTGGACCAGCACTTGGTCGAAGAGTTCGGGGCGAAGATCCCGCACCAGCTCGTGGCGGGCCAGCGGAACGAGCTCGGGCGAGAAGAAGTACTTCCCGTCGGTGTCGTCCGGCAGTTCCCGTCGGGGAGCCGCGCGTACCGAGGCGCGCTTGTCCCACCTGCGGAACGGGCTGCGATATCCATCCCCTGCTTCCGGGCCGGTGGAACGGTGTGTTTCCGCCCCGTCCGCGGTACTGGGAACGGGTGTGTCGACGCCCGCAGGTGCCTCAGAACCTCCGGTCAGCAGACGCTTGGGGCAGTAGCTGACCCCGCTACAGCCGGTGAAGAGACCGACGATGCCACACATGAATCCCCCGTTTTCAATATTCTCCGGCAGCGCCGCGATACCGAAATGAATTCGCGAGTGAACCGCTTTCCCGCCTTTTAGGCGGAGTAGCGCCCCGTCCGATGATCTTGCAAGCGGTACTGCTGGAGGTCAAGTTTCGCCTAACGGAATCTCGGAAGGTGAGATGAGTGGGGAAATGCCCGAACCGGGCATAGCGGTCTTTCATCCCGATCCGGCAACTGCCTGCCCTCATCGGGACAGTGTCGGCACGTCAGATGGCGTCCGGAAGTGCGACAACTGCCCCCAGTAATGCCTGGGCCCATGGGCTGGTCCATTCGATCCGTCCGGTGGACGGTGCATTGTGAAGGCGCCGATTGGAATACCGGAGCGGCTATCTGAGCCACCTCTGTATCCACCTCTGTAGCCACCTCCGTAGCCGCCGCAAGGAGGACAAGAACCGCTCGCTCGTGCAGTTACTATGCGCGAATGTCCCACGCCACTCCCCGGCAAATAGCCGACGCCCACACCCGCGCCTACGTAGAACTGGACCCGATCACGGGCACCGAGTACGGTCTGGCCTCCGGCGACGACCGGATTCCCGACTACTCCCCCGAGTGGCACGAGGCACGCGCTGCTCTCCTGCGCGAGACCCTCGCTGGACTCACCCGCGCTTCGGTCGCCTCGGCCTCTTCGTTCTCTTCGGTCGAAGACGAGGCGGAGCGCCGATGTGCCCGTCTCCTCGACGAGCGCCTGAAGGCCGAGCTCGCCGTGATCGAGGGAGGCGAGGGGCTGCGCCAGATCAGCAATCTCTACTCCCCGGTACACGCGGTACGCGAGGCCCTCACCCTGATGCCCACCGGTACCGAGGACGAATGGGCGGTGATCGCCCGACGCCTCGCCCGTGTCCCGGAGGCCCTGGCCGGTTACCGGGCGTCGCTGGCCGAGGGCTTGCGGCGAGGTCTCCCGGCAGGCCCGCGCCAGGTCCGTGCCGTCATCGAGCAACTGGGCGGCTGGCTCGGCGGCAGCTCGGGCCGGAGCTGGTTCGCCGACTTCGTCACACCGGGTCCGGACGTCCTTCGCAGGGACCTGGACACCGGGGCGGACGCTGCCGCTGACGCGGTGGCGGGGCTGCGGACATGGCTGCGCACCGTCTACGAACCCGGTGTCGCCGACGCCGCGGACCCGGTGGGACGGGAGCGCTACCTGCGCTGGGCCCGGTTCTGGAACGGCGTCGACCTGGACCCGGAGGAAGCGTACGCGTACGGCTGGTCCGAAATGCACCGGATCAACGCCGAGATGCGCGAGGCCGCCGGCGCGATCCTGCCGGGTGCCACCCCGTTGGAGGCCATGGCACACCTGGAGAAGCGCGGTGAGGCGGTCGAGGGTACCGAGGGCATCCTGTCCTGGCTGCAGAAGCTGATGGACGAGGCCGTCGAGCGGCTCGACGGCAGCCACTTCGACCTCGACCCCAGGATCAGAACGGCGGAAGCGGTCCTCGCTCCCCCCGGGACGGCTCCCGTCCCCTACTACACACCTCCGGCGATGGACTTCTCCCGCCCGGGCCGCACCTGGCTGCCCGCGCAGCCGGGCCAGAGCCGCTTCCCGACGTGGGATCTGGTCAGCGTCTGGTACCACGAGGGCGTACCCGGCCACCACCTGCAACTGGCGCAGTGGGTGCTCAAAGCCGACCAGCTGTCCACCTACCAAGCCACCCTCGGCCGCGTGAGCGCCAACTGCGAGGGCTGGGCACTCTACGCGGAACGGCTGATGGACGAGCTGGGACACCTGACCGACCCCGGCCACCGGCTGGGCTACCTCAACGGGCAGATGCTGAGAGCCGTCCGGGTCATCATCGACCTCGGCATGCACCTGTCCCTGAAGATCCCGCACGACTCCGGGTTCCACCCCGGCGAGCGGTGGACGCCGGAACTGGGCCGAGAGTTCCTCGCCGCCCGCACGGGTCTGCCGGCGGCCACGCTGGACAGCGAGCACATCCGCTACCTGGGCATGCCGGGTCAGGCCATCGGCTACAAGCTCGGTGAGCGAGCCTGGCTGGCGGGTCGCGAGGCGGCGAGGCAGGCCCACGGCACCGCCTTCGACCTGAGGACCTGGCACATGGCCGCGCTCTCCCAAGGCTCCCTGGGCTTGGACGACCTCGCCGCTGAGCTGGCCGCCCTCTAGCCCCAGTAGGCAGGAGGCTTTCAGGGCGGGTGTGGTGCTGCCCGGGGCGCTGCCCTTGGCCTTGCCGCGCCGGCTGCTGGAGGCTGCGGTGGGCACCTCCGGTGCGGTCACGCGGACGCCATGATCAGTGGCAGGGGCGGTGCGTGCGGTTCCGGCACGCACCGCACGGTCACGCAGTCAGACACGCAGCAACGCCAGAGGGCCCTTACCGATCCGGTAAGGGCCCTCTGATCTGCTATTCAGCTGTCGGGGTGGCGGGATTTGAACCCACGACCTCTTCGTCCCGAACGAAGCGCGCTGCCAAGCTGCGCTACACCCCGATGTCGCTGCGGGTCCTGCTCGTCCTGCTTGTCGCGGCGACGTCGTTTACTTTAGCCCACCGGTGGCTGTAGGCGAAATCCGGTTCTGGCGCGGAGGCGCATCGGGTTCGGGCGGGCGTGGTCGAGGGCTACCAGGAGGAGGGCGAGGGCGTAGAAGGACAGGCCCAGCAGGAGTGCGTTGGCGAGCGTGTGCCGGTAGCTGTGGGCGGCTGTGTCGAGGAACGGGTAGAGGTGGCGGCCGGGCGCACCCGGGATGATCAGTTCCGCGCGGATCAGGGAGAAGGCCAGGTAGGCCACGGGGTACAGCAGCCACGGTGCCGCCTGGCGCAGGCGGAGGCGGCCGGAGGGGGTCAGCAGGAGCCAGTCCAGGACGGCGGCCGCGGGGATCACGGTGTGCAGGAGGTGGCCGGCGAGCGCGTGCCAGCGCGTGGGGGTGCCGGTGGTGGCCGTCACGGAGAACGGGGTCGCCGCGTCCGCGAGGAGCAGGTGGTACACCAGGGCGGTGATCGTCGCGTAGAGCAGGGCCGCGCCGGTCCAGGCGGGGGAGAGGGGGCGGCGGGCGGTCCAGGCGCGGCGGGCCGACAGGGCCGTGACCAGCGCCAGGAGGATGCCGCTCTGGACGGCGAAGTGGCTGAGCACCCGCAGCGGGCTGCCGAGCAGCAGGGCCAGGGCGACGCCCGCCGCCGCGGTCGCGGCGATCAGCAGGCGGAGCATCGCGGCCAGGGGGCGTCGGACGGGGGCCACCACCGCCGAGGCGGGGACGGAGGAGGGCAGGAGCGCGTGCGTCCGCGGGATCGCCGGCAGGTCCGGGAGGTCCCTGGGTATCGGGGCGGTCATGCCCTCACGCTAGGGAGGGGTGACGAAAGGGGCTATTCGGGCGGGTCTGGACGGGTGGCAGCCCGGCCCACCGCCCCGCCACCCGCCGTCGGCTTCCTACTCCCGCCCCACCAACGTCAGCAACGTCGCCTCCGGCGGGCAGGCGAAGCGTACGGGTGTGTACCTGTTCGTTCCGCAGCCCGCCGACACGTGCAGGTAGGCCGTACGGTTCTCCGCCGTGTGCGTGGACAGGCCCTTCACCCGGTCCGTGTCCAGGTCGCAGTTGGTCACCAGGGCGCCGTAGAAGGGGATGCACAGCTGGCCGCCGTGGGTGTGGCCGGCCAGGACCAGGGGGTAGCCGTCCGCGGTGAACGCGTCCAGTGTGCGCAGGTAGGGGGCGTGGACCACGCCCATCGCGAAGTCCGCCGTGCTCGACGGGCCGCCGGCCACCTCGGCGTACCGGTCCCGCTTGATGTGCGGGTCGTCCAGGCCCGTGAGCTCCACGGACACACCCTCGACCTTGAGCGTGCCGCGCGTGTTCGTCAGGTTGAGCCAGCCCGCGCCGTCGAAGCCGTCGCGCAGCTCCTTCCACGGGTTGTGGACGACGCCGACCGCGGGCGGGTTGCCGTTCAGGCCGTGGCGGCCCTGGGTCTTCTCCAGCAGGTAACGGGCGGGGTTGCGCAGTTTCGGGCCGTAGTAGTCGTTGGAGCCGAAGACGTACGCGCCCGGGAACTCCATGAGCGGGCCCAGCGCGTCGAGGACCTCCGGGACGCCCTCCGGGTCGGACAGGTTGTCGCCCGTGTTGATCACGAAGTCGGGTCGCAGGCCGGCCAGCGAGCGCAGCCAGCGCTGCTTCTTGCGCTGGCCGCCGACCATGTGGATGTCGGAGACCTGCAACACGCGCAGGGGACGCATTCCGGCGGGCAGGACGGGGACCGTCACCCGCCGCAGGCGGAAGGAGCGGGCTTCGAATCCCGCCGAGTAGAGCAGTCCGGCGGCGCCGACCGCCGCGATTCCTAGGGGCACTCCGTATCGCGCGCGCATGTGTCCATCGTGTCAGACCCACCGCCCGCTAAATGAACGGGCGTCGGACTGGCAGCACCTGCGACAATCGCAGTCATGACCACGCTCAAGTCGAAGCTTCAGGAAGACCTCAACGCCGCGATCAGGGAGCGCGATGAGCTCCGCTCCTCGACGCTCCGGCTGACGCTCACCGCGATCACCAAGGAGGAGGTCGCGGGCAAGGAGAAGCGCGAGCTCTCCGACGACGAGGTGCAGAAGGTGATCACCCGTGAGGCGAAGAAGCGGCGGGAGGCCGCCGACGCCTTCGCGCAGGGTGGTCGCGCCGAGTCCGCCGAGCGGGAGAAGGCGGAGGGCGAGGTGCTTGCCGCGTACCTGCCCAAGCAGCTCAGCGACGACGAGCTGAACGACATCGTCGCCCAGGCCGTCGAGGAGGCGAAGGCGGCCGGTGCGGAGGGCCCGCGGGCCATGGGTGCCGTCATGAAGATCGTGAACCCGAAGGTGGCCGGCCAGGCCGAGGGCGGCCGGGTCGCCGCCGCGGTGAAGAAGCTCCTCGCGGGCTGACCCGGCCGACGCCTCGCCCCGGCGGCGACCGGCTCACCACGGCGAACGGCCCCCGTCCCTCCGTACGAGGGGCGGGGGCCGTTCCACGTCAGGGGCGGGCGGGGCGTGCGGGGCGTGCGGGGCTGCTCAGCCGCGCCCCCCGTTCCCGTTGTTCCCGTTTCCCCCGTTGCTCTGTCCCTGGAACAGGCCCTCGGGGAAAGAGTACGACGGGGTCGGCACCGTGCCGCCGTTCGTCGTGCCGCCGTTGATCAGGCCGGCGATGACGCCCTGGTCGCCGTTGCCGTCGTCGTTGCCGCCGTTGTCCTCGCCGTCGTCCTCGTCGCCGCCGTCCTTGTCGCCGCCGGGGATGTCGACGAGGTTGAAGCTCGGGGCCTCCTTGCCCTGGAGCGCGCCGGACATGGCGTCCCGCCAGATCGGGCCGGGCGTGTCACCGCCGTAGACCTCGGCGTGGTAGACGCCGCCGATGCTGATGTTGGTCATCTTGACCTTCTGGGTGGCGCTGCCTACCCAGACGGCGCCGGAGAGGTTCGGCGTGTAGCCGACGAACCAGGCGTTCTTCCGCTCGTCCGTCGTACCCGTCTTGCCGGCGCTCTCGCGGCCCGACAGGCCGGCCTGCTGGCCCGTGCCGGAGTCGACCACGCCGCGCAGCAGGGTGTTGATGCTGTCCGCGGTCTTCTCGCTCATCGCGCGCGAGCACGTCGACTTCGGGACCTCCAGCGACTTCTTCGTGCCGCCGACGGTCTGGGTGATCGACTCGATGGCGATCGGCGTGCAGTACATGCCCCGGCTGGCGAAGGCGGCGTACGCGGTCGCCATCGTCAGCGGCGACAGGCCGGTCGAACCGAGCGTCATCGAGGACGGCACCTCGGGGACCTTGTCGCCGTTGCCCTGGACCACGCCGAGGGCGTCGGTCATCTTCACCACCGGGCACATGCCGATGTCGGCGAGCATCTGCACGAAGTAGGTGTTGACCGACTTGGCCATGGCCTCCTTCAGCGAGTACGGGCCGACCTCGGACTCCGCCTCGTTCTCCAGCTTGTAGTTGCCGTCGTTGACCCAGGACTTCCCGCTGCACGTCTGGACCGAGGCCGGGTAGGGCATCTCGTACGGCGCGGCGTACGACTGGTTGATCGGCCGGCCCTCCTCCAGGGCGGCCGCGGCCACGAACGGCTTGAACGTCGAACCGGTCGGGAAGCCGAAGTTGGAGCCGCCCATCGCCGCGTCGACCGAGTAGTTGTACTCGGTCTCGTTCTTGCCGTAGCCGTACGGCTTCGACTGGCCCATCGCGAGGATCTTTCCGGTGCCGGGCTCGACGAGCGTGGCGGCCGCGGCGACCTTGTCCGACTTGTACACGTGGTCCTTGAGCGAGTCCTGGACGGACTGCTGGGACTGCGGGTCGAGCGTCGTCTGGATGGTGAGGCCGCCCTGGTTCCAGACCTTGGCGCGCTCCTCCTTGGTCTTGCCGAAGACCGGGTCGCTGAGGAAGACCCGCTCGACGTACTTGCAGAAGAAGCTGGCGCCCTGCACGGCCGTGATGCAGCCGTTCTTCGGCTGGGTGACCTTCAGGCCCAGCGGGACCTTCGTCGCCTCGTCGGCCTCGGCCTGCGAGATGTCGCCGACCTCGGCCATGCGCTCCAGCACGACGTTGCGCCGCTTGGTGGCCTCCGCCGCGTCGTTGACCGGGTCGTAGCGGCTGGGCGACTGCACGATGCCGGCGAGCAGGGCCGCCTCGGGCAGGGTGAGGTCCTTGGCGCTCTTGGAGAAGTACCGCTGGGAGGCGGCCTCCACGCCGTACGCCTGCTGGCCGAAGAACGTGATGTTCAGGTAGTTCTCGAGGATCTTCTTCTTGCCCAGCTCCTCCTCGACCTGGATCGCGTACTTCAGTTCGCGGATCTTGCGGCCGATGGTCTGCTGGGTGGCCTGCGCGACCTTCGTCGGGTCGTCGCCCGCCTCCTCGACGAAGACGTTCTTCACATACTGCTGGGTGAGCGTCGAGGCGCCCTGGGCGACCCCTCCGCTCTGCGCGTTCTGGTTCAGCGCGCGCAGGACGCCCTTGAGGTCCACGGCGCCGTGCTCGTAGAAGCGCGAGTCCTCGATCGCGACGATCGCCTTCTGCACGTAGGGCGAGATGTCGTCGAGGCCGACGACCGTGCGGTCACGGGAGTAGACCGTGGCGATCTGGTCGCCCTTGGCGTCGAGGATCGTGGTGCGCTGGCTCAGCGGTGGCGTCTTGAGATTGGCCGGGAGTTCGTCGAACGACTCCACCGACCCCTTGGCGGCCAGGCCCAGGGCACCGAACGCGGGCAGGGCGATACCGGCCAGCACGGCTCCCGCAAGGACACTGACACCGAGGAACTGGGCGGCCTGCTGCGTCGCCGTCAGACCACCGCCCGAGCGCTTCTTTGGCATGGGGGGAAGCCTACGTTCTCATTCGCCGGACACGCGTCAATGCCTTGGCCTAAGCTGCTCTCAACTGTCACAGCAGCAGGGCTACGTATCAATACGTCCGGTGACCCCGAATCGTTCCGGAGGTTTCTCACTTTCTTGGTGAGAGCGTGTCCGAATCCGCCTCGTGTGTCATCCGGCGCCCGTTGTGACTCAACAGGACTGTCCCGTTTTGCAGCGGATAGTCGCGCATGTCGCAGGCTCACTCCCCCGGGTGATCTGCCGCTTGCGCATAGTCCGTTCGGGCCATTCAAGATTGGGCCCGAAGGGGGTGTTGCGCTGTGCCCACCTTCCGTAACGTCCTCAACTGGCGGCGGTGAATATGCCGCTGCCGCCGTGGGGGAGCCTCGATTCGGGAGAGGACGGCGCCGGTATGGGCTGGGTAACCGACTGGAGTGCGCAGGCTGCCTGCCGCACTACTGATCCGGATGAACTGTTCGTTCAGGGAGCAGCGCAGAACAGGGCCAAGGCAGTGTGCACCGGATGTCCGGTACGCACCGAATGCCTGGCTGACGCGCTCGACAATCGCGTCGAGTTCGGTGTGTGGGGAGGCATGACGGAGCGCGAGCGCCGCGCCCTCCTGCGCAGGCGGCCGACCGTCACCTCGTGGCGGCGGCTGCTGGAGACGGCGCGCTTGGAGTACGAGCGCGGTGCGGGCATCGTGCCCCTCGACGACGACCAGGTGTACGAGAACTATGCGGCGGTGAGCTGAGGCGACCCCTCGGCTCGACCGCCGGAGGCCGGCTCAGTAGCCGGCAGTCGGCTCGGCTGTGAGCAGTCGGCTCATCCGTCGGTAGTCGGCTCGTCCGTCGGTAGTCGGCTCGTCCGTCGGTAGTCGGCTCAGTTGTGGGCAGTTGGCTCAGCTGTGGTCAGTTGACTCGTCCGTCGGTCGTCGGCTCAGCTGTGGTCAGTTGACTCGTCCGTCGGCAGTCGACTCATCCGTCGGCCGCCTCGGGCAGCTCCGGCCGGTTGGCCGCGAGCCGGTCACCGATGTTCCGCAACCCCACGAGGTCGTGGACGTCGCCGGGCAGTGCGGCCACTTCGGTGACCGCGACCTCGGGGTGGAGTGCGGCGAAGCGGTCCCGGGTGCGCTGCTCGCGGGAGAGCAGGTGCATGCGCTCGGCGTGCAGCCTCAACAGGCCCGCGGTGAGATCGTCGACGGCCCGATCCGCGTCCGCGGGGGAGTCGGACGTGGAGGCCGGCGACCGGGGCGCGGGGGAGCGCGGTGCCGTGGGCTGGGCTGTCGAGGCCTCGGGCGCAGGCGACCCGTCCACCGGGGAGTCGGGGGAGCCGGCCGGGCCGGGGGAGTCGGGGGTCTCTGATGCCGAACTGCCGTACGTGTCGGGAGAGTTACGAAATCCAGCCTTCCCGCCGTCCTGATCCACAATGCGGGGCTCTTCAAGATTTTCGGCGGCGGCGAGCGCCCGCTCGGCGGACAGCTGGGCGGCGCCGCTGCCATGGACCCGGTTGAGGACCAGGCCCGCCAGCGGCATGTCCTCGGCGGCCAGCCGCTCCACGAAGTACGCCGCCTCCCGCAGGGCGTCCCGCTCGGGAGCCGCCACCACCAGGAACGCCGTCCCGGGCGCCTGGAGCAGCCTGTACGTCGCGTCCGCGCGCGTACGGAAGCCACCGAACATCGAGTCCATCGCCGCCACGAAGGTCTGCACGTCCTTCAGCAGCTGACCGCCGAGCAGCTTGCCGAGGACGCCGGTCATCATCGACATGCCGACGTTCAGGAACTTCATCCCCGCGCGGCCGCCGACCTTGGCGGGCGCGAGCAGGACGCGGATCAGCTTGCCGTCCAGGAAGGACCCGAGCCGCTTGGGCGCGTCCAGGAAGTCCAGCGCCGAACGGGACGGCGGCGTGTCGACGACGATCAGCTCCCACTCGTCCCTGGCGCGCAGCTGCCCGAGCTTCTCCATCGCCATGTACTCCTGCGTGCCCGCGAAGCCCGCCGAGAGCGACTGGTAGAAGGGGTTGCTCAGGATCGCGGCCGCCCGCTCCGGGTCCGCGTGCGCCTCGACGATCTCGTCGAAGGTGCGCTTCATGTCGAGCATCATCGCGTGCAGCTCGCCGTCGCCCTCGACGCCCTTCACCCGGCGCGGGGTGTTGTCGAGCGAGTCGATGCCCATGGACTGCGCGAGCCGGCGCGCCGGGTCGATGGTGAGGACGACCACCTTGCGGCCCCGCTCGGCGGCCCTGAGGCCCAGCGCGGCCGCCGTCGTCGTCTTGCCGACGCCGCCCGAGCCGCAGCACACCACGATGCGCGTGCCCGGATCGTCGAGCAGCAGGTCGACGTCCAGCACGCGCGCGGGGGAGAGGCCGTGCCGGGTGCTCCCCTGGTCGTGAGTCTGGTCCGGACTCATGACATCCCCTGCTTCCGCAGCTCGGTGGCGAGTTCGTACAGGCCCGCGAGGTCCATGCCCTCGGCGAGCAGCGGCAGTTCGTGCAGCGGCAGGTCCAGGTCGGCCAGGACGGACCGCTGCTCGTGCTCCAGCGCGTACCGCTCGGCGTACTCCTCGGCCTGCGTCAGGAGCGGGTCGACCAGCCGCTCGGCGTGCCCGCCGCGCCGCGCCCCGCCGAGTCCCGCGGCCGACAGCGACCGTGCGACAGAGGAACGGCCCACCGTCCGCAGGAGTTCCAGCCCGTCCGCGTCGAGCAGCTCCGGCCGCACCATGTTGACGACGACCCGCCCCACCGGCAGCCCCGCCCCGCGCAGTTCGGCGATGCCGTCCGCGGTCTCCTGGACGGGCATCTCCTCCAGCAGCGTCACCAGGTGCACCGCCGTCTCCGACGACTTCAGCACCCTCATCACCGCCTGGGCCTGATTGTGTATGGGGCCGATCTTCGCGAGTCCGGCGACCTCGTCGTTGACGTTCAGGAAGCGGGTCACCCGGCCCGTGGGCGGGGCGTCCATGACGACGTAGTCGTACACGAACCGCCCGCTGCGGTCCCTGCGGCGCACCGCCTCGCACGCCTTGCCGGTGAGGAGGACGTCCCGCACACCGGGCGCGATGGTCGTGGCGAAGTCGATCGCGCCGAGCTTCTTCAGGGCCCGTCCGGCACCGCCCAGCTTGTAGAACATCTGGAGGTAGTCCAGAAGTGCCAGTTCGGGGTCTATGGCGAGGGCGTACACCTCCCCGCCCCCGGGAGCGACGGCGATCTTCCGCTCCTCATAAGGCAGCGCTTCCGTCTCGAAGAGCTGCGCGATGCCCTGCCGGCCCTCGACCTCGACGAGAAGCGTCCGCTTCCCCTCGGTCGCGAGGGCCAGCGCGAGTGCGGCGGCGACCGTCGTCTTTCCGGTCCCGCCCTTGCCGCTGACGACCTGGAGCCTGCTCACGTCTTCGAGCGTAACCAGTCGGCGCCCGGGCCAATCGGGAGGCTGTGGACAACGGGGTGCGCCCGCCCCTGCGTATGGGCGGCAATCGGCCACGTGGCCTGCGACGGGTCACCCCGTCCACAGCGGATACAGTCGGCCCATGACCAAGTGGGAATACGCAACCGTGCCGCTGCTCGTCCACGCCACGAAGCAGATTCTGGACACCTGGGGCGAGGACGGCTGGGAGCTCGTCCAGGTCGTGCCCGGACCGAACAACCCCGAGCAGCTCGTGGCCTACCTGAAGCGGGAGAAGGCGTGAGCGCCGTCGAGGCGAGGCTCGCCGAGCTGGGCCTGACCCTGCCGGCGGTCGTCCCGCCGCTGGCGGCCTACCAGCCCGCCGTGCAGTCCGGGCCGTACGTGTACACGGCCGGCCAGCTGCCGATGGTGGACGGCAAGCTGCCGGTGACCGGCAAGGTCGGCGCGGAGGTCACCCCCGAGGAGGCCAAGAACCTCGCCCGCACCTGCGCCCTGAACGCCCTGGCCGCCGTCAAGTCGGTCGCGGGCGACCTGGACCGCATCGCGCGCGTGGTGAAGGTCGTCGGCTTCGTCGCCTCGGCCTCCGACTTCACCGGCCAGCCCGCCGTCCTCAACGGCGCGAGCGAGCTGCTAAGCGAGGTCCTCGGCGACAAGGGCGTGCACGCGCGTAGCGCGGTGGGCGTCGCGGTGCTGCCGCTGGACGCGCCGGTCGAGGTGGAGATCCAGGTCGAGCTGGCGTAGCAGGGGCGGCGGCCGCTCCTACTACGGGCGGCGGCCGCTCCTACTGCAGGCGGCGGCCGCTCCTACTGCAGGCGGCGGCGGCCGTCTGCCGGTGGTCTTGCCGTCTGCCTGTGGTCTCGTCGGCCGCCGGTGGTCTTGCCGTCTGCCGGTGGTTCGTCGGCCGCTGGTGGTCGGACGGCTGCCGCCCGTGGTTCGTCGGCCGCCGGTGATGGGAGGGCGGGCGGTTGTCGGCCTCAGCGCATCGGCCTCCACGGCGCTCGGGGTGGCGTTCCCGCCCCTCAGGGCCTGATCGGGGGCGGCCGGCTCCCGCGGGCGCCGCCAGGCCCCCGGCGCCCGCCCAACCCCCCACTCCCCCAGCGGTGTGCTCTGCGCCCGCCCAGTGCCCGCTCAGCGCGTCCTGGGCGCCTTGGGAGTTCCCTCAGGCACCTCTCGAACATTCACGCACCACGGGATAGCCTCCGGCCATGGCGAATGGGCAGTGGTTTCCCGCGGACTGGCCGGACCGCATCCGCGCGCTGGCGGACGGGAGCCTCGAGCCGGTCGTGCCGAGGCGCGCGGCCACCGTCATGCTGCTGAAGGACACCGACGGCGGTCCCGTCGTCCACATGCTGCGCAGACGCGCCTCCATGGCCTTCGCCGGCGGGGCGTACGCCTATCCGGGCGGGGGAGTCGACCCGCGCGACGACGACCGTCACGTGCGCTGGGCGGGACCCACGCGCGCGTGGTGGGCCGAGCGGCTCGGAGTGGACGAGGCGGGGGCCCAGGCGATCGTCTGCGCGGCCGTACGGGAGACGTACGAGGAGGCGGGGGTCCTGCTCGCCGGGCCGGCCGCCGACTCCGTCGTCGGGGACACCACCGGCGCCGACTGGGAGGCCGACCGGGCCGCCCTGGTCGCCCGGGAGACGTCCTTCGCGGAGTTCCTCGGCCGCCGCGGACTGGTGCTGCGCTCCGACCTCCTGGGCGCCTGGACGCGCTGGATCACCCCGGAGTTCGAGCCCCGCCGCTACGACACCTGGTTCTTCGTCGCCGCGCTCCCGAAGGGGCAGCGCACCCGCAACGTCTCCACGGAGGCCGACCGCACGGTCTGGATCCGGCCGGCGGACGCGGCCGCCGCGTACGACGACGGCGAGCTGCTGATGATGCCGCCCACCATCGCGACCCTGCGCCAGCTGGCGTCCTGTGCCACGGCCGCCGAGGCCGTGTCGGGCGCCGCCGCGCGCGATCTCACGCCCGTACTGGCGCGGGCGCGCCTCGACGACGGCGAGGTCGTGCTGACCTGGCCGGGCCACGTCGAGTTCACCACACACATCCCCACAGGTGGAGCCCCTGCATGACGGACGCAGCAGCCCTTCCCGGCCGGCCTCGCGGCGGGGTCCTCTCCGGTCCCGTGACCGCCCGCGCGGTCAACGTCCTGGCGCCCAACGCCTCCGCGATGACGCTGGACGGCACGAACACCTGGCTCGTCGCCGAGCCGGACTCCGACCTGGCCGTCGTGATCGACCCGGGGCCGCTCCACGAGGGCCATCTGCGCGCGGTCGTCGACACCGCCGAGAAGGCCGGCCGGCGCGTCGCCCTGACCCTGCTCACGCACGGCCACCCCGACCATGCCGAGGGCGCCGCCCGCTTCGCCGAGCTGACCGGCACCAAGGTGCGGGCCCTGGACCCGGCGCTGAGGCTCGGCGACGAGGGGCTGGGCGCCGGTGACGTGATCACCGTCGGCGGGCTGGAGCTGCGGGTCGTCCCGACGCCCGGCCACACCTCCGACTCCCTGTCCTTCCACCTCCCGGCCGACGGCGCGGTCCTGACCGGTGACACCGTCCTCGGCCGCGGGACGACGGTCGTGGCCCACCCCGACGGCCGTCTGGGCGACTATCTGGACTCCCTGCGGCGGCTGAGGTCCCTCACGGTCGACGACGGCGTCCACACGGTCCTCCCGGGCCACGGTCCCGTCCTGGAGGACGCCCAGGGCGCCGTCGAGTTCTACCTCGCGCACCGCGCCCACCGTCTCGCCCAGGTCGAGACAGCCGTCGAGAACGGCCACCGCACCGCCGAGGAGGTCGTGGCCCACGTCTACGCCGACGTGGACCGCTCCCTGTGGCCGGCCGCCGAGCTGTCCGTACGGGCGCAGATGGAGTACCTGGAGGAGCACGGGCTCATCTAGCTAGGGCACGTGCCGAGGCCGGCGGCGCGCCGCCCGCCCACGGTCGGGGGCGGGCGGTGTCGCGTCGGTGTCGGTCGGTGCGGTGTCGCGTCGGTGTCGGTCGGTGCGGTGTCGCGTCCGTGTCGGTCGGTGTCGCGTCGGTCAGCGCGACCGCTTGGCGAGCCGCTCCACGTCCAGCAGGATCACCGCGCGTGCCTCCAGGCGCAGCCATCCGCGCTGGGCGAAGTCGGCGAGTGCCTTGTTGACCGTCTCGCGGGAGGCGCCGACCAGCTGGGCCAGCTCCTCCTGCGTGAGGTCGTGGACGACGTGGATGCCTTCCTCGGACTGCACGCCGAAGCGGCGGGAGAGGTCCAGCAGGGCGCGGGCGACGCGACCGGGAACGTCCGAGAAGACCAGGTCCGACATGGCGTCGTTGGTCTTGCGCAGGCGCCGGGCGACGGCGCGCAGCAGCGCGGACGCCACCTCGGGGCGGGCGTTGAGCCAGGGCTGGAGGTCGCCGTGGCCGAGGCCCAGCAGCTTCACCTCGGTCAGCGCGGTGGCGGTCGCCGTGCGCGGGCCGGGGTCGAAGAGCGACAGCTCGCCGATCAGCTCGCTGGGGCCGACCACCGCCAGCATGTTCTCCCGGCCGTCCGGGGATGTGCGGTGGAGCTTGACCTTGCCCTCGGTGACGACGTAGAGCCGGTCGCCCGGGTCGCCCTCGTGGAACAGGGAGTCGCCACGGGCGAGGGTCACCTCACTCATGGAGGCGCGCAGCTCCGCGGCCTGCTCGTCGTCGAGAGCCGCGAAGAGCGGGTTGCGCCGCAGAACGTCGTCCACGAGTTCTCTCCTTGTCGACCTGCTCAGGGGATCTTGCTCCCCTGTCTGCCAGGGGACCGTGTTCCCCATTTTGCCGGACGGTCCAAACAGTGTGATCTGTCACAAGGATGCCGTACAGGTGTCCCGAGGTAAGCGGCAGGGGTCCAATCGGGGGCTGATCCTCCGAGGCCAAGGCGGATGTCGGCGGTGGGCTTTAGGCTGGCCGGGTGTCCAGAACGCCGGTGAGAGCGCAGGCCGAGGGGGCTGGAGCGGTGGTTGTACGACGGGATTCCGCTGTGGGCGAACAGGTGTCCGGTGAGGGTGAGAAAGCGGCGAAGGTGACGAAGAAGGCGCCTATGAAGAAAGCGCCCGTGGAGAAAGAGCCTGTGGAGAAAACGCCTGCCGGGCCGTCGGCCGGGAAGCCCCCGCGCGCCGGGACCGCCTCCGCCGTGACCGCCTCGGACAAGAGCCCCGCCGCCAGGACCGCCTCCGCCAAGAACCCCTCTGCCAAGAACCCCTCTGCCAAGAACCCCTCCGCCCGCAGCCCCTCCGCCGAGACCGCCGCCGCCAAGGCTCCGCGGGGAAAGGCGGCGTCCGCGGCGCGGAAGCCCGAGTCCCGTACGGCTCTCGTCCGCCGCGCACGTCGGATCAACCGCGAGCTCGCCGAGGTCTACCCCTACGCCCACCCCGAACTGGACTTCGAGAACCCCTTCCAGCTGCTGGTCGCCACGGTCCTGTCCGCGCAGACCACCGACCTGCGGGTCAACCAGACCACCCCCGCCCTCTTCGCCAAGTACCCCACCCCCGAGGACCTGGCCGCCGCCGACCCGCAGGAGGTCGAGGAGATCCTCCGGCCGTGCGGCTTCTTCCGGGCCAAGACCAGGTCGGTGATTGGGCTGTCCAAGGCCCTGGTGGAGGAGTTCGACGGCGAGGTCCCCGGGAAGCTGGAGGACCTGGTCAAGCTGCCCGGCGTCGGCCGCAAGACCGCCTTCGTGGTGCTGGGCAACGCGTTCGGCCGGCCCGGCATCACCGTGGACACGCATTTCCAGCGGCTGGTGCGGCGCTGGAAGTGGACCGAGGCGACCGACCCCGACAAGATCGAGGCGGAGATCGGCGCGCTCTTCCCCAAGAGCGACTGGACCGACCTCTCCCACCACGTCATCTGGCACGGCCGCCGCATCTGCCACGCCCGCAAGCCCGCCTGCGGCGCCTGCCCCATCGCCCCGCTCTGCCCGGCGTACGGCGAGGGCGAGACGGACCCGGAGAAGGCGACGAAGCTCCTGAAGTACGAGAAGGGCGGCTTCCCCGGCCAGCGTCTGAACCCGCCCCAGGCCTACCTGGACGCGGGCGGCCGGCCGGCGCCCCCGCTGGGGGCCGGATGACGGGAGGGGCGGGCCACGGGACCGCGCCCCGGCCCGCGGCCGCCCACGCGCCCCTTCCACGGCCCCGGCGACGGCTCCCTGCCCCGCCCCCGGACGCCCTGGCAGCGGCACGCGCCGCGGAACGATCTACGGGGGCTCGGGCGTTGGACTCGGCAGGACGGGGGTGGTGTCTCGGTGACGAGGGCGAGTGACACGCACGGCGGGCAGGTGACGGTCAGCAAGGCGGGGCTGCCGGGCTGGCTGGAGCCGGTGGTGAGGGCCGTGGAGACGGTGGAGCCGCGCCAGTTGAGCCGGTTCCTGCCGCCGGAGGACGGCGCGGGACGGCAGTCGGCCGTGCTGATCCTCTTCGGGGAGGGCGAGCGCGGCCCGGAGCTGCTGCTCATGGAGCGGGCCAGCTCCCTGCGCTCGCACGCGGGGCAGCCTTCCTTCCCCGGCGGTGCTCTCGACCCGGAGGACGGCGATCCGCACGGCGACGGGCCGCTGCGGGCGGCGCTGCGGGAAGCCGAGGAGGAGACCGGCCTCGACCCGGCCGGTGTGCAGCTCTTCGGCGTGCTGCCCAAGCTGTACATCCCGGTCAGCGGCTTCGTCGTGACGCCGTGCCTCGGCTGGTGGCGGGAGCCCAGCCCGGTCGGCGTGGTCGATCCCGCCGAGACGGCCCGCGTCTTCACGGTCCCCGTGGCCGATCTCACGGACCCCGCGAACCGCGCCATGGCCCTGCACCCCTCGGGCCACAGCGGTCCGGCGTTCACGGTCGCCTCCGCCCTCGTATGGGGGTTCACCGCCGGACTCATCGACCGCCTGCTGCACTACGCGGGATGGGAGCTGCCCTGGGACCACGAGAAGCAGGTCCCGCTCGACTGGCGGTCATGACAGGGTGTCCCTCGTGAACGTGCTGGACATCCTGTTGCTGGTCGCGGCCGTGTGGTTCGCGGTGGTGGGCTACCGCCAGGGCTTCGTCGTCGGCATCCTGTCGGTGATCGGGTTCCTGGGCGGCGGCCTCGTCGCCGTGTACCTGCTGCCCGTCATCTGGGACGCGTTGACCGACAACGCCGAGGTCAGTACGACGGCCGCCGTCGTCGCGGTCGTCGTGGTGATCGTCTGCGCCTCCGTCGGTCAGGCCCTGACCACCCACCTCGGCAACAAGCTGCGCCGGTACATCACCTGGTCCCCGGCCCGCGCGCTGGACGCCACCGGCGGCGCCCTCGTCAACGTCGTCGCCATGCTGCTCGTGGCGTGGCTGATCGGCTCCGCGCTCGCCGGCACCACCCTGCCCACGCTGGGCAAGGAGGTCCGCAACTCCACGGTCCTGCACGGGGTCTCCCGGGCACTGCCCGACCAGGCCGACAACTGGTTCGCCGACTTCTCCTCCGTCCTCGCCCAGAACGGCTTCCCGCAGGTCTTCAGCCCGTTCTCCAACGAGCCGATCACCGACGTCCAGCCGCCCGACCCGGCGCTCGCGGGCAGCGCGGTGGCCACGCGCGCGCAGCGCTCCATCGTCAAGGTCATGGGCACCGCGGAGAGCTGCGGCAAGGTCCTGGAAGGCACCGGCTTCGTCTTCGACGAGCGCCGCGTCATGACCAACGCGCACGTCGTCGGCGGCGTCGACGAGCCCACCGTCCAGATAGGCGGCGAGGGCCGCAAGTACGACGCCATCGTCGTGCTGTACGACTGGAAGCGCGACATCGCCGTCCTGGACGTACCGGACCTCGACGCGCCCGCCCTGGAGTTCACCACCGAGGACGCGGCGAGCGGCGACAGCGCGATCGTCGCCGGCTTCCCCGAGAACGGGTCGTACGACGTCCGTGCCGCGCGCGTACGCGGGCGCATCACGGCCAACGGCCCCGACATCTACCACCGCGGCACCGTCGGCCGCGAGGTCTACTCGTTGTACGCGACCGTCCGCCAGGGCAACTCCGGCGGCCCGCTGCTCACCCCGGAGGGCAAGGTGTACGGCGTGGTCTTCGCGAAGTCCCTCGACGACGCCGACACCGGTTATGCGCTCACCGCGGGCGAGATCCAGCAGGACATCGAACAGGGGCGCACCGCCGGCCAGGAAGTCGACAGCGACAACTGCGCGTTGTAGTCCCCGCCGCAGGGAGCGTGCCCGAAGGCCGGGCCCGCCCTCCCTGCGGGCGTACCCGGGGGAGACCCCGGCCTCTCACCCGCGCCGCGGTGCCGCACCCTCGCGGGACGTGTCCGCGGGCGGCCGGCGCTGCGGCGCACTGCCCCGCATGGGGCGCGCCCGGCGTGCCGCCCCGCGAGAGGCGTGCCGTACTCCCCGAGACACGCCCCACGGGTGCCGTGTCCGCGCCGGATGCCCTGGGCGGGGTGCGGGGTGCGGGGTGCGGGGTGCGGGGTGTGGGGTGCAGGGTCCGGGGTGCGGGTGCCCTGTGCGCATGACCCGTACGGGTGGTGCCTGCCCGGCGTCGGCGCGCCTGCGTCCCGTGCGGGTGGTGCCTGCCTGGCGTCGCGCACGACTGGTGCAGATGGTGCCTGCCTGGCGTCGCGCATGACCGGTGCGGGTGGTGCCCGCCCGGTGTGGGCGCGCCTGCGGCAGGTGCGACCGGTGGGGAGCAGCCGTGCCCGGCCAGGGGGCGTCAGGACGGCGCCGCACGGGGCCGGACGGGATGGACCCGCAGGAGGCGTGTCGCGGGGTGTGTCGTGGTGGGGCGGTCGGTCAGCCGCGCGGGTGACGCAGGCGTACCGAGACCCAACGGGCCCGGCGGCGCAGGATGCGCGGAATGCCCACGCGGAGGTCGCCGCCGCCTTGCGGCGCGTAACCTCGCTCGTGGGGGCTCAGGCCCGTGGCCGAGCGGCGGGTGCGTGCTGCGTCACTGTAGTCGTGCGTCCAGCCCATACACCGACGTCTGCCCTCGCCCCAAGGTCGATAACCGCCCGGAGGGCAGCCAATTGGCCTATGCGCCGGGCAATTGGCTGTTCGTAGAACAGGTGTTCATCCTCCGGATACCGGACGCGGCGACCGGGTCACCGACCGGGTCACCGATCGGGCTCGGGATCCTTCAGCCAGTTGACCAGTTCGGTGGAGAAGGCGACCGGGTCCTCCTCGTGCGGGTAGTGGCCGAGCCCGTCGAACAGCCGCCAGCGGTAGGGCGCTTCGACGTACTCCCCGGAGCCGGCCGCGCTGCGGGTGCGCAGCACCGGGTCGAGGGAGCCGTGCAGGTGCAGCGTCGGCACGCGCACGGGCCGTTTCATGCGCCGGTAGAACTGGACGCCGTCCGGCCGGGCCAGCGACCGCACCAGCCACCGGTACGGCTCCACCGAGCAGTGCGCCGTGGACGGGATGCACATCGCGCGCCGGTACGTCTCCAGCGCCTCCTCCTCCGGCGGCCGCGGCCCGGACCACTCCCGGATCAGCCGGCCCACCAGTTCCCCGTCGTCCGCGGTCAGCTGCCGCTCCGGGATCCAGGGCCGCTGGAACCCCCAGATGTGCGAGCCTGCGGCGGTCTGCCGGACGTCGGTGAGCATCGCCGAGCGCCAGCGGCGGGGGTGCGGCATCGAGGCGACCGCGAGGCGCCGTACCAGCTTGGGGCGCATGACGGCCGCCGTCCACGCCAGGTAGCCGCCCAGATCGTGGCCGACCAGCGCGGCGTCCGGCTCACCGAGGGAGCGGATCACGCCGGTGATGTCGAGGGCGAGGTTGGCGGGGTCGTAGCCGCGGGGGGTGCGGTCGCTGCCGCCGACGCCGCGCAGGTCCATGGCGACGGCCCGGAAGCCCGCGTCGGCGAGCGCGGTCAGCTGGTGCCGCCAGGTCCACCAGAACTGGGGGAAGCCGTGCACCAGCATCACGAGGGGGCCGTCGCCCAGCTCGGCGATGTGGAAGCGCGCGCCGTTCGCGGCGACCTCCCGGTGGGTCACCTTTCTGCCGTCGACCAGGTCGGGTCGTACGACTGCGGTGGGGGGCACCGGGGCGGGCTGCGCCGAAGGCGTCGCGGGGTCCGTCATGACGACGAGCGTGCCACAGCCTCGATGGCCTGCGGGGCCCGGTCCTGCGCGAGCTCGGGCCGCGGGTGCGGCTTCGCCTTCTGCAGCACGCCCGCGGACTCCTTCACGGAGGCGGCGACCTTCTGCGGACCCTTGCCCTTCTTGGCCTTCTTCGCGAAGACGACGCCGATCAGCACGAGGACCAGGGCCACGAGGACGTTGGCCGCGAACGACAGCAGGAAGCAGACGGCGAGATTCCAGCCGCTCCAGGTCCGGATGCCGTAGGCGAGGGCGAAGTTCAGCATCGGCAGCGAGAAGAGGAGGATCGCGCCGGCCAGCGAGAACGCGCCGCCGCTCGTCGCGCCCCGCTTGACGTCCTGCCTGAGCTGCGCCTTCGCCAGCGCGATCTCGTCGTGCACCAGCGCCGACAACTCGGTCGTCGCGGACGCGAACAGCTGGCCGATGCTTCGTTCGGCGCCGACCGGGCTGCCGTCGGGTGCGCTCATCGCGGTCTCCCTCGTCTTGTACGGTTCCGCCGTCTTCTGCCTGACTGCGTACGGTCCCGTCTTTTGTACCGTCCCGTCAGATCATGCCGGACGGCCGCCCTCCTCGCCCGCCCCGCCCGGGACTTCGGCCGGCCCGTGGCGTGTGCCGGACGCACGGAGGGCGGGCTTCCGCCGCCCGGACGCCCGGCCGCCGTCCTGCGCGGGCCCGTGGGCCGACTGCGGGGGCGGTCCCTGAGCCGCCGGACCGCGAGACCGGCTTCCGGGTCCCAGGGTCGGTTTCAGGGGCCCAGGAGCCGGTTTCCGGGGGGCCAGGGTCGGTTTCAGGGGCTGGCTTCGGGGGTCCCGGGGTCGGTTTCAGGGGCTGGCTTCGGGGGTCTCAGGGGCCCGGGTGTCCCGGGTATCAGGGGCTGGCTTCGGGGGTCTCATGGGTGGTTCCAGGGGCCGGCGCTCCGGACGTCGCCCGAACCTGCTCCTCGGCGATCCGGCGGTGTTCGGCGGCCTTGCGGTCGTAGATTGCGGCCATGCGCAGGTGGTACGCCGGATCGTCCTCTTCGTAGACGTCAGGGATGCCGTCGAGGTCGTCGTCGCGCTCCTCCTCCTCGCTCATCCGGCGGTACCTGGCGTTGCGCACCTTCAGCAGGACGGTCGCCAGGCACGCCGCGATCAGCGAGCCCGTCAGGACGGCGGCCTTGACCTCTCCGGTGAGGGCCGCGTCGCCCTCGAACGCCAGTTCCCCGATGAGCAGGGAGACGGTGAAGCCGATGCCGGCGAGCGACGCGACGGCGAAGACGTCCGCCCAGGCGAGGTCCTCGCTGAGGGAGGCCCGGGTGAACCGGACCGTGAGCCAGGACCCGCCGAAGATGCCGACCGTCTTGCCGACGACGAGCCCCAGGACGATACCGAGGGTCTCCGGCTGGGAGAACACGTCGGCGAGCGCGTTGCCCGAGATCGCCACACCGGCGCTGAACAGGGCGAACAGTGGAACGGCGAGGCCCGCGGAGAGGGGGCGTACGAGATGCTCGATGCGCTCACCCGGGGAGTGCTCCTCGCCCTCCCGGCGGGTGCAGCGCAGCATCAGGCCCATGGCGACGCCGGCGATGGTGGCATGGATGCCGCTGTTGTACATCAGGGCCCAGACGACGACCGCGAGCGGAACGTACACGTACCAGCCGCGCACGCCCGCCCGCAGCAGCAGCCAGAACAGTGCCAGGCCGGCGACCGCACCGCCGAGTGCGGCGAAGTCGAGGGACTCCGTGAAGAAGACGGCGATGATCAGGATCGCGAACAGGTCGTCGACGACGGCGAGGGTGAGCAGGAAGGCGCGCAGGGCGCTCGGCAGCGAGGTGCCGATGACGGCGAGTACGGCCAGCGCGAAGGCGATGTCGGTGGCGGTCGGCACGGCCCAGCCGTCGGTCGATCCGCCGCCGGTGAGATTGGTCAGGGTGTAGACGAGCGCCGGTACGGCCATACCGCACAGAGCCGCCACCACGGGCAGCACGGCGGCCTTGGGGTCCCTCAGGTCACCGGCGACCAGCTCACGCTTGAGCTCGATGCCGGCGACGAAGAAGAAGACGGCGAGCAGGCCGTCGGCGGCCCAGTGCGCGATCGACAGGTTCAGGCCGAGGGCCTCGGGGCCGAGGTGGAGGTGACTGACGCTCTCGTAGCTGTCGTGCAGGGCGGGGACGTTCGCCCAGACCAGTGCGGCGACGGCGGCGACGAGCAGGAGCACACCGCCGACGGTCTCGGTGCGGAGCGCGTCCGCGACGAAGGTCCGCTCGGGGAGGGACAGCCGTCCGAGGACCTTGCGGGGGGCGGGAGTGCGGGGCGGCGCGGTCACGGGGCGAGACCTCCGGTCGGTGGGCAGGACGGAACACCTGCCGACCAGACTTCCCGGCGCACCTATTTGCTTATTTTACGCAATGGGCATGGAGAGGGGCTCTGCGGCCACCGTGGCGGGCGCGAAGGGGGGCACCCGGTGGTGCACCGGCCCCCGGGGCCGGGGCCCGGGTGCGACGTTCTCAGTCGTACCCGGGCACCCGTCGCGGTTCTCAGCCGCCGCTCTCCGTCGACGATCTCAGCCGCCGTTCGCGCTCGTCACGCTCGGCCGCCGTGCTCAGCCGTCACGCTCAGCTGTCACGCTCGGCCCTCGTGCTCAGCCGTCGCGCTCGGTCGACGTTCGCGCTCGTCACGCTCGGCCGTCATGGCCGCTCAGTCCTCGCTCGGTGCGGCCGGCAGCTTGGCCTGGATGAGATCCATGACCGTGGAGTCGGTGAGCGTGGTGACGTCACCGAGCTGACGGTTCTCGGCGACGTCCCGCAGCAGGCGGCGCATGATCTTGCCGGAGCGGGTCTTCGGCAGTTCGGCCACCGGGAGGATGCGCTTCGGCTTGGCGATGGGGCCGAGGGTGGCGCCGACGTGGTTGCGCAGGTCGTTGACGAGGCTCTCGTCCTCCGACGCAGTACCGCGCAGGATCACGAAGGCGACGATCGCCTGCCCCGTCGTCTCGTCCGCCGCGCCGACGACGGCCGCCTCGGCCACCGCCGGGTGGGAGACCAGCGCCGACTCCACCTCGGTGGTGGAGATGTTGTGCCCCGACACGAGCATCACGTCGTCCACCCGGCCCAGCAGCCAGATGTCGCCGTCGTCGTCCCTCTTCGCGCCGTCACCGGCGAAGTACTTGCCTTCGAAGCGCGACCAGTACGTGTCGAGGAAGCGCTGGTCGTCGCCCCAGATGGTGCGCAGCATCGACGGCCACGGCTCGGTGAGGACCAGGTAGCCGCCCCCGCCGTCGGGCACCTCGTTCGCCTCGTCGTCGACGACGGTCGCCGCGATGCCGGGCAGCGGGCGCTGGGCCGATCCGGGCTTGGCCTCGGTGACGCCCGGCAGTGGCGAGATCATCATCGCGCCGGTCTCGGTCTGCCACCAGGTGTCGACGACGGGGGTGCGGTCCGCGCCGATGTGCTTGCGGTACCAGATCCAGGCCTCGGGGTTGATCGGCTCCCCGACGGACCCCAGGACGCGCAGGCTGGAGAGGTCGAACTTCGCGGGGATGTCGTCGCCCCACTTCATGAACGTACGGATCGCGGTAGGCGCCGTGTACAGGATCGTCACGCCGTACTTCTGGACGATCTCCCAGAAGCGGCCCTGGTGGGGGGTGTCCGGTGTGCCCTCGTACATGACCTGCGTCGCGCCGTTCGCCAGCGGCCCGTACACGATGTACGAGTGCCCGGTGACCCAGCCGACGTCGGCGGTGCACCAGTACACGTCCGTCTCCGGCTTCAGGTCGAAGACGGCGTGGTGGGTGTAGGCGGTCTGGGTGAGGTAGCCGCCGGAGGTGTGCAGGATGCCCTTCGGCTTCCCGGTGGTGCCGGAGGTGTAGAGGATGAACAGCGGGTGCTCGGCCTCGAACGCCTCCGGCGTGTGCTCCGCCGACTGCCGCCCGACGATCTCGTGCCACCACTGGTCGCGGCCGCCGTCCCACGCGACGTCCTGGCCGGTGCGGCGGACCACGAGCACGTGCTCGACATTGTCGACCTTGGCGACCGCCTCGTCGACGGCCGGCTTGAGCGCGGACGGCTTGCCGCGCCGGTAGCCGCCGTCCGCCGTGATGACCACCTTGGCGTCGGCGTCCTGGATACGGGTCGCCAGCGCGTCCGCCGAGAAACCGCCGAAGACGACCGAGTGCGCGGCGCCGATACGGGCGCACGCCAGCATCGCGACCGCCGTCTCGGGGATCATCGGCATGTAGACGGCGACCCGGTCGCCCTTGCGGACCCCCAGCTCCAGCAGGGCGTTGGCGGCCCGGGAGACCTCGTCCTTGAGCTCGGCGTAGGTGATCGCGCGACTGTCGCCGGGCTCGCCCTCGAAGTGGATCGCGACCCGGTCGCCGTGCCCCGCCTCCACGTGCCGGTCCACGCAGTTGTACGCGACGTTGAGCTCGCCGTCCTTGAACCACTTGGCGAACGGCGGGTTCGACCAGTCCAGCGTCTCCGTCGGCTCCTTGGCCCAGGTCAGCCGGCGGGCCTGCGCGGCCCAGAAGCCGAGCCTGTCAGCCTTGGCCTGTTCGTACGCCTCCGCCGTCACATTGGCGTGGGCCGCCAGGTCGGCGGGGGGCGCGAACCTGCGCTCCTCCTTGAGCAGGTTGGAAAGGGAGGACGAATCGCTCACTGTTCCCTCTCCTTCCCGGGCAGGTTGGCCAGGCTCTTCTTGCTCACGACATCTCCCTCTCGCAGGGTGTCCGTTGTGTCCCAGGCCACACCTCATCAGACCCGGGGGCCCGGTGACAAGGGGCGACGGACAATTGGTTTAGACCTGTGGACTGTGTTCTCGGCTCGTTTCCCGTGGCCGGCCCCGCCCGTCGGCCGGGGGTCATCCGTAGCCACGGACGCCGACCGGGCCGAGTTCAGCCTCAGTGACGCCTTTCACATCCCCACCCGAGGGCGAGTGAAGCACCGGCCAGGCGAGGGGAGCCCGAGTGAGCAGCGGACAGGGCGGGAGTGGCGGTCTGAGGGGTGCCACCAGTCGCTGGGATCTAGGACACCTACGGAACCCGACATGCCGGGAATCCGGCATGGCCGGAACCGGAACCGTTCACGCGGTCAAGGGCAGGCTGTCGCCCCTGCGTCCCGGTGAAGCTGTGACCGCTGCACCGGGCCGGTGACGGAGCCGGCGTGCGACCCCGCCCCGACGGGGGCCGCACACCGGCACCGGGTTCATGCCGACACGTCCATCACCCCCACGTGGTCGAACACCTCGCCGTCGTTCTTGTCTCTCTCGGTGAGCAGATACGCCTGTGCCTCGCCCACGTGGAAGTACATCCCGTGGAGCTCCAGCGCCCCGGCCCGCAGCGCGCGGGCCACCGACTCATGGGCGCGCAGATGGTCCAGCTGCTGGACCACATTGATCAGGCAGAGCTGCTCGACCGCGTCGGCGGGCGCCCGCCCGGCCAGCCGGACCCAGGGGCGGCCGGCGTCGGCCATCCGCTCCAGGCTCGGCAGCCCGAGCCGCAGCCATCGCTTCAACGGCGTCTGCTCAACACCCGGTTCGGAGGCGATGAGCGCCTGCATGGCCCCGCACCCGGAGTGCCCACACACCGTGATGGACCGCACCTTGAGCACGTCCACCGCGTACTCGATGGCGGCCGCCACCGAGTCGTCCCCGCTCTCCTCACCGGGCGGCGGAACCAGGTTGCCCACGTTCCGCACGACGAACAGGTCGCCGGGACCACTGGAGGTGATCATCGACGTGACCAGTCGTGAGTCGGCGCAGGTGAGGAACAGCTGGGACGGCTGCTGCCCCTCGCGGGCCAGTCGCGCGAGTTCACCTCGCACCAGCGGCGCGGTGTTCCGGTGGAACGCGTTGATTCCACGGACGAGTTGGTGTGCGCTCGGTTCGGTATCGGCGGATCTGGCTGCGGTGGTCGGTTCGGTTTCGACAGATCTGGCCGGGGTGGTCGGTTCGGAGTCGGCGGACCTGGCCGGGGTGGTCGGTTGGGAGCCGGTGGACCTGGTGGGGGTGGCCGGTTGGGAGTCGGCCGATCTGCCCGGAGCGGTCGGTTCGGGGCCGGTGGCTCTGCCCGGGGTGGCCGGTTCGGAGCCGGTGTCTCTGCCCGGGGCGGGCGGCTCCTCGGACATCGGTGTGGTGGCCTCCGAACCGCCTGCCTCCTCGCGCGCGTCGGATGTGGTGGGTCCGTCCGGACGGATGCCCGCTTTCCCGATCGACGGCCGCCCCTCCGGCTTCCCTTCGGTCCCGTCGACGGGTGAGGACGAGGGTGTGGACGAGGGCGCGGACGGCGGAACCTCGCACTGGTGGTTGCGCCAAGGCGTCCAGGGGCGGCATCGGCAGCCGGCTCTGGGGTCGCCGGTCACCGGGTCGGAGTCTGGAGCCTCGGCGGCGGTGGGCTCGGCGACCTTCACCCCGCTGCCGGGGCTGCGGCCGGTCAGTTCGACGGTACCTCCCTGCGCGGTGTGCGTCTTCTGCCAGTCCTGCAGGGTCTCGTACGCCGCGTGGTCCATGAAGGATCCGTCCAACTCGACCACGACCGGGGTGCCGTGGGGCACCAGGTGCAGGGCCCGGCTGAGCCGGGGCACCGCGAGAAACGTCAACTGTCCTCGTACGTGCAAGTGATGGACTCCTTCCTTCTCGTCGTGGGTGATGCGAGTACGGGCGAGGCGGTGCAGGGAGACGGCGACAGCCACGGCGATCCCCAACGCCACGCCCTCGAGGACGCCGAGGACCACCACGCCGAGGGTGGTGACGGCGTACACCGGAACCTCTCGGTGGCGGGTCACCGTGCGGATGTGGTGCAGGGACACCATCTGGATGCCGACGGCCATCACCAGGGCGGCGAGCGAGGCGAGCGGGATGAACTCCAGGACCGGGACCATCAGCAGCGCGGCGACTACTACGAGAACGCCGTGCAGCATCGTGGAGTTCCGGCTCACCGCACCGGCGTGGACATTCGCGGTAGTGCGCACGGCCACGCCGGCGACGGGCAGTCCGCCGAGTGCGCCGGAGGCGATGTTGGCGGCGCCCTGCCCGAGCAGTTCACGGTCGAGGTCGGAGCGGCCGACCCGGGCGGACAGCCCGGGGCGGGAGGCGATCAGCTTGTCCACGGCGACCGCGCCGAGCAGTGACTGCACACTGCACACCAGCGTGATGGTGAGCACGGCCGTGATGAGACCGAGCACCGGTCCCTCGGGCAGTCCGGCCAGGGCGTGACTTCTCCACGACGGCAGCTCGACCCTGGGCTGGGTCAGGTCGGCGAGTGCGGCGGTCGCGGTGGCCCCGGCGACGGCGACGAGCGCCGCGGGCAGCGTGCGCAGCAGCCGGCCCACCCGGCCGGGCAGGCGCGGCCAGAGCAGCAGCAGGACCAGGGTGAGGGCGCTGACGGCGACAGCGGCGGGGTGGAGGTCCGCCAACTGGGCCGGCAGTGCCCGGAGGTTGTCGAGGACGGAGCTCTGCGGGCTGCCGCCGAGGACGATGTGGAGCTGGGCCACGGCGATGGTGACGCCGATGCCGGCGAGCATGCCGTGCACGATCGCGGGGCTGACGGCGAGTGCGCCGCGTGCCACACGCAGGCAGCCGAGGCCGAGCTGGGCGAGGCCGGCGAGGACGGTGATGGCGCACGTCGTCCGCCAGCCGTAGCGGTGGATGAGGTCGGCGGTGACGACGGTCAGTCCGGCGGCGGGGCCGCTGACCTGGAGCGGTGAACCGCCGAGCCGCCCGGCGACGATCCCGCCGACGGCGGCCGCGACGAGACCGGCTTGCAGGGGCGCGCCGGTGGCGAGTGCGATGCCGAGGGACAGGGGCAGGGCGATCAGGAAGACCGCGATCGAGGCGGACACGTCGGCGCCGTCGATATGGAAGCGGCGCCGCCGGGGCGGTGGGGGGCTGTGTGGGGGGTGGACGCGCCGGGTGTGCGTCGAGTCGGACGTGCGGGTGGGGACGCAGGCTGACATGTTCCCGTCTCCTCCGGGCAGCGCGGTCGCGGAACAGGTGGTCCCCCGCGGGTGGCGGGGGTGGTCGCGGCCGTGGGTCACGGCGTGCAGTGGCGGGATGATGAATCAACGTTCAGTAAACAGATCGTAATGCAGAGTAAAGGCGAAGCATGGACTTCCCAGGCAAATAGGTCAATAGATCACCCAGAGGGGTGAAGCAGGTCTTTTATCGGCTTGTCGTACTAATTCCTTCTCGGTCCCGTGCGACCTTGGCGGCGCTGTCGGCTCCTCCCGACATGCCACCCGCCGAACGCCCCTGTCGGCGTCGGCCTGAGAGAAGGAAGAAGGTGGGCGGAAGATGGCCGCCACCCAGAGGATCGCTGCGAACGCCGTGGTTGCCGCGGCCGTCGCCGCATCGCTTGCGGGCTGCACGACAGCAACCGGCGGGACCGACGGTCTCCGGGAAGGAGCGCCCGGCCCGCCAAACGGAGAGCAGGCCCCGGCTCCGCGTAACGGCGAGCAGGCCACGGCCCCCGGGAGTGCAGACCGCCTGATCGGCGACGGCTCCACCGCCTTCACCGGTGCCCAGCCGTACCAGCCCAGACCCGAGCGTCTGAAGCCGGGCCGGAAGCCGCCGCAGTTCGTCGTCTTCTCCTGGGACGGTGCCGGCGAGGACAGTCAGCGGCTGTTCTCCCACTTCCGCAAGGTGGCCAAGGCGAACAACGCCTCGATGACGTACTTCCTCAGCGGCGTGTACCTGCTGCCGGACGACAAGCGCGACCTCTACAAGCCGCCCCAGCACTCGCCGGGCCGCTCGGACATCGGCTTCAACGACCGTCAGGGCATCGCCGCCACCGTGCAGCAACTGCGTCTGGCCTGGCTGGAGGGCAACGAGATCGGCACCCACTTCAACGGCCACTTCTGCGGCAAGGGCGGCGGGGTCGGAGAGTGGTCGGTCGAGGAGTGGAAGGACGAGATCGCCCAGGCCAAGCAGTTCGTGAAGACCTGGAAGAGCAACACCGGCATGAAGACGGCGGCGCCGCTGCCCTTCGACTACGACAAGGAGCTCGTCGGAGCCCGCACCCCCTGCCTGGAAGGCCGGGAGAACTTCATGAAGGCGGCCCGTGAACTCGGCTTCCGCTACGACACCAGCGGCGTCAACAACCAGGTCTGGCCCGGGAGGCAACAGGGCCTGTGGGACCTGTCGATGCAGCTCGTGCCCTTCCCCGGCCACTCCTACGAGCAGCTCACCATGGACTACAACTTCATGGTCAACCAGTCCGGCACCACCACCCAGGGAGACCCCGACAAGCATGCCTACTGGGGGGACCAGATGCGCGACGGCCTGCTCGGCGGCTTCCGGCGCGCCTACGACGGCAACCGCGCGCCCCTGATCATCGGCAACCACTTCGAGTCCTGGAACGGCGGTGCCTACATGCGCGCCGTCGAGGAGGTCGTGGAGGCCGTCTGCACCAAGGAGGACGTGCGCTGTGTCTCCTTCCGGCAGTTGGCCGACTGGCTGGACGCCCAGGACCCGCGCGTCCTGGCCAAGCTGCGCACCCTGGAGGTCGGCGAGTCCCCGAGGCAGGGCTGGGAGACCTTCCTCTCCGGCGACCCCGCCCCGGCCCCGAAGGGCGTGCCCGGGGCGCCGCCGGCCCGCCAGTAGGTGTTGGGGCGGGCGGTGGACGCCGGCGGGCGGTAGGTGCCGGGTGGGCGCTCGGCACCGGGCGGGCCGGGGTGCGCGGCCGTCAGGCGGTGGCGGTGACGCTCTCGCGCAGGATGAACCCGGGGTCGACCTGGGCGGCCAGGTCGGCCCCGGTCCGCTCGTTGCCCCAGGACTGGGCGTTCTTGAGATGGAAGTGCACCATCTGGCGGGTGTAACGCTCCCAGTCGCGCCGCTCGTACGCCGCGTCGACGGTCGAGCGCAGCAGGTCCAGGGCGTGGCGGTTGGTGTCCTCCAAGGCGTCGAACCGGGGCGGCCTGCCCTTCTCCATGGCGCGGACCCAGTGCGACTGTCCGACCGTCACGAGCAGGTCGTCCCCGACCTCGGCGCGGAGGTAGTCGAGGTCGTCCTGGCCCTGCACCTTGTTGCCGACGACCTTCAGCTGCACGCCGAAGTCCCGGGCGTACTCCTTGTACTGGCGGTAGACGGAGACTCCTTTCCGGGTCGGCTCGGCGACGAGGAACGTGATGTCGAAGCGGGTGAACATGCCGGAGGCGAAGGAGTCCGAGCCCGCCGTCATGTCGACCACGACGTACTCGTCACGGCCGTCCACCAGGTGGTTCAGGCACAGCTCCACCGCTCCCGTCTTGGAGTGGTAGCAGGCGACCCCCAGGTCGGCGTCCGTGAAGGGGCCCGTGACCATCAAACGGACGGCGCCGCCGTCGAGTTCCACGGTGCGTGCGCAGGCGTCGTACACCGGGTTTTCCTCGCGCACCCGCAGCAGCCGCGAGCCCTCGCCGGGCGGTGTCGTCTTGATCATCGTCTCGGTGGAGGCGATGCGGGGGTTGGAGCCGCGCAGGTACTCCTTGATCAGCGGCAGCCGGTCGCCCATCGCGGGCAGCTCGGCGGCGTCCGCGTCGTCGAGGCCGAGCGCGGCGCCCAGGTGCTGGTTGATGTCCGCGTCGATCGCGATCACGGGTGCGCCGATGGCGGCGAGGCGGCGGATGAACAGGGAGGACAGGGTGGTCTTGCCGCTGCCGCCCTTCCCAACGAAAGCAATTTTCATGTTCACCAAGAGTAGTGTGGTGATAGCTGTACGTGGCAGGGGTGCGTGAAGAAGACCACTCCTTCGAGGGGTGCGGGCGCCTGTTGCGTAGGGTCGCACTCATGAGTACGACAGGCTCTGCCACCGATCCGCTCGCCACCTTGGGATCGCTGCCCGGGGTGGCCGAGTCCGTGGAGACCGTCCGCAAGGCCGTGGACCGGGTCTACGGTCACCGTGTGATGCGCCGCCGCAGCACTGCGGTCACCTCCGAGGCGGCCCTGCGCGGGGCCCGTGGTTCGTCGGCGCTGTCCGGCGCGGACTGGGCTCTGGAGGAGGTGCGCCGCCGCAGCGACTTCGGGGTCGACGACGAGGCGCTCGTCGTAGGTGCCGCGCTGCGGCTGACCGCGGAGGCCGGTCAGCTGCTGTCGATCTGGCGCCAGTCACCCCTGCGGGTGCTGGCGCGGCTGCACCTGGTGGCCGCTGCGGGCAAGGGGGACGACGTCGGGCGCCCGCGACTGGCCGGTGAGCCCGTCGACGAACCGCTGATCGAGCTGCCGCTGCCCGGCGCCGACGAGGTCTCCGGCCGGCTGGAGGGCCTTTCCGCTCTGATCGTGGCGGGCAGTTCCGCGCCCGCCCTGGTGACGGCGGCCGTCGTCCATGGCGAACTGCTCGCGCTGCGCCCCTTCGCCTCGCACAACGGTCTGGTCGCGCGCGCGGCCGAGCGCATCGTGCTGATCGGCAGCGGACTGGACCCCAAATCGGTCTGCCCGGCCGAGGTGGGCCACGCGGAACTGGGCCGGGCGGCCTACCTGGCCGCCCTGGAGGGCTACGTCTCCGGGACCCCGGAGGGCATGGCGGCCTGGATCGCCCACTGCGGCCGCGCTGTCGAGTTGGGCGCCCGCGAGTCCACGGCGGTGTGCGAGGCGCTGCAACGCGGGGCTGCTTAGCGCCGAGCGGGTCAACGCGGGCGGCCCGCTGGCGGGCGCCCGGACAAAAGATGCGGCGGTACGAGTCCTCGTACCGCCGCTGGCATGCTCACCGGGTTACCAAGCGTCCTCGATATGTCGCCCATCAGGTCGGGGTCTTTGCCCGTTACCTGGTGCGGCTGGCCCGTAATCGACGGGTCGACGTCGCGTGGGTGCTCGGTGTCCATGCAACCGGTCCGTGGGGCCATCTGCGTTTTTAAGGTGATCCTTTCGGATGTCCTAGGTCTCGCGGGCCGTTGAGTCCTTTGTACTCCAGGAGCCCCATAAGCGGAAGCCCTGCCATCAGTTCTTTACTTTTACCCTTAAACAGGTATTAAACGGACTTGTGGACGAGCGTAGGCCGGGGGGCTGGTGGGGCTGGGGCGCCGCCAGGGGCGGGTGAGGCTGCGCCTTGGGCTCGGCCGACCCGCAACCTGGGCTCAGCCGACCTGCGAGCTGGGGTCGGCCACGCAGCGGCCTGGGGTCGGCCATACCGCGACTTGGAGCACGGGGCCGCGACCCGGGTTCGGCGGGCCCGCGATCCGGGTTTCGGCGGGTCCGCGCCGTTCAGACGGCTGCCGCCGACCTGCGCCGACTGGCGTACCAGACGAGGCCGGCCGTGGCGGCCGCGGCACCTATGGCGGCCGCGGCGACCAGGGCAGGGCGGGGCGGCACGCTGAACGACGGAATGCGCTGCTTCAGGCGCACCGGACGGTGGAAGTCGAGAATCGGCCACCCCCGCGCGACGGCCTCGCGGCGCAGCGCGCGGTCCGGGTTCACGGCGTGCGGATGGCCCACTGCCTCCAGCATCGGCAGGTCCGTCGCCGAGTCGCTGTAGGCGTGGCAGCGCGACAGGTCGTACCCCTCCGACTCCGCCAGCTCCTTGATCGCCTCCGCCTTCGTCGGCCCGTACGCGTAGTACTCCACCTCGCCGGTGAAGCAGCCGTCCTCGCCCACGACCATGCGGGTGGCCACCACCCGGTCCGCGCCGAGCAGCTCACCGATCGGCTCGACCACCTCCGCGCCCGACGTCGACACGATCACCACGTCGCGGCCCGCGGTGTGATGCTCCTCGATCAGGGAGGCCGCCTCGTCGTAGATGAGTGGGTCGATCAGGTCGTGGAGGGTCTCGGCGACGATCTCCTTCACGTGCTGGACATTCCAGCCGCGCACCATCGCGGACAGGTATTCGCGCGTCCGTTCCATCTGGTCGTGGTCCATACCACCGACGAGGAAGACGAACTGGGCGTACGCGGTGCGCAGGGCCGCCCTGCGGTTGATGAGCCCGCCTTGGTAGAAGGACTTGCTGAAGGTGAGCGTGCTCGACTTCGCAATGACCGTCTTGTCCAGGTCAAAGAAGGCCGCTGTGCGGGGCAAGGAGTGGTTTTCCACAACCGAGAGCATAGGGGCAGCCCATTCGGCGTAAGGTTGGCGCGTGGGTTTGCCTGAGAGGGCTCTCGGGTACACCATGGAAGTCACGGATCGTTCGCGACCGTGCTAACCCGGTCCGGCTCCTCCCCCCCCGAGTCGGCCGTGGAGACGACCCCCGCTCTCCCCCCCGGCGGGGGTCGTCGCATGTCCGGGTGGGTTTTCTCCTTGAGCAGGCGGCGGTGGCGCCGCGTTCGGTCGGTCACGGCCGTCCCTGCACCCTGCCCATCGGCCATCACTGTGGGTAGTCGTCGGACTGCTCTGCGGAAGTCGCACAGGGAGTGGTGCCGCGGTCACCGGTATGGGTGACGGCGATATTCACAACCACCCACTCGTCCACAGTTATCCACCAAGATCCACACGTTTTCCGGGTTCGCTGCACCGTGATTCCAACGCGTCCGCTCGCGCCGAGTTCATGACCGGTTCCGTTCGCGGACGTCGAGGCCGGTTTCCGCCGGCCGCTCACAGGGGGACCGCTCGCCGGTCCTTCGCACGCACGGGAATCGCGGGGCCGCACAGAGGCGCGTGCCACGCAGCGAAGGGGGATGGACACCGTGACCGGAGCCGTCACACACGACCCGCCGCCCACCGCCGGAGGACGGCAGGGCAGGCCGCTGATCGTCACCGAGGACGCCGAACTCCTGGACGACCTGCTGCGGCTGTGCGCCGCGGCGGGCGCCACACCCGAGGTGCACCCCTCGGTGCCCGCGCAGCGGGGCGGATGGGAGGCCGCCCCACTCGTCCTCGTCGGGGACGACGCAGCGCGCCGGGTGCGCGGAGCCACCCGCAGACGAGGAGTGGTCCTCGTGGGACGCGACCAGGACGACTCCGGGGTGTGGCGCAGGGCTGTCGAGATCGGCGCCGACCACGTCCTGGTGCTGCCCGACGGCGAACAGTGGCTGGTCGACCGCATCGCCGACGTCGCGGAGGGTGTCGGCCGGCCCGCCCTCACCGTCGGAGTCGTCGGCGGGCGCGGCGGGGCCGGAGCGTCCACACTCGCGTGCGCCCTCGCCGTCACCTCCGCGCGTGAGGGGCTGCGTACGCTCCTCGTGGACGCCGACCCGCTGGGCGGCGGGCTCGACGTACTCCTCGGCGGTGAGGCCGAGGACGGACTGCGCTGGCCCGCGTTCGCCGCCTCGCGCGGACGGGTCGGTGGCAGCGCGCTGGAGGAGTCGCTGCCCGAACTGCACCAGCTGAGGGTCCTCAGCTGGGACCGCGGCGACTGCGTCGCCATCCCGCCGCAGGCGGTGCGCGCGGTGCTCGCCGCCGCCCGGCGACGGGGCGGCACGGTCGTCGTCGACCTGCCGCGCCGCATCGACGACGGCGTCGCCGAGGCTCTCGCCCAGATCGACGTCGGGCTCCTCGTCGTCCCCGCCGAACTGCGTGCCGTCGCGGCGGCCGGCCGGGTCGCCTCCGCCGTCGGCATGGTCCTGCGGGACCTGAGGGTCGCGGTCCGCGGACCGTACGCGCCTGGACTCCACGACCGCGAAGTGGCCCGACTGCTCGGACTGCCGCTGGCCGGGGAGGTGCCCGTCGAGTCGGGTCTGCTGCGGGTCGACGGCGGCAAGGCTCCGCCCGGAGCCGCCCCGCGCGGGCCCCTCGCCCGCTTCTGCAAGCAGTTCTGGGAGCGGGCGCTGGTCGAGGCGGGTGCCGCATGAGCGCGCTGCCCGGACTCGAACGGCCGAAGGTGACGGGAACACTGCTCGACGGCGTACGGCAGTGGCTCGCCGAGAGCGGCGCGGAGCCGACCCCCGCCCGCGTCGCGCAGGCGTTGCGGGAGCAGGGGCGAGTCCTCGGTGACGCGGAGGTCCTCGGCGCGGCCGAGCAACTGCGCTCGGAACTGGTCGGCAGCGGGCCGCTGGAACCGCTGCTCGCCGACCCGTCGGTGACCGACGTGCTCGTGTCCGCCCCCGACCGGGTCTGGGTCGACCGCGGCGGCGGACTGGAACTGACCAACGTCTCCTTCCCGGACGCGGCAGCCGTACGGCGCCTCGCGCAGCGCCTCGCCGCGGTGGCCGGCCGTCGCCTGGACGACGCCCGGCCATGGGCCGACGCGCGGCTGCCAGACGGTACCCGGCTGCACGCGGTGCTGCCTCCGGTCGCCGTCGGCTGCACCTGTCTGTCGCTGCGGGTGGTACGGCCACGGGCGTTCACACTCGACGAACTGGTGGCCGCGGGCACGGTGCCGCCGGGCGGAGACCAGGTGCTGCGCGACCTGCTGCGGGCCCGGCTGTCGTTCCTGGTCAGCGGGGGCACCGGCAGCGGCAAGACGACCCTGCTCAGCGCCCTGCTGGGGCTGGGCGGGCCGGGGGAGCGGATCGTGCTCGCGGAGGACTCGGCTGAGCTGCGGCCCGACCACCCGCACGTCGTCCGGTTGGAGAGCCGACCCGCCAACCAGGAGGGAGCGGGGCTCGTCACGCTGGAGGACCTGGTGCGACAGGCGCTGCGCATGCGACCGGACCGGCTGGTCGTGGGCGAGGTGCGCGGGCCGGAGGTCGTCCATCTGCTGGCCGCGCTGAACACAGGGCACGAGGGCGGCTGCGGGACGGTCCACGCCAACGCCGCCGCGGACGTGCCCGCCCGGCTGGAGGCGCTCGGCACGGCGGCCGGGCTCGATCGGGCCGCGCTGCACAGCCAGATGGCGGCCGCCCTGTCGGTGGTGCTGCACCTCGTGCGCGATCCGGCCGGGCGGCGGCGGATTGCCGAGGTGCACGTGCTGGAGCGGGACCCGTCCGGACTGGTGCGGACGGTGCCCGCGCTGCGGTGGCAGGCGCGGGCGTTCAGCCGGGAGCGCGGGTGGGAGCGGCTGCGGGAACTGCTGCGGGGCCAGGGGAGCGGAGAGGGAGATGAACGTGACGCCTGAGGTGCCGATGGTCGCGGCCGCGGCCTGCGCCGGCGCGGCGATCTGGCTGCTCGGCGGGCCGTACTCCGGAGCCCGGCGGGCGCAGCTGCTGCTGGCGGGAGGCGGGGTGGTCGACAGCGGTCCCCCGTCCTGGCCGGATCTCGCCGACGAGCTGCGCAGGATCCGCGGGCGGTGGCGCCCCGAGTGGTGGGCGCCGGTCGTCGGGCTGGTCCTTGCGGTGCTGGGTGCCTCGGTGCTGCCGGTCGTCGCGGGGGCGGCCGGAGTGCCCCTGCTGCGCCGGGCGCGGCGCGCTCGTGAGGCTCGGCGGGGCAGGGAGCGCCGGGGTGACGCCGTGATCGCGCTGTGCGGGGCTCTCGCCGGGGAGGTGCGCGCGGGACAGCAGCCCGGTGAGGCCCTGCGGCGGGCCGCCAGGGATTCCGCAGGACTGGGTGCGGCACAGCCCGCCGTGCTGGCGGCGGCACGGTTCGGTGGGGACGTGCCCGGTGCGCTCGCGGTCGCGGCACGGCAACCGGGGGCCGACGGGCTCCTGGGGCTCGCCGCGTGCTGGCGGGTGGCCGTGGACCAGGGAGCGGGCCTCGCCGCCGGCCTCGACCGCCTCGAGGGGGCACTGCGAGCGGAGCGGGACCAGCGAGCCGACCTCAGAGCGCAGTTGGCGGGCACGCGCTCCACGGCGGTGATGCTCGCCGGGCTGCCGGTCCTGGGACTCGCCCTGGGGACCGCGCTGGGCGCCGACCCCCTGCACGTCCTGCTGCACACCGGCGCGGGGTGGGGGTGCCTGCTGGTCGGCGGGGTGCTGGAGGCCCTCGGGATGTGGTGGGCGGTGCGCATCGTGCGGGGCGCGGAGGAGACGTGAGGCGGGAGCGGGCGGGAGGCGAGGAGAGCTCTGCGGTCCGCTCGACGGGTCGCCGTGACGGGTCGGGTGGTGCCGAATGACAGGTCGTGTGGTGCCGAATGGCGGATCGGGTGTGCCGGATGACGGGTGGGGTGGTGCCGGATGAGGGAGACGGAGGCGGAATGAGTACGGAAGTTGTCCACAGGCTGGGGGCGGTCGTGGGGATCGCCCTGGCCCTGGTGTGGCTCGCGCGGTGGTTGACGGGCGTGCGGCGTGGGCGCCGGACACGGCAGCGGCTGGCCGCATTGCCGGCTGCGGCACGGGAGCCGGACACCTCACGTCCTGCCCTGCCGGAGGCTGTGCGGCGGTGGCTGCCCGAGGTGGCCGTCCTGGGCACCGGGTGGGTGATGGGCGGTGGCGCGGTCGGTCTCGCCGTGGGGGTGACCGGCGCTGTGGGGCTGGGGTGGTGGCGTCGCCGACAGCGGGCGGCCGCTCCCGTGAACGCGGTCGACGCACAGGTTGCCGCACGGCAGCTCCCTCTCGCCGCCGACCTGTTGGCCGCGTGCATCGCCGCCGGTGCCGGTCCGGTGATGGCGGCCCAGGCGGTGGGTGAGGCCTTGGGCGGCCCCGTGGGGGACGGCCTGGCGCGCGGTGCCGCCGAGGTGCGGCTGGGCGGCGAACCGGCCACCGCCTGGCGGAGGCTGGCCGCCGCGCCGGGCGCCGCAGCCCTGGCCCGACTGCTGGAACGGGCCGACGTCACCGGACTTCCGGCGGCCGCGCCGGTCGCCCGGCTCGCCGCCGACGCCCGGGCCGAGTGGGCACGCACGGGAACGGCTCGTGCCCGGCGCGCCGCGGTCATGGTCACCGCGCCGGTGGGGCTCTGCTTCCTGCCCGCCTTCATCGCGGTGGGCATCGCACCCGTCGTGATCGGGCTGGCCGGCGGGGCTCTGGGAGGGGGTGGACCGTGACGGCGCGGTGAGCGTGCGAGCACCGGCAGGACGAGGAGGCACTGGCAGGAGCAGTGCGCGGGTTCAGCGCACCGGCAGGACCGGTGGACGCGACGGAATCAACGGAAACGGACCTCACGGGGGTTGAGATGAGCAAGACGGTACGGGCGCGGATGCGTGCCCTGGTGTGCGGGGGGCGCGGGGCGCGCAGGGACGCGGGGATGGTGACGTCCGAGTACGCGATGGGCATCGTCGCGGCGGTCGGCTTCGCCGTGATCCTCTACCAGGTGGTGACGAGCGGGGCGGTCACCGAGGCGCTGCAGGACATCGTGAAGCGGGCGCTCAGTGCGAGTACGTGAGTGGGGACCGATGCGGGGCGGGGACCGGGGCTTCGTGACGGCGGAGTCGGCCGTCGTGCTACCGGTGCTGGTGGCGTTCGCGATGGCGCTGGTGTGGGGCCTGCTCGTCATGGCGGCTCAGATCCAGTGCGTGGACGCCGCCAGGACCGGTGCCCGGGCCGCCGCCCGGCAGGACCCGGTCGACGCGGTGGTCGAGGTGACCCGGGCGACGGCACCCCGCGGGGCGCAAGTGACGGTTCACCGGGGAGGCGGCCTGGTCCGGGTGGTGGTCGTGGCGCGGCCGCCGGTGCTGCGGGGGCTGCCGTTCGAGGTGCGGGAGGAGGCCGTGGCGGCGGCGGAGGACGTGGCGGCAGGGGCCGTGGCGGCGGAGGACGGGGAGGTGGGCTGGTGAGAGGGCGTTTCCGCCGCGGATGGCTGTTCCACGGCTCGGGATCCGATCGGGGTTCGGCCACTGTCTGGACGCTCGGGGCGATCGTCGTGCTGTGTGTGGTGTTCGGCGTGGTGCTCGCCCTGGGCCAGGCCGTCCTGTCCCGGCATCGCGCGGCCGGCGGTGCGGACCTCGCCGCGCTCGCGGCCGCCGACCACTGGACGGACGGCGCCGCGGCGGCCTGCGCTCGCGCGGAGCGCGTGGCTCGGGCGCAGGGGGCGCGGTTGGTCCGGTGCGTGGTCGTGGGGGAGGTCTCGGACGTGACGGCGGCGGCCGGGCGGGGGCCGTTCGCCGCGGAGGCCAGGGCGAGAGCGGGGCCTCCCGGGCCGGCGGACACCGAGCCCCCCGCCGCCCCGGTCAGCTCACCGGCTTCTCCTCCGGCGCCCCCCGCAGCAGTTCCGTGAGCAGCCGTACGGCTCCCTTCTTGTGCAGCGGGTCGTTGCCGTTGCCGCATTTGGGGGACTGGATGCAGGAGGGGCAGCCGGCCTCGCACTCGCAGGAGGCGATGGCCTCGCGGGTGGCGGTCAGCCAGGAGCGGGCCGTGTGAAAGGCCCGCTCCGCGAAGCCCGCGCCGCCGGGGTGGCCGTCGTAGACGAAGACCGTGGGGAGGAGCGTGTCGGGGTGCAGGGGGATCGACACGCCGCCGATGTCCCAGCGGTCGCAGGTCGCGAAGAGGGGCAGCATGCCGATGGAGGCGTGCTCGGCGGCGTGCAGGGCGCCGCCGAGGATCTCCGGGTTGATCCGGGCGGCGTCCAGCTGGTCCTCGGTGACCGTCCACCACACGGCGCGTGTGCGCAGGGTGCGGGGAGGCAGGTCGAGCTTCGACTCGCCGAGCACCTCACCGGTGATGAGCCGTCGGCGCAGGAAGGAGACCACCTGGTTGGTGACCTCGACGGAGCCGAAGCACAACCGCCCCTCGCCCCATGGGACTTCGACGTCCGTCTCCAGCACGGAGATCGCCGTGGTGTCGCGGGCGACCGTCGAGTACGGCGGTTCGGCCTCCTCGACCAGGGCGACCGAGTCGTCCAGGTCCAGTGACCGCACCAGGTAGGTGCGGCCCTGGTGGAGGTGGACGGCGCCCTCGTGGACGGTCGTGTGGGCGGCGCCCTCGTCGACCGTGCCGAGCAGACGGCCCGTCCCCTGCTCGACGATCTGGACCGGCCGGCCGCCCCCGCCGCGGATGTCGGTCAGGTCGGCGGCCCGTTCCCGGCGTGTCCAGTGCCAGGCCCTCGTCCGGCGGCGCAGCAGCTTCGCGGCCTCCAGCTGCGGCAGCAGTCCCTCCGTCCCGGGGCCGAACAACGCCAGGTCCTCGTCCATCAGGGGCAGCTCGGCGGCGGCCGCGCACAGGTGCGGGGCCAGGACGTAGGGGTTGTCGGGGTCGAGGACCGTCGACTCCACGGGCCGGTCGAACAGGGCCTCGGGGTGGTGGACGAGGAAGGTGTCCAGGGGGTCGTCGCGGGCGATCAGGACGGCGAGGGCGCCCTGTCCTGCCCGGCCCGCGCGGCCGGCCTGCTGCCACAGGGACGCGCGGGTGCCCGGGTAGCCGGCGATCAGGACGGCGTCCAGTCCCGAGACGTCGATGCCGAGTTCCAGGGCGGTCGTGGCGGCCAGGCCGAGGAGGTCGCCGGAGTGCAGGGCCTGCTCCAGGGCGCGGCGTTCCTCGGGCAGGTAGCCGCCGCGGTACGCCGCGACACGCCGGGCCAGGGACCGGTCCACCTCGGCGAGGCGTTCCTGGGCGATCACCGAGATCAGCTCGGCGCCGCGCCGGGAGCGGACGAAGGCGACCGTCCGCACCCCCTGGACGGTGAGATCGGTGAGCAGGTCGGCGGTCTCCGCGGTGGCGGTACGGCGGACGGGGGCGCCCTTCTCGCCCTGCATCTCGGTGAGCGGGGGCTCCCAGAGGGCGAACACCAGTTCACCTCGCGGGGAGGCGTCGTCGGCGACCTCGACCACGCGCAGGCCGGTCAGCCGGCCGGCGGCCACCGCGGGCTCGGCCGCCGTCGCGGAGGCCAGCAGGAAGACGGGGGAGGCGCCGTAGCGGGCGCACAGCCGGCGCAGTCGGCGCAGCACCTGGGCGACGTGGGAGCCGAACACGCCGCGGTAGGTGTGGCACTCGTCGATGACGACGTACCGGAGCGACTTGAGGAAGGAGGACCAGCGGGGGTGGGACGGCAGGATGCCGCGGTGCAGCATGTCCGGGTTGGTGAGGACGTAGTTCGCGTACTGGCGGATCCACTCGCGTTCCTCGAACGGGGTGTCGCCGTCGTACACGGCAGGGCGTACCGCCGTGCCCAGTGGTTGTGAAAGTTTCTTCACGGATCGGCACTGGTCCGCCGCGAGCGCCTTCGTGGGGGACAGGTAGAGGGCGGTGGTGCCGCGGCCGTTCGGGGCCTCTGAGCCTTCCAGCAGCGCGGACAGGACCGGGACGAGGTACGCCAGGGACTTCCCGGACGCCGTGCCCGTCGCGACGACCACCGAGTCGCCGTCCAGGGCGTGCTCGGCGGCTCGGGCCTGGTGCACCCAGGGGTGCTCGATGCCGCAGGCCTGCACGGCTGCGATCACCTCCGGGCGAATCCGGTCAGGCCAGACGGCATGGCGGCCCTCGCGCGGGGGCAAGTGCTCCGTATGAGTGATGCGCGACGCCCGGTTCGGACCGGGGGCGAGCCGGTCCAGGACCGCGCCCGGCGACAGGCGGGAGGTGTGCTGTGCCGGGGATCGATCGGATCGGTGATTCTTGGCCATCGGCACCGAGTGTGTCACTGGCGTGACGGACAATGGAGCCAAGGCGTCGTGCACGCCTGCCGGTAAGTGATTGAATGCCATCGCGGCTGGCGAACCGTCCCGGGGGCTCCTGCCGAGGTGTCCCGAGGGGCGACCGCTCGATAGCAAGGTGCTGGAGGATCCGTGGACCTGTCCCTGTCGACCCGTACCGTCGGCGATCGTACGGTCGTCGAGGTCGGTGGCGAAATCGACGTATATACCGCGCCCAAGCTGCGCGAGCAGCTGGTCGAGCTGGTGAACGACGGGAATTTCCACCTCGTCGTCGACATGGAGGGCGTGGACTTCCTCGACTCCACCGGGCTCGGCGTGCTGGTCGGCGGTCTGAAGCGAGTGCGTGCCCACGAGGGCTCGCTGCGCCTGGTCTGCAACCAGGAGCGCATTTTGAAGATCTTCCGCATCACCGGTCTCACCAAGGTGTTTCCCATTCACACCTCGGTCGACGAAGCGGTGTCGGCCACCGACTGACCGCCGTTCCCGGGCACGAGAACAGCCGCGCCCGGGGCGGCAGCACAGTTGAACACCGGGGGGACCGGGCTTCGGCGGCCCGGCCCCCCTACAGCACGCCCGTAGTTCCGAGGGGGATGCATGGCCACCGTTGAACTCCGTTTCAGCGCGCTGCCCGAGCACGTCAGGACCGCCCGACTGGTGGCGGCAGCGGTGGCGCGCAGGGCCGGAGTGGACGAGGCCGTCCTCGACGAGGTCCGGCTCGCCGTCGGTGAGGCCTGCACCCGCGCTGTCGGACTGCACCAGACCGGCGGCATCACCGCGCCGGTGAAGGTGCTGCTCATCGAGGAGGAGAAACAGTTCTCCATCGAGGTGGGCGACGAGGCGCCACGCTCCTCACCCGGTGACCGGGCGCCCGGCACCGGCGGGGACGCCGACGCCGAGGCGGAGGAGGACGAGATGGGCCTCGCCGTCATCAGCGGCCTCGTGGACGACGTGGAGGTCACCGCCGGCGAGCACGGCGGGGCCATCCGCATGACCTGGCCGAGCATCCTGGCGTCCACGCCACCGGCCTGAAGCATCGGCCTGGCACCACCGGCCTGAAGCATCGGCCTGGCACCACCGGCCTGAACCCTCGGCCCGACACCACCGGCGTGGCTTCGTCGGCTCGATGCCGACGGCCGTTCAGGTGAACCGGTGACACAGACAGCGAAGGGCCCCACTCGTGGGGCCCTTCGTCATGTGCGGAGATCGCTGACCGCGCTTACAGTGGTCCCAGGCGGTGAATCTTGAAGAAATGAATCTTGCCGGTGAATTCGTGAATCAATTCACGAAACGCAATGCCTCGAAGGCGTTACCGGCCCTACTCGATCAGTCATTGATCGGCGATTGATCAGCCATCGATCGGCCATTTGATCACGCGCTTGATCGCCCTCCTTGCGTGCGAAGGCGAATTGCATGCGCCGCGCACTGTTTTGATCAGGTTCCGGTACCTACAATCCGTCCACATCTTGAGCTCAGCCCAAGCGTCAAGGAGGACGAATGGCGGGGCATTCTACCCCTCATCGGTTGGACCACCCCACAACCTTCGCAGCCGCAGTGCTGACCGACGGCAACCGCCTGCTCGTGGTGGTCATCGGGGTCGTCGCACTGGCTGCGCTAGTGGTCGCGGGCGTGCTGCTGCGCCAAGTGCTCGCGGCCGGCGAGGGCACCGACAGCATGAAGAAGATCGCGGCAGCGGTTCAGGAAGGCGCCAACGCCTATCTCGCCCGGCAACTGCGCACGCTCGGTGTATTCGCCGTCGTGGTGTTCTTCCTGCTCATGCTGCTGCCCGCGGACGACTGGAATCAGCGCGCCGGACGATCCGTCTTCTTCTTGATCGGTGCGGCGTTCTCGGCGGCTACCGGCTATATCGGCATGTGGCTCGCCGTACGCAGTAATGTGCGCGTTGCCGCGGCGGCACGGGAAGCGACTCCGGCGGAGGGTGAACCGGAAAAGGACCTCACCGCCGTCTCGCACAGAGCCATGAAGATCGCTTTTCGTACGGGCGGCGTCGTCGGCATGTTCACGGTGGGGCTCGGTCTGCTCGGCGCCTCCTGCGTGGTGCTGGTGTACGCGGCCGACGCGCCGAAGGTGCTGGAGGGCTTCGGCCTGGGCGCGGCGCTCATCGCGATGTTCATGAGGGTCGGCGGCGGGATCTTCACCAAGGCCGCCGACGTCGGCGCCGACCTCGTCGGCAAGGTCGAGCAGGGCATCCCGGAGGACGATCCGCGCAACGCCGCGACCATCGCCGACAACGTGGGCGACAACGTGGGCGACTGCGCGGGCATGGCGGCCGACCTCTTCGAGTCGTACGCCGTGACGCTGGTCGCCGCGCTGATCCTCGGCAAGGTGGCCTTCGGTGACGCCGGACTCGCCTTCCCGCTGCTCGTGCCCGCGATCGGCGTGGTCACCGCGATGATCGGCATCTTCGCGGTCGCCCCGCGCCGCACCGACCGCAGCGGCATGTCCGCGATCAACCGGGGCTTCTTCATCTCCGCGGTGATCTCCCTCGCGCTGGTCGCCGTGGCCGTGTTCGTCTACCTCCCCGGAACGTACGCGGACCTCGACGGCGTCACCGACGCGGCGATCCAGGGCAAGAGCGGCGACCCGCGGATCCTCGCCCTCGTCGCGGTGGCGATCGGCATCCTCCTGGCGGCCGTCATCCAGCAGTTGACCGGCTACTTCACCGAGACCACCCGGCGCCCGGTCCGCGACATCGGCAAGACGTCGCTCACGGGCCCCGCCACCGTCGTCCTCGCCGGAATCTCCGTCGGACTCGAATCGGCTGTCTACACCGCCCTGCTGATCGGCCTGAGCGTGTACGGGGCGTTCCTGCTCGGCGGTACGTCGATCATGCTGGCGCTGTTCGCGGTGGCCCTGGCCGGCACCGGACTGCTCACCACCGTCGGCGTGATCGTCGCGATGGACACCTTCGGCCCGGTCGCCGACAACGCCCAGGGCATCGCCGAGATGTCCGGCGACGTCAAGGGCGCGGGCGCGCAGGTGCTCACCAACCTCGACGCCGTCGGCAACACCACCAAGGCCATCACCAAGGGCATCGCCATCGCCACCGCCGTCCTCGCGGCCTCGGCGCTCTTCGGGTCGTACCGTGACGCGATCACGACCGGCGCGCGGGAGGTCGGCGAGAAGCTCAGCGGGGACGGGGCGCCGATGAGCCTGATGATGGACATCTCGCAGCCCAACAACCTCGTCGGCCTGATCGCGGGCGCGGCAGTCGTCTTCCTCTTCTCCGGGCTGGCGATCAACGCGGTGTCGCGGTCGGCGGGATCCGTGGTGTTCGAGGTGCGGCGGCAGTTCCGGGAGAAGCCCGGGATCATGGACTACAGCGAGACACCGGAGTACGGCAAGGTCGTCGACATCTGTACGAAGGACGCGCTCAGGGAACTGGCGACCCCGGGGCTGCTCGCCGTCATGGCGCCGATCTTCATCGGGTTCACGCTCGGCGTCGGCGCGCTCGGCGCCTACCTCGCGGGCGCGATCGGCTCGGGCACGCTGATGGCGGTCTTCCTCGCCAACTCCGGTGGAGCCTGGGACAACGCCAAGAAGCTCGTCGAGGACGGCCACCACGGCGGCAAGGGCAGCGAGGCCCACGCGGCCACGGTGATCGGCGACACGGTCGGTGACCCCTTCAAGGACACGGCCGGCCCCGCGATCAACCCGCTGCTGAAGGTCATGAACCTGGTGGCACTGCTCATCGCGCCCGCCGTGATCAAGTTCAGCTACGGCGACGACGCGAACATCGGCGTGCGGATCGTGATCGCGGTCCTCGCGCTCCTGGTGATCGTCGGCGCGGTGTACGTCTCCAAGCGGCGGGGGATCGCCGTGGGTGACCAGGACAACGCCGACTCGTCCTCCAAGTCGGCCGATCCGGCGGTGGTTTCGTAGGGCACGTACAGGATCCGCAGATCAAGGAGCGGGCGGACGGCGCGGGTTGACGCGCCGTTCGCCCGCTCCGCTGTGTGCGAGCCCGGCCCGTGAGCCTTCTCTCCCTTGGTGTAAAAGACTCTATTCATGTATAGAGCAGACATTCATCCTGGGGGTGTCGACCGGTTGGCGTGTATGTTTCCGGGGCCGAGAGCCATGGAAGGGACCGATCCGGTGAACAAGAAGCTCGCGGCCGCACTGTCCGGCGGTGCGGTACTGGTACTGGCGCTGGCGGGATGCAGCAGCGACGACGACGGCAACAAGGAGCTCGACGCCTGGGCGAAGAAGGTCTGCGACGCCCTGCCCGCCCAGGACGCCAAGGTCGACGCGGCCAACGACGCCATCAAGCAGGCCGCCACGGACGACAACGCCCCGGCGAACGTCCAGAAGACCGACTCCCAGGCCTTCCAGGACATGTCCGACGCCTACAAGGCGCTCGCGCAGGCCGTCCAGAAGGCGGGCGCGCCCCCCGGCGTCGAGGACGGCAAGAAGAAGCAGCAGGCGGCCGTCACGGCCCTCAACGACCTCTCCGCCTCGTACGCCGACCTGAAGACGCAGGTCGACGCGCTCGACACGAAGGACCAGGCGAAGTTCGCCGACGGCCTTCAGGACATCGCCACCGATCTGGGCGAACTCAGCAAGAGCGGCAACACCGCGCTGAAGAACCTGGAGCAGGGCGACGTCAAGAGCGCCATGGCCCAGCAGGCCAGCTGCAAGAAGGTGGCGGCCTCCGCCTCGGCCCGCGCCACGACCAGCTGACGCCGGTCACGTCCGGCTGACCCCGGTCACGTCCGGCTGCCCCCGGTCACGTCCGGCTGCCCCCGCCCCCCCGGCTCATGCCCGGCCGTCGCCGGGCCCGTCGGCCGATCCGGGCGGGGCGGGCGGCAGGCGCGCGGGACACAATGGGTGGCGTGAGTAACGCCACCCTGTCCTCCCTTCCCTCCGCCGACCGCCCCGACGTCGCCGCCCGGCTGCGCGAGGCCCTGCTCGCGGCCTCCTTCACCGCCGACGGACTGCTCGACCTGCTCGGCGCCCCCGCGTACGCGGCCCTGGCCCGCAGCGAGGTCGTGCCCGCACTGCGCGCGACCCGCGGGGACACGCCGCTGGAGACGCTCGTCCGCCTCTTCCTGCTCCAGCAGCCCGTCCCGCACACGCGCGTGGAAGGCGTTCTGCCCGTCCACGCGTGCGTGGAGAGCGGCTGGCTGAGGCGGGCCGGCGAGGACGACGTCGCCGCGACCGTGGACGTACGGCCGTACGGCGGGCCGGACGGCGAGGACTGGTTCATCGTGTCCGACCTGGGGTGCGCGGTCGGCGGGGCCGGAGGCATCGGCAGCCGGGACGAGAACGTCGTCCTCGGCGTCGGCGGTGCGTCGACGACCCTCGCCGGGATCACCGTGCGCACGCCCGTCGACTCCGCCCTCGACCTCGGCACCGGCTCCGGGATCCAGGCGCTGCACGCCGCCCAGCACGCCACGCGCGTGACGGCGACCGACCTCAACCCGCGCGCGTTGCACATCACCGCGCTCACGCTGGCCCTGTCCGGCGCTCCGGCGGCAGACCTGCGCGCCGGGTCGCTCTTCGAGCCCGTGCGGGACGACGAGACGTTCGACCTGATCGTGTCGAACCCGCCGTTCGTGATCTCGCCGGGGGCGCGGCTGACGTACCGGGACGGCGGGATGGGCGGGGACGATCTGTGCCGGTCGCTCGTTCAACAGGCCGGGGAGCGCCTGAACGAGGGCGGGTTCGCGCACTTCCTCGCCAACTGGCAGCACGTGGAGGGGGAGGACTGGCAGGACAGGATCAGGTCATGGGTGCCGCGCGGGTGCGACGCCTGGGTCGTGCAGCGCGAGGTGCAGGACATCACGCAGTACGCGGAGCTGTGGCTCAGGGACGCCGGTGACCACCGTGCCGACCCGCGGGAGTACCAGGCGCGGTACGACGCGTGGCTGGACGAGTTCGAGGCGCGCAAGGTGAAGGCCGTCGGCTTCGGCTGGATCACGCTGCGCAAGACGGCGTCCGCGGAGCCCACCCTCACCCTCGAGGAGTGGCCGCACCCGGTCGAGCAGCCGCTCGGGGACACGGTCCGGGCGCACTTCGAGCGCCTCGACCACCTGCGGGCGCACGACGACGCGGCCCTGCTCGCCGGGCACTTCAGGCTCGCCGCGGAGGTCGTGCAGGAGCAGGTCGGACTCCCGGGCGCCGAGGACCCGGAGCACGTCGTGCTGCGCCAGCACCGCGGTATGCGCCGGGCCACCAGGGTGGACACGGTCGGCGCGGGCTTCGCGGGCGTGTGCGACGGTTCGCTGAGCGCGGGCCGCATCCTGGACGCCATCGCGCAGCTCGTCGGCGAGGACCCCGTGCTGCTGCGCGACCGCACGCCGGCGCAGATCCGGCTGCTGGTGGAACAGGGCTTCCTAGAGCCGGCCTGAGGGCCGCCTCGCCCCGGCGGCTGCGACGTCCCGGGGCGCCCCCGCGCCGAGCCGCCCCTCACGGATCGCGCTGCCTCACACACCCACCCGGTGATCGGAACCGTTCAGAAGCCCGACAAAAAATGAGCTGCAAGAAGGGCATCGACAACGCGGTCCGGTCTGTACCGACACATTCGAGTCGGTCCGGACACCCGGTTCCTGGCCGTCGCGGCCCGAAGAGCGACCGATGAGGATCACGGAAACACCGGATTCGCCAAGATCGTGAGCGCGATGAGCGGGTCCGGCGACGAGAACACCGCACCGAACGGCACCCGCGCGCCGTTCGGTGTGAGACCCGTCGCACTCCGGCGCGCGGCTCCCGGCGGCACGCCGCTCCCGACCGTCGACCCGGCGTTCACCCCGGGTTCGCCCGGGCGCCGCCCGCGCGTGCCAGCCTCGTGGGACAGGGCACGCGCGGGCGGCGGAAGAGGAGCGCGGACGATCATGGAAAGTGGACCGGCGATCTTCGCTGGAGCGGTATTCGCCCTGTTCGGAGGCGGTCTGCTGCTGTGGACAGCGGTTCGGGTGCGGCAGCGCCGGCCCGTCGCCCACGGTGTGAGCCCCATCGCATCGGCGACGCTCGCGGCGTTCGCCGCCGTGGTCGCACTGGCCCTCGGAACGTGGTGCTTCACCCGCCTCTGAAAGCCTTCCGGGGCGGCGGGGAAGCGGTGCCGAAGATCTTGCGGGAGGCCGTGTGAGAACCGCTTCGGTGCGGCAGCGGGACAATTGAGAGGTCGCGCTCCGGTCCGGCGGAAAAGTGCGGGTCGACACTCCGGGCGGCAGGAATGGCGGTAGTCGGGTTACCGTTCGAGTGGCCGTTGCGGGCTTTTCCCGTTTGACACGGGGGCGGGCTGTACCGTCACACTCCGCAGCGTCACCATGACCCAACCCCGGGAACAAGGCCTGGGGAGGCCCCAGCGTCGACCGGAGAGAAGAGCGAAGTTGTCCCCGACCAGCGAGACCGCGAAGGGCGGCCGCCGACTCGTCATCGTCGAGTCGCCTGCCAAGGCGAAGACGATCAAGGGCTATCTCGGCCCCGGATACGTTGTCGAGGCGAGCGTCGGGCACATCCGCGACCTCCCCAACGGCGCCGCGGAGGTGCCGGAGAAGTACACCGGCGAGGTCCGCCGCCTCGGTGTGGACGTCGAACACGACTTCCAGCCGATCTATGTGATCAACGCGGACAAGAAGGCACAGGTCAAGAAGCTCAAGGACCTGTTGAAGGACTCCGACGAACTCTTCCTCGCCACCGATGAGGACCGGGAGGGCGAGGCGATCGCCTGGCACCTCCAGGAAGTCCTCAAGCCGAAGATCCCGGTCAAGCGGATGGTCTTCCACGAGATCACCAAGGACGCGATCCGAGCGGCCGTCGCCAACCCGCGCCAGCTCAACCAGAAGCTGGTCGACGCCCAGGAGACCCGCCGCATCCTCGACCGCCTCTACGGCTACGAGGTGTCGCCGGTCCTGTGGAAGAAGGTCATGCCGCGCCTGTCGGCGGGCCGCGTCCAGTCGGTCGCCACGCGGCTCGTCGTCGAGCGGGAACGCGAGCGCATCGCCTTTCGTTCGGCTGAGTACTGGGACCTGACGGGCACCTTCGCGACCGGCCGCGCGGGAGACCCGTCGGACCCGTCGTCGCTGGTCGCCCGCCTCCAGTCCGTCGACGGCAGGCGGGTCGCGCAGGGCCGCGACTTCGACTCCCTGGGACAACTGAAGAGCGCGAACACCCTCCACCTCGACGAGACCAACGCCCGCGCCCTCGCCGCCGCCCTGGAGAACACGCGGTTCTCCGTGCGGTCCGTCGAGTCCAAGCCGTACCGCCGCTCGCCGTACGCCCCGTTCCGTACGACGACGCTGCAGCAGGAGGCCAGCCGCAAGCTCGGCTTCGGCGCGAAGGCCACGATGCAGATCGCGCAGAAGCTGTACGAGAACGGCTTCATCACGTACATGCGTACGGACTCCACCACGCTGAGCGACACCGCGATCACCGCGGCCCGCGCGCAGGTCACGCAGCTGTACGGCGCCGACTACCTGCCGGCTCAGCCGCGCACGTACGCCGGCAAGGTCAAGAACGCGCAGGAGGCGCACGAGGCGATCCGCCCCTCGGGTGATCGTTTCCGCACGCCTGCCGAGACGGGCCTGACCGGCGACCAGTTCCGGCTCTACGAGCTGATCTGGAAGCGGACCGTCGCCTCCCAGATGAAGGACGCGACCGGCAACAGCGTGACCGTGAAGATCGGTGGCACCGCCGCCGACGGCCGGGACGTCGAGTTCAGCGCCTCCGGCAAGACGATCACCTTCCACGGCTTCCTCAAGGCGTACGTCGAGGGCGCGGACGACCCGAACGCCGAGCTGGACGACCGCGAGCGCCGCCTGCCGCAGGTCAGCGAGGGCGACGCCCTCACCGCCGAGGAGATCACGGTCGACGGGCACGCCACCAAGCCCCCGGCCCGCTACACCGAGGCCAGCCTCGTCAAGGAGCTCGAGGAGCGGGAGATCGGCCGCCCGTCGACGTACGCGTCGATCATCGGGACGATCCTCGACCGCGGCTATGTGTTCAAGAAGGGCACGGCCCTCGTGCCGTCCTTCCTGTCCTTCGCCGTGGTCAACCTCCTGGAGAAGCACTTCGGGCGGCTCGTCGACTACGACTTCACCGCCAAGATGGAGGACGACCTCGACCGCATCGCCCGCGGTGAGGCGCAGTCCGTGCCGTGGCTGAAGCGGTTCTACTTCGGCGAGGGCGAAGGCGCGGGCATCGGCGGCGCGGCCGAGGCGGGCAACGGCGACGGCGACCACCTCGGCGGCCTCAAGGAGCTGGTGACCGACCTGGGCGCGATCGACGCGCGTGAGGTGTCGTCGTTCCCGGTGGGCAACGGCATCGTGCTGCGGGTCGGGCGCTTCGGGCCGTACATCGAGCGCGGAGAGAAGGACGCCGAGGGCCACCAGCGGGCCGACATCCCCGACGACCTGGCGCCCGACGAGCTGACCCTCGAACTGGCCGAGGAACTGCTCGCCGCGCCGAGCGGCGACTTCGAGCTGGGCACCGACCCGGCGACGGGCCACGAGATCGTCGCCAGGAAGGGCCGCTACGGGCCGTACGTCACCGAGGTGCTCCCCGAGGGCACCCCGAAGACCGGCAAGAACGCGGTCAAGCCGCGCACGGCCTCGCTGTTCAAGACGATGTCGCTGGACACGGTCACCCTGGACGACGCCCTCCGGCTGATGTCGCTGCCGCGGGTCGTCGGAACCGACGCCGAGGGCGTGGAGATCACCGCGCAGAACGGCCGCTACGGCCCGTACCTGAAGAAGGGCACGGACTCGCGGTCGCTGCAGTCCGAGGACCAGCTCTTCACGATCACACTCGAAGAGGCGCTGGAGATCTACTCCCAGCCCAAGCAGCGCGGCCGCGCCGCCGCCAAGCCGCCGCTGAAGGAACTGGGCGCGGACCCGGTCAGCGGCAAGCCGGTCGTCGTCAAGGACGGCCGCTTCGGGCCGTACGTCACCGACGGGGAGACCAACGCGACCCTGCGCTCCGGCGACAGCGTCGAGACGATCACCCCGGAGCGCGGCTTCGAGCTGCTCGCCGAGAAGCGGGCCAAGACGCCCGCCAAGAAGACGGCGAAGAAGGCGCCCGCCAAGAAGACGGTCGCGAAGAAGGCGGCACCGGCGAAGAAGACGGCCGCCAAGAAGACGGCGGCGAAGAAGACGACGACCGCGGCCAAGAAGACGACCACGACGGCCAAGAAGGCGACGACGTCGAAGGCGGCGGCCTCGACCTCGAAGGCGGCCGGCGAGGACTGATCCGTCCGGGGCGTCCCCGGCGTCCGGGCTCCGTCGCTGCCGGGGCCGGTGAGGCGTGTGGGGATTCCCCACGCCCGTCCCTCGAAACGCACGCTCCGGCATCACTTTGGTGTCGGGGCGTGCGCGTGTTGGTGTCGGCGTGTGCGGGTGCGTGGACGGGCGCCTCGGTGTGTCAGTCGCTGCCGATAGGCTGAACGCATGACGCGAGCCGAGCATCCAACGGCCCATCACCCGGCCCCCGACGACGCCCTGGTAGCGGACTCCCGCGAGCGCGCCGTCCGCGCCCTGCTGCGCCGGCCGCAGCTCAGGCGGTTGTGGAGTGCGCAGTTGGTGAGCGGGGTCGGTGACGCCCTCGCCCTCCTGGTGCTCGTCCTCCTCGCCCTCCAGGCGGCCATCGCCGAGGGTTCCTTCGGAGGCGGCTACCGGGGCGTGGCGTTCGCCGTGGCGATCGTCTTCGGGGTGCGGATCCTCGCCACCCTGCTCTTCGGCGCGGTCCTCCTCGGGCCGCTGACCTCCCTGACGTCGCCGGACGGACCGCTCGACCGCCGCTGGACCATGGTCGGCGCGGACGGCCTGCGTGCCGTTCTGCTGATCATCGCGCCGCTGTGGATCGACTGGATCCCCGACGACGCCCTGGCCCTGCTGCTGGTCACCGTGTTCGTGACCGGCGTCGCCGAGCGGTTCTGGACGGTCGCCCGGGAGGGCGCGGCGCCCGCGCTGCTGCCCGCTCCGCCCCTGGAGGGCGCCACGGTACGGCCGCTGCCGGACCATCTCGACGCGCTGCGCCGCCTGTCGCTGCGCACGGGCTTCGTGGCGATCCCGCTGGGCGCGGCAGCGCTGCTCGTGGCGGCGCTGCTCAACAACCTGCTGGGAGCCGGCATCGACTGGTTCGACCAGCACCAGGCGGCCCTCCCCTCGTACGTGGCGGCGGGCCTGTTCGCCGCTTCACTGTCCGTCGTGGTGTTCCTGGAACTGCCCGGCACGCGCACCCCGCGCGCGCGGTCCCCGCTCGAAGGGCTGCGCCGGCCCCGCACCGCCATCGGCGTCGACACGGGCCGTACGGGCGCGATCCCGCTGCTGGTGCTCGCCTGCGCGGCCGTCGCCGGCGCGATCGCGGCCGCGGTCGCCGTGGCCGTGCTGCACGCCAAGGACCTGGGCGGCGGCCCGGTGACATACGGCCTGCTCGTGCTCGGGCTGACCGGCGGGGTCGTCGTCGGCGTCCGGACGGCGCCGAAGGTGCTGGTCACGCTGTCGCGGCGGCGGCTGCTCGCGCTCGCCATCGCCTTCACCGGCGTGGCGCTGCTCGCGGCGGGCCTGGTTCCCGACGTCACCAGCGTGCTGCTGATCGTCACCCTGGCCGGCGTCGGCTCCGGCGTGGCCGCCAACACCGGGCACGCCCTGCTCGACCAGGAGACCGAGGACCACCGCCGCACACGCGTGACGGAGCACCTGCACGCGGTCGTCCGGGTCGTCGTCGCGCTGGCCGCGCTGATCGCCCCTCTGGTGGCCGCGCTGATCGGGCCCCACCGGCTGGAGAACGGCAAGTTCGTCTTCGCACACGGCGGGGCCGCGTTCACGCTGATGCTGGTGGGCGCCCTGCTGCTGCCGGTGGCGGCGCTGGTGCTGGCCAAGGTCGACGACCGCTCCGGAGTGCCGCTGCGCCACGACCTGCGGGACGCGCTGCTCGGTGGCGACGACCCCGTGCAGGCCTCCGCGTCGAACGGCTTCTTCATCGCCCTGGAGGGCGGCGACGGCGCCGGCAAGTCCACCCAGGCCGAGGCGCTCGCCGAGTGGATCAGGGCCAAGGGCCACGAGGTCGTCCTCACCCGCGAGCCGGGGGCCACGCCCGTCGGCAAGCGGCTGCGGTCGATCCTGCTCGACGTGTCGAGCGCGGGCCTGTCGCACCGCGCGGAGGCGCTGCTGTACGCGGCGGACCGCGCGGAACACGTCGACACCGTCGTACGGCCCGCCCTGGAGCGCGGCGCGGTGGTGATCACCGACCGGTACATCGACTCCTCGGTGGCCTACCAGGGCGCCGGCCGCGACCTGTCGCCGACGGAGATCGCCCGCATCTCCCGGTGGGCGACGAACGGGCTGGTGCCGCAGCTGACGGTCCTGCTGGACGTCTCCCCGGAGACCGCCCGCGAACGCTTCACGGAGGCGCCGGACCGGCTGGAGTCCGAGCCGGCCGAGTTCCACGCGCGCGTGCGCTCCGGCTTCCTCACCCTTGCCGCCGCCGACCCCGGCCGCTACCTCGTCGTGGACGCCGGTCAGGAACCGGAGGGCGTCACCTCGGTCGTCCGGGCCCGGCTCGACCGGATGCTGCCGCTGTCCGAGGCCGAGATCAGGGCCCAGGAGGAGGCGCGCCGCAAGGCCGAGGAAGAGGCGCGGAAGAAGGCCGAGGAGGAGGCCCGCCGCAAGGCCGAGGAGGAACGCCTGGAGCGTGAGCGCCAGGAGCAGCTCGCCAAGCTGCGCGCCGAGGAGGAGGAGCGCAAGCGGCGCGAACTGGAGGAGGCGCAGCGGCGCGAGGCCGAACGGCAGGCCGAGGAGGCCCGTCGGCGGGCCGAGGAAGCGGCCCGGCGCGCGGAGGAGGAGCGGGCCCGACTCCTTGCCGAGGAGAAGGCCCGGGCCGAGGAGGAGGCCCGCCGCAGGGCGGAGGAGGAACGGCGCCGCAAGCAGGCCGAGGAGGAGGCCCGGCTGCGTGCCGAGGCCGAGGCGCGGCGCCTGGAGAAGCAGCGCAAGGCCGAGGAGGCGCTGCTGCGGGCCGAGCAGGCGCGGCGCGCTGCCGAGCAGGCCGCTGCCGCGGCGCAGGCCGGCCCCCGGCCGAAGTCTCCCGCGGCGGCCGCGGCTCCGGCTGTCGCGCCGGACGCGGCGACCGTCCCGACACCCGTGGTGACGCCGACGAACGCGTCGGGCGGACCGGTCGAGGACACGGCCGTACTGCCCCGCGTACGGATGGACAAGGATCCCGTGGCGGACCGTTCCGCAGGATCCGGCCCCGGCCCCGACTCCGAGGTGACGGCCGAGCTGCCGCAGCCTCCGGCACCGGCCGACGCGGCCGACGAGACGGCCGTCCTGCCGCCCGTGGCACCGCGGGGGGCCGCCGACGAGACGGCCGTCCTGCCCCCGGTGCGCGAGGAGCGACCCACGGAGGAGACGGCCGTACGGCCCCCCGTCCCCGGGGAGAGCCCCACCGACCGGGTGCCGCAGGGGTACTTCCGCGACCAGCGGGCCGGAGCGGGGCCGGACGGCTCCGCTGACCGTACGCGTGAGCTGCCGCAGGTCGACGAGTCGGGCACGCCCCGGCAGCGGCCGCGGTCGGACTGGGCGGAGGAGACCCCGCTGGACGACCTGCCGACGCTGGCGGACGAACTGCTGGGCCCGCATCGCGACCAGGACGGACCCGACGACGGCTTCGACGACGGGCGCGGCGGCGGCCGGGGCGACGGCCGCGGGCGGGGCCGACGTCGGTGAGGCGGGAACGCCGGCGGTAGGACGCGGCCGGGCTCGGGCGTCGGGGCAGCCCGATGCCCGAGCCCGACGGTCGCCTGCTCCCCGTGATGCCCGACGCCCGGGCCCGACCGAGTCCCGCCGGCCGGGGGCCGGGTCCGATGCCCGACACCCGGGTGTCGTCCGCGCGGTCCTGACCTCCGGACCGCTCCTCACCGCCCGCCCGCCGGGGGCACTGTCAGTGGCAGCCCGCACAATGGAATCCGCACCGTGCAGCATCGTGACGAAAGGGGCGGCGTAACCCATGACCGTGTGGGACGACCTCGTCGGGCAGGAGAAGGTGAGCGAACAGCTCGCCGCCGCCGCCCGGGACGCCGACGCGCTCGTCACCGCGGCCGCCTCCGACGCGCCGCCGCCCGAGGCGTCCAAGATGACGCACGCCTGGCTGTTCACCGGCCCGCCCGGCGCGGGCCGGACACAGGCCGCCCGCGCCTTCGCCGCCGCCCTGCAGTGCGTGAGCCCCGACCGGGCGCTCGGCGGCGCCCCCGGGTGCGGGTTCTGCGACGGCTGTCACACGGCGCTGATCGGCACGCACGCCGACGTCACCACCGTCGCCGCCGTGGGCACGCAGATCCTCGCCGAGGACATGCGCGACACGGTGCGGAAGTCGTTCACCTCGCCCGCCAACGGCCGCTGGCAGGTCATCCTCGTCGAGGACGCCGAGCGGCTCAACGAGAAGTCCGCCAACGCCGTCCTCAAGGCGGTGGAGGAGCCCGCCCCGCGCACCGTCTGGCTCCTGTGCGCGCCCTCCATCGAGGACGTCCTGCCCACGATCCGCTCCCGCTGCCGCCACCTGAACCTGCGGACGCCGTCCGTCGACGCCGTCGCCGACATGCTCGTACGGCGCGAGGGCGTCGAGCCCACCGTCGCGGTGGCCGCCGCCCGCGCCACCCAGGGGCACGTCGACCGGGCCCGGCGCCTGGCCACCGACCCCGCCGCGCGGGAACGCCGCGCCGCCGTGCTCAAGCTGCCGCTGCGCGTCGAGGACGTCGGCGGGTGCCTCCGGGCCGCCCAGGAACTCGTCGATGCCGCCACCGACGACGCGAAACAGCTCGCGGAGGAGCGGGACGCCAAGGAGACCGAGGAGCTGAAGGCGGCGCTGGGCGCCGTCCAGGGCGGCCGGATGCCGCGCGGCACGGCCGGCGTGATGAAGGACCTGGAGGACAAGCAGAAACGGCGCAGGACGCGGACCCAGCGCGACAGCCTCGACCTCGCGCTCACCGACCTCACCGCCTTCTACCGGGACGTCCTCGCCCTCCAGCTCGGCTCCCGCGTCGCGCTGGCCAACACGGACGCCGAGGACGCCCTGGAGCGGCTCGCCCGCAGCGGCACCCCCGAGTCCACCCTGCGCCGCATCGAGGCCATCGGCGCGTGCAGAGAGGCCCTCGACCGGAACGTGGCGCCGCTGCTGGCGGTGGAGGCGATGACGATGGCGCTGAGAGCGGGCTGAGCCCCGCGCGGGCCGGTACGGCGGTCGCCCCACCCGGTCGACCGTGTCACTCGTCCGTGGCGGTTTGCGCACACACGGCGTCGGCCTCGTCGCGCAGAGTTACGCTCGCTGGATGCACATCAGGCGCTCCCCCCACAGCTCCCGAACCGGCGTCACCGTCTTCTCCCTGGCCGCCCTGCTCCTCTCCGCCTGCTCCACCGGAGGCGCGACGAGCACCGCCACGCGTGCGGGGGCCGAAGTGACACTGGCCGCGCTGCCCCGGGCCACACCGTCCGCGCTCGCTCCGTACTACGGGCAGAAACTGACCTGGCGCAGCTGCGGCGTCCCCGGTTTCGAGTGCGCCACCCTGAAGGCGCCGCTCGACTACGACCGGCCCGGCGACGGCGACATCCGGCTCGCCGTCTCCCGCAAGAAGGCGACGGGCCCCGGGAAGCGGATCGGCTCGCTGCTGGTGAACCCCGGAGGACCCGGCGGCTCCGCGGTCGGCTACCTCCAGCAGTACGCCGGCGTCGGCTACCCGGCCGCGGTCCGCGCCCGCTACGACATGGTCGCCGTCGACCCCCGGGGCGTGGCCCGCAGCGAGCCCGTGAAGTGTCTCGACGGGCGCGGGATGGACGCGTACACGCAGACCGATGTCACGCCCGACGACCAGCGGGAGACGGACCGGCTCGTCGAGGCGTACAAGGGGTTCGCCGAAGGGTGCGGAGCCCGGTCGTCCCGGCTGCTGCGGCACGTCTCCACCGTCGAGACCGCCCGCGACATGGACGTCCTGCGCGCGGCCCTGGGGGACCGCAGGCTGACGTACGTGGGGGCGTCGTACGGGACGTTCCTCGGAGCGACGTACGCGGGGCTGTATCCGGACCGCGTCGGCCGGCTGGTGCTGGACGGGGCGATGGACCCGTCGCTGCCCGCCCGGCGGATGAACCTGGACCAGACGGCGGGCTTCGAGACGGCGTTCCGGTCGTTCGCGAAGGACTGCGTACGGCAGCCGGACTGCCCGCTGGGCACCCAGGCGGACAAGGTCGGCGACAACCTCAGGGCGTTCTTCGAGACGACCGACGCGCGGCCCCTGCCGACCGGCGACGCGGACGGCCGCAGGCTCACCGAGTCCCTCGCCGCCACCGGAGTGATCGCGGCGATGTACGACGAGAGCGGCTGGGGGCAACTGCGCGACGCGCTCACCGCGGCGATCAAGGACAAGGACGGGGCGGGCCTGCTCCGCCTCTCCGACAGCTACTACGAACGGGACGCCGAGGGCCGCTACGCGAACCTGATGTACGCCAACGCGGCCGTGAACTGCCTGGACTCGCCGGCCGCCTTCGACAGCCCCGACCAGGTACGCCAGGCCCTGCCGATGTTCGAGAAGGCGTCCCCCGTCTTCGGCGAGGGCCTCGCCTGGTCCTCCCTGAACTGCGCGTACTGGCCCGTCGCGCCCACCGGCGAACCGCGCCGCATCGAGGCGAGGGGCGCGGCCCCGATCGTCGTCGTCGGCACCACCCGCGACCCGGCGACCCCCTACCGCTGGGCGCGCTCCCTCTCCCGCCAGCTCTCCTCGGCCCGCCTCCTCACCTACGAGGGCGACGGCCACACCGCCTACGGCCGCGGCAGCACGTGCATCGACTCCGCGATCAACGCGTACCTGCTCCGCGGGACGCCCCCGGCGGACGGAAAACGCTGCACGTGACCCCGGCCCCCACCCCCGGAACCGCCACCTCCGGGGGTGGTACGGAGCACTCCCGGAAACTGTGTAGACTTACCGACGTTGCTGATCGCACCATGGTGCGGACGGCGCGCCGCCTTAGCTCAGATGGCCAGAGCAACGCACTCGTAATGCGTAGGTCTCGGGTTCGAATCCCGAAGGCGGCTCCATCAAGACCCAGGTTAGATAGCCCCTGACCTGGGTCTTTTGTTATTTCGTTACCTTGCTTCTGCTGGAGTTCCAGGCTGGAAGCACGGTCAGGCGCCTCTTGGTGGCCGACCGGTGGCCAAACGTGCAAGGGGCGTGCAGGGGCGGTGGCCAAGGGTGTTGCTGGGAGCATGCCGACGACCGCTTGGCCGTTGTTCCATCCCTACAAGCCGTTGCCGCCGGTCATGCTGCTGACGCCGTCTCGATGCTTTCGACGATCTGCGGCGGTAGGACCGTTCGGGCAGGGCCGCTGTCGGGGGACGCGAGGTATCTGAGGAGCCTCGTCGGTTGTTCCGGCCGGCCGAGAGGAACCGGTTCGACGCGGCGCCACCCTCTTGCGGACGCCGTCTTGATCGCCGTCAGATACGCGCCGTCGCTGATGCGGCCCAACGTCCGGGCGCGCATGAGTAGGGCGGCGAGGGAAACCTGCCAGTGCCGTTTGAGCTCAAACAAGATCGACCAGTCGACCGAGGTCGGTAGTTGATCGTAGATGTCGTCGGCGGGCATGAGGAAGGCTGCCGCGAATTGGTGGGCCTGGGTCTCGACCTCTTTGACGCCCCAGATCTGCTCGCCATGCATTACGAGGTGTGCGAGTTCGTGCGCACCGTCGAACCGGGAACGAGCGCGGTCGTTCTTGTCGGCCCCCAGGACCACAACCGGGTGGTCGGGGAAGGGCAGGGAGAACGCATCGACGTCCGCGCTTTCGAGCGGGAGTCGGATCACGGCGACTCCGTGCGCCTCCAGCAGGTCGACGACGTTCGGGGCTGGACCGGACGGCACTCCCCACAGGGACCGGACTTGCGCTGCGGCCCGCTCGATCTCGGCGGCGTTGGCCTCCAGTCCGCTCACAGGGAGTGCTGGCACGTCGCTCAGGTGGAACCGCTGTGCGGCTGACGCGCGGACCGCGAGGTCATGGGCGACGTGAGCGATCGCTCGGGCCCGGCGCCTGTCGATCACGGACGTTCGACGCAGTGACCGAAAGAAGCCCTCATGGCTCTCGGTCATCGCTTCGTTGAAGAACCCCGAGGGCACTGTGAGGATCTCCGCCAGGATCCCGACTGTCTCCGAGCTCGGCCGTGCCGCACCGCCTTCGAACTGGCTGATTGCGGCAGGTGTGAGCCCAGCCTCACGAGCCAGCTGTGCCCGACTCATGCCGGCCAGCTCGCGGGCGGTACGTAGTCGCGTCCGTTCGAACGCTGGCGTGCCCATCTCTCCCCTTGCCCGACCTTGACTGATCTTGGCTCTCCATCTTGACGGATCACGGATGCCGCCCACGCCTCAGGGGGCGTCACTCGCGTAAGCGTTGGGATTTCAATGTAGAAGACCACACGGAAAATCGTGCTGTGATATTAAGTACCATCGATAGTGGAGATCCGGCCCGACGGGCCGGATCTTCTCCGAGCTGTGGTGCGGGGGCGGTTGAAGTGACAGGGCGTTTCCAGATCCTGGCCTTGGACGGCGGGGGGTTTCGCGGCATGTTCTCGGCAGCGGTACTGGCCCGTCTGGAGGAGGACCTCGGCACCCGGATCGTCGATCACTTCGATCTGATCGCGGGGACGTCGACGGGCGGGATCATCGCGCTTGGCTTGGGGCTTGGGCTGTCGCCTCGGGAGATCCTTACGTTCTACACCGAGCACGGCCCGCGGATCTTCCGTGACCGCAGCCGGCTGCGCGGCGTCCGGCACCTGTGGCGTGCCAAGTACAGCAACGGGCCGCTGCGGGCGGCTCTGACCGAGGTGTTCGGCGACCGGACCTTCGGGGAGAGCACCAAGAGGCTGGTGATCACCTCGTACAACGTGGCCGCCGACGACGTCTACCTCTTTCGGACCCCGCACCTGCCCACCCTCAAGCGCGACTGGCGGGAGAAGGCCGTGAACGTCGCGCTGGCCACCTCCGCCGCGCCGACCTACCTGCCCGGGATGCCCCTGGACGGGGCGCGGCTCATCGACGGCGGGGTGTGGGCGAACAACCCGACCATGGTCGCCCTGACGGAGGCGGTGGGACCGCTCTCCATCCCTCTCGAAGCGATCCGGGTGTTCAGCCTCGGGACCACGATCGACGTCCGCAACCGCCATCGCCGTCTGGACCACGGCGGCCTGCTGCCGTGGGCCGGCGACGCCGTGGAAGTCCTCATGAGAGCACAGAGCGAGAGCGCCGCCAAACAGGTGCGGCACTTCGTCGGCAAGGAGAACGTCTTCCGCCTCAATCCCACGGTGCCCACCGGCGCCGTCGCACTGGACAAGATCAACACCGAAACCCTCAACGGGCTCGCCGGCCATGTCAGTCGCGATGTCTCCCCGACCGTCGACCGCCTCTTCTGTGATCACCGTGCCCCGGTGTTCGCTCCGCTCCATCCCGCACGTGAGGAATAACGTGGACTCGCTTGATGACATGCTGTCGATGCTCCTCGACGGCGCTGTGGAGGTGCTCGACATCTCCCCCGACCTGCACGACAACGCCGTTGAACGCTATGAGGAGGTCGGCACCTGGCTCGCCGAGAACGGCAGCTCCGGGTGGCGGATCTACCCCCAGGGCTCGTTCCTCCTGGGCACCGTGGTCCGCCCCGGCACTCCCACCGGCGAGTACGACATCGACCTGGTCTGCCAGTTGCCGTTGCGCCCGGAGAGTACGACGCAGAAGCTGCTGAAGAAGCGGGTCGGCGATCAGCTGACCGCTTACCTTCAGTGGAAGGAGGACCAGGGCCACGCCGACGGCCCCGACAGGCTCGAACCCCGCCGCCGCTGCTGGACCCTGGAGTACCCGGGATTCCACCTCGACGTCCTGCCGGCCATCCCGGACGAGAAGCACCCGCCCACCGGCATCCGCCTGACAGACAAGGAGCTGTGGGAGTGGCAGCGCGGCAACCCCCGCGGATACGCGGCTTGGTTTCACAAGCGCTCAGAGTTGTCCCGCAAGATTCTCGACAAGCGACACGCCAACGTCGCCGACGTCCCTACCTGGCGGGTCCGCAGCCCGCTGCAGCGTGTTGTCCAGATCCTCAAGTGGCACTGCATGATCATGTTCGCCGAGGACACAGACAACCGGCCGCCGTCCATCCTCATCACAACGCTCGCCGGACGTGCCTACAACGGTGAGGAGGATCTGTTCACCGCCGTACGCGCCGTGCTGGACGGCATGCCGCGCTTCATCCAGAAAGACGGTGACGAGTGGTGGGTACCCAACCCGGCACACGAAGAGGAGAACTTCACCGACAAGTGGAACGAGTACCCCGAGCGCCGTGAGGCTTTCTTCGCCTGGTTCAAAGAGATCAACACGACCGTGAATGAACTCGCCGGTATGAAGGGTAAGGGCTTGGACGAGGTCTTCGAGCGCCTCGTTAAGTCCTTCGACCGCGACCCTGTCCTGCGCTCCTACGAAAGGTATGCGGAGCGCACGGGCGCTGCTACCAACCAGCGGATGGGCGCCACCGGGCTGCTCTCCCCGTACGCGAGCGGCCCTCGCAAGCCGGACCACACTTTCCATGGTCAGCACCCCTCCCCGCGCCGTTAACCTCGGTCTGCAGCTGGCGTCGATCAAGGCGGTCATTCCCGAGGCGCAGGGAACCGTGCGCGGCGGCGAGCTCGTCTGCATGGTTCCCCTGCAGCCCACCCCGGCCAGCAGGCGCTACGTGGTGCGCATCGCCTACCGGCACCGGCACCGACCGCGGGTGACAGTCACCGGACCGCCCCTGCCCCTGCATCCGCGTGCGACGGCTCTGCCGCACATCTATCCCGGCGGCGACTTGTGCCTGCATCTGCCGGGAGAGTGGAAAGAGAACATGTTCCTTTCCCGCACGATCCTGCCGTGGGCCTCAGAATGGCTCCTGCACTACGAGCTGTGGCGGGTCACCGGACGCTGGGCCGGTAGCGGCCACGACTACGCTGTGGCCCCAGCAGCCCAGTAACCCGAGCGGCAGGATTCGGGCAACTGACTGTTGGGGCCAGGTGTGTTGTCGGCTAATGCTGGCGGGGCCTACGCTCATCCTCCTCCACCAGCCATGCGTTAACTGGCCGTCACAAGGACGTCCGAGGAGTAGCTCAGGACGGCGCCGGTGACGGTGGGGTGCCTCCATCGCGTCCGCTGGGAGGGGTTTACTTTGCCTTGGCCGTTCACGGCGCGCAACGACAGGAAGTGATTCTCGGCGTGCGGTAGCCGTCCGAGAGGCGAACGCCTGCCGGGAATTCCAGGTCAGTGGGCTCCGTCAGAGCGACCGGAGCCCCGGTCGGATTCCCGCTGACCGGGGCTCCTTCTCGCTGTGATCACGCGGAGCGCTCTCCTTTTGCCTCGTCGCTCTTGCGGGGCGGCGTCATCCTCGGGCGGCGGGATGCAGCTGTGCGGTTCGCGTCCTTGACGGTCGTCAGGGGCCTGCGGGTGTGCGGGACGAGTTGTGTGACCTTCTCGGCTGCGTCACGGGCGAGATCGTCCAGGACCGACTGGTAGATGTCCCGGGTGATCCGGGTGTCCGAGTGGCCGAGGGTCTCGGAGACCACCTTGATGTCGACCCCGGCCGAGAGCATCAGTGTCGCTGCGACGTGGCGAAGATCGTGGAGCCGGATCGGAGGAAGGCCGGCGGCCTCCGCCAGGCGCTCGAAGAGGTCGCTGACCTTGCCGGGGTGGAGGAGGGAGCCATCCTCCTGCGTGAAGATTCGGCCGGTGTCCTGCCAGCCCTCGCCCCACGCCTCCCGCTCCTGCTGCTGGCGGGCCTTGTGGGCGAGGAGGTCCTGGTTGGTCTCCTCGTCGAGGGCGATCAGGCGGATGCCGCTGTCGGTCTTGGGAGCGCCCTCGTGGACCTCCCAGCCGTCCTGGACGAGCTGGGTGGCGATGGCCAGGGAGCGCGCCTTGGCCGAGTGGTCTTCCCACCGGACCCCGCAGCCCTCGCCGCGCCGGGTGCCCCGGAAAGCGATGAGCCGCCAGAGCACGTACAAGCGGTCATCCGCGACGAAGTCGAGGAATGTCGCGGTCTGGTCGGGGGTCCAGACCATGACTGGCGAGGGCTTCTCGCCGGTCTCCTTCCAGCGCGCGATGCGCTCGTCGCTCCAGATGAGCGCCTTCGGCTTCGTGCCCGGCAGCAGCTCGACGTGCGCGGCCGGGTTGAAGGCGGGCATCACCTGCTGGGCGATGGCGACGTTCAGCGCGGCGCGCAGGGTGTCACGGATGTGCGGCTGGGTGTTGAGGCCGGTGGTCCGCCGAAAGGGGGGCATCGCGTCGAGTTGGGCCTGTAGCCAGCGGCGTCGGGCGCGGTTCTCGGCACCCTTGTTCGGCGTGGCCTTGAGGTCGTCGCGCACCACGCGCCGCTGGGCGTTCTGCTCCTGGATCTCGATGTTGCGCTCGTTGATCGCGTCGAACATGGAATCGATGTGGTGTACGCGCAGCTTGTCGAGGCGCAGGTGGCCGAGGTGCGGTTTCAGGTGGACGCGGATGTCGCACTCGTAGCGCGCTGCCCCGCCCCGCCGCAGGCGCTTGCGTCCGGCCAGCCAGGTGTCGAGCCACTCCGCCACGGTGACCTTGGAGTTCAGGGACTGCCCCGTCTTGAAGCGCCGGCGGGTCTCGTCGTAGTCCGGGACGGGGTCCTTGTCCTTGACGCAGTTCTCCAGGAGGTCGCTGATCTGGGTCTTGCCCCAGGCGTCGTCCTCCTCGGGAATGGCCATGAGGGCGCGAACCTTGTCCAGTTCCTCCTGGGCCTTGGCGGAGGTCTCGAAGCCACCGCGACGGAACCGCCTGCGTCGGCCGTCCTGTGCGGGGTCGAGTTCCTGGGAGGCGGTCCAGGTGCCGTGCCGTCGGGACGACTTGAGCTTGGGGCAGGAGGCGCCGTACTCCTTCCCGGTCTTCGGGTCGGTGCAGCGGCACCGCCGTATGAGGTTTCCGCTCTTCACTTGCCGTCCTATGGGTGGGTCGGTATGTCGGGCTGGTCGACGAAGGCCAGTTCGTCGGGCAGGGCCGGAGGTACGAGGCCGCGCTCGCGCATCCGGCCTCGGAACGCGCGCAGCTCCTGGCAGTCCTCGAAGGCGTGCTCCTCGTAGCCCTCGGCGCGCTCCAAGAGCGTGGCTCTGCGAGCCCGGTCCAAGGTGGTGCTCGCCGCGCGCCGCCTCTCCTTGGCCAGGGCGGTGGAGGCTGTCGCGGCGGACACCAGATCGCCGTGGTTGCGGAAGACGTCGAGGACATCGCGGGCGGTGCCCTCGGGAGCGGGCTGGTCCATGGGGGTCTCGCCGGTGAACCACGCGAGCGCGTCCCAGGTGGAGACCTCCCTTCCCGGGAGGACCTCCACCGTGGCGGAGGTACCGAGTGGAAAGAGGAGGGTCACGGGCGGGACGCCGAGGACGTCAGCCAGCACGACGAAGTCGGCGATGGTCATGCTCGCCTTGCGGCCGGACTCCAGGTTCTTCACGGACTGCTCGGTGATCTCCGTCAGTCCGCGGTCGGCACACCCCTGGGCGACCTCGCCCATGGTGAGGCCGGCGGCCTTGCGCGCCTCGCGCATCTCTTGGGCGATCCGGGCGGTGAACGCCGCTGGCCAGTGATCGGGTTTCATGGATGCACTTTAAGACGCTGGAAAGTGCTGCCGCAACTACGTGATACACCTGGGGCCGACATTGCGGCACCTGAAGGCATCAGGAGGGCATCATGACGGCACCCGCTTCTTCCCGTGAGGTGCGAGGGCTTACGAGTGACGAGCTGCTCGCTCTTCCGGCGGTCATCGACCTCGACACCGCGAACCGGGCGTTGATGATCGGCCGCTCCACCGGATACGGGCTCGCCAAGCAAGGGGCGTACCCCGTCAAGGTGCTGCGGCTCGGCAATGCCTACCGAGTAGTGACTGCCGACCTGCTGAGGCTGCTCGGGCTGGAGCGCCAGCAGCCGGACGGCGGTCCCGAAGCCGTCGGCGGGCAGCACAGCCTGTGTGCGTAGTAGCGCTCGCATCCCAAAGCGCCGCTTGCCGGCGTAGGGCGACGCCTATGATCACCCTGGCTTGGTCCTGCAGCTGCGAGGCGTACTCGACGACCCGGCTTCCAAGAGTGGTGGTCTGAGGTGAGGTGCGGAGGGGTACGGTCTACGCGACGTGCGTTTCCGGTGTTCGCGGCCTCAACAGAAGCCGGCCCGTACCACAACACGTCGAAGCGTCAAGGCGTCTTGCCGGGCGTGCCTACGGACAGACTGTCCTCCCACAGCCCTTGTCGGGTGGAAGGCTTCTTTGTCACTGAGGCCACTACCAGGTGAGGTTGTCGTCATGGCGCGTCGCAGTCCCGAACGTCCGACGTACGGATTCACGGTTGCGGCTGCTGTCGACGCTGTCCCGGCCGCACGCCGCCAAGTTGTTTCGCTAGCCCGGGATCTGGGGCTTCCCCTGTCGGACCAGACACTGGAGACCGTCGAGTTGCTGGCCGGCGAGGTGATCGCCAACGCTGTCCTGTACACAGACGCTCCGTGCGACGTCTCCGTGACGCGGGCCGACGAGCGGCTTCGCGTAGAAGTCACGGACACGGATGCATCGTTGCCAAGAAGTGTTGAGGCAGGGCCGAACGACGAGCACGGTCGGGGCCTCCTGCTCGTGAGCGCCTTGGCGGACACCTGGGGTATGCAACCGGAACCCTCGGGCAAGACGACCTGGTTCGAGATCACGTCGGAGCCTTGGGCCGAGGGCACGGGCGACTACCGTGCGGATGAACCGCCTTCACCCGACGCGGGTGACGCTGCCGTCCGACGAACCGAGTGTGACGCTCGTAGGGCCTTGCCGGCCGACTCGCGGTCGTCGTTCGGCGCAGCAACTGCTGGGAAGCGACATCAGGCTGCCTGAGGCTGTGATCCAAAGCGGGCCCGTCCCCGGCGGCCTTGAGACGGAACGGCTTATGGCCGAACTGCACGCGGGTTGAGGGATGATCCGGTCGTAGAGGAGTCGTTGGAAGTCAGCTGGTCGTTCCCGGCGAGGTCGTAGCCGTCGCCAACAGGGCGACCTCGTGTGCGGTGCCGCCCGAAGCCGAGACTCCTGCACAACGGATGGACACGTACAGTCACGATCCAGTCCGTGTAACCTGCTGGGTGCCCGGTGCCGTGTTCCGCCTGGGACAACCGGGTTCGCAACGATCATCTTCGGCTTGGAGGACGGGTGGCAGTGCAGCGGATCACGACCCGCAATGCCCGTTTCCAGCAGCTGCAGACGCTGCTCAACAACCGCACCAAGCGAGGGCGTGCCAAGGAGTTCCTCGTTCAGGGCGTGCGGCCGATCACGATGGCCGTGGAGCACGGCTGGACCGTTCGGTCCCTGCTCTACGACGCCAGCCGCCCGCTCTCCCGATGGGCCGAGGATCTACTGCGCCGTGTCGGCGCCGAGCGCGTCGCGATGGCGCCGCAGTTGCTCGCCGAGCTCAGCGAGAAGGCCGACGGGGCCGCGGAGGTCTTGGCGGTGGTCGAGATGGCGCCGGACAGCCTGTCGCGGATCAAGGTTCGCGACGACTTCCTCGGTCTGGTCTTCGACCGGCCGACGCAGCCCGGCAACATCGGAAGCATCGTGCGGTCGGCCGATGCCTTCGGCGCGAGCGGGCTCATCGTGACGGGGCACGCCGCGGACCCGTACGACCCCAAGTCGGTCCGTGCCTCCACGGGATCGTTCTTCGCCGTGCCCGTGGTGCGGAGCCAGTCGCACCACGAGGTCATGGAGTGGCTGGAGAAGGAGCGCGCTCAGGGGCGGCCGGTCGCCGTCGTCGGCACGGACGAGGACGGCGATGCCGAGGTCTCGGAATTCGATCTGACCCAACCGGTCCTGCTGCTCATCGGCAACGAGACCGCGGGCCTCAGCGCGGCCTGGCGAGAGAGCTGCGACCACGTGATCAGCATTCCGATGACAGGCTCGGCCAGCTCCCTGAACGCGTCGAACGCCGCCTCCGTCGTTCTCTACGAAGCGCGCCGTCAGCGTCTGGCGAAGCAGCGCACGGCGTGACCTTCCGAGGTCACGTCCAGACCTCGCCGTTGACCGCTCTCTTGTAGACCGCCAGGTACTGGCGGGCGATGGTGTGGTGGCCCCATCGGTCTACCGCTGTTTCGCGCACGACCTGGGCCGTGGGCAGCGACGCCAGCACCCCTTTTGCGTCGCTGGGTGTGATCTCCTGCCCGATCGGCAGCACCGTTCCGACGCCGGGGACGATCTCCGGCAGGCATCCGTTGTCGGTGGCGATCACCGGGGTGCCGCTGGCGGCGGCCTCCGAGACCACGGTGGCGCCGGGCTCGATCCATCGCCCGCCGAACGGCCCTCCCCACGGCTGGGACAGCACGAGCTGCGCTCGGGCGCGTGCGATCAGTCGGGTGCGGGCGCTGCCGCCGACCTCGCCCACGTAGCGGACGGTATGCGGGAAGTCGGCCAGCAGCGCGTCCAGGTAGTCCTTCTCCCAGGCCGGTCCGGCGACCGTCAGCGGCACGCCGGCGGCGTGCGCGAACGCCGCTGCCTCGCGCACTCCCTTGTGCGCGGAGACCCGGCCGAGGAAGAGGAGATAGTCGTCCTTCGCCTCCTGGAACTGACAGCGTGCAGGGTTGATCGGTAGCCGGATCACCGGGGCGGAGACGGACCCTGCGGCAGTGCGTTGTGCGCGGGAGAGGTAGATGCCGTTGGTCTGGAGCTCCGGCACGCCGTTGAGGTGATGTGTGCTCACCGTTGGCCTGGGGGTGTCGGCCGGCAGTGCGGCGGTGTTCGAGTGGTCGTGGACGATGTCCGGGCCGAAGGCTTCGACGGCGGCGTGGATCTCGGCCGTCTCCACTGCGTCGGAGACCGTGATGCCGTCCTGGACCGGGCTTCCTGGAGCTCCGAGGAGGAGGATCTCGCACCCGGCCTCCAGCAGTCCGTCCATGAGCGTGGCGACGACCCACTGGACGCCGCCGTAGCCCTGGGGCGGCACGGTGATCCACTGGCTGGGGTCGGCACCGTACCGGTACGGCGGGATGACCATGGCTACCTTCATCGGTCGCTCCTGGTTTCGGCGTCTGCGGCGCTGGTCCGGCTCCGTGTGATGGCCTCCCGGCACACTCCGAGAAGCACGCTGGAGGTGTAGAGCAGGGCGAGGGCGGCCCGCACCGGACGGGTGCCGTTCCCCGAGCGGTTGCGGTTCCATTCCTTGGTGATGCCTCGCCGCGCGTCGTTACGCCGTGCTTCGCTGCGGCCCTGCCAGAAGGCGCGGCGCAGCAGGTAGGACAGGGTCAGCCGGTGAGCGGGGATCAGGTGTTGCACCTCGGCGTCGTGCAGGATCGTCGCGGTGGCACCTCGCGCGGTCATCTCCCGTACGAAGGTGGTGTCCTCGGCGGAGATGAGGGAGCCGCCGATCCGGCCGAGGCGCTCGTCGAAGGCGACTCCCAGCAAGCGGGCGTGCTCGACGTCGATGGCGAAACTGCCGCCCCAGATCGACGCCGGCTGGTCCGGCGCGTGGGAGCCGAGGTAGTGCAGCTGTCCCGAGGTGAGGAACCACGGGCGGCGGCGCCCTTGAAGGTGGGCGGTGATCCTCGTCCCGGTGACGTGTGCGCCGGCGGTCAGGGCCTCGCGTATCCGGGTCAGTGCCTCGGCGGTGGGGACGATGTCGTCGTCGAGGAAGACGGCGTGCTGCGTCGTGGCCTCCTTCATGGCCTTGTTGCGGCTGTGGGCGAGCCCCTGGTTCCCCTCGTTGCAGATGACGCGTATGCGGGACGGAGGCGACGAGGCGCCTGTGGGCAGCGTGGGCAGGTGCTGGGCGGGCATGTCCGCGATGACCAGGAGGCGGTCCCTGGGGCCCATGGTCGGAGCCGTGCGGGTGACAGCTGCCGGCAGGCTGTCGGGGCGGTTGCTACAGATGACGATGGTGAGAGGTAAGTCGGCGCCGAGGGTCATGGGCGCATTTCCTGGCGGGGGCGTGGGCTGCGCTCTTGGTGGCTGATGGTCCGCAGCACATCGGCCAGGTCTCCAAGGGCGGCGATGGCCCAGTGCCTCGTGCTTCCCTCGGTTGTGTGGACGCGTTGGATCTTCAGCTCCCGGTATGCGGTCACGATCTCGGGAGCGACCCCAGCAGGCGCGCTCCAGCCGCTGTCGACGTGGACGATCGCTGCCGAGCAGCCGAGAGCGAGTGCCGGAGCGGCGTCGTGGTCGGGCCGGTCGCCGACGACCACGGTGTGTTCCGACTTCCAGCTCAGCCGGTCCATGGCCCACTTGAAGAGGCGGGGGTCGGGTTTGGCGTAGCCGACGAGGGAGTCGAGCGCGACGAGTTGGACTTGCTGCTCGATTCCGAGGGCGTGCAGGGCGGCGAGGCATTCCGGGGGCTGGTTGGCGACGATGCACACCTCGTACTCCTCGGCGAGGTGGCTGAGGGCGTCGACGGCTCCGGGAACGGGCTGGACCAACGAGGTCCAGCGCTCGCGGACACCCTGCCAACTCTTCGTGCCGTTGGGCGGGAACAGGCTGGGCGGGGGTGATCCGGGCGCGCGGCCCTGGTAGAAGTCGCGCACGGTCTGGAGGAAGGCGTCCATGGTGAAGGCGGGATCGTCTGCGCGCGTGAGCTCCCAGACGCCCTGGAGCCAGGCGAGGTCGAAGGGCTCGTCGTAGTAGAGGACGCCGCCGACGTCGACGGCCAGGGTGCGGCGCGTCATGACGTCGCCGCCCGTCCGGCGGCCCAGGTGAACCACTCGGGCTTGTCCGCGGTGTCGTTCTCGATGCTGAGGGAGGTCGCGGGTTCCACGGGGCCGTGTTCACGAGCCCAGGCCGCGGTGCGCCGCAGACCTTCGGAGAGTGGGGTGTCGGCCCAGTCGCCGAGCGTTTTGCGGGCAAGGCCGTTGTCGGTGTACGCGGCGTGGACCTCGTCGCGGGCCGCCAGGTGCTTGATCGGGTGGTCGGGTACGCCCATGGAGGTGCGCACGGCGTGCGCCATCTCCAGCACGGTGCTGGTGTGCGACGAGCCGATGTTGAAGACCTGGCCCCAGGCGGCCGGCTGGTTGGCCGCGGCGAGGAAGGTGCCGACGATGTCCGGGGCGTAGGTGAAGGCGCGGATCTGGCTGCCGTCTCCGTACACGCTGATCGGCTCGTCGCGCATGATCTGGTTGAGGAAGATGGCGACGGCGTTGCGGTACGGGTCGCCCATGTTCTGCCGCTCGCCGTAGACGTTGTGCATGCGCAGGGCGAAGTACGGCAGGCCCTGCATCTGCATGGTGACGGCGAGTTCGCGCTCCACGGCGAGTTTCGCGTTGCCGTAGCTGTCGGCGGGGACGGGCCGCTCGTCCTCGCGCATGGGGACGTGTCCGTGGCCGTACACGGCGACCGACGAGGCGAAGCCGAAGAACCTGACCTTGGCGGCCAGCGAGGCGTTGATCAGGTTGATGCTGCCGAGCAGGTTGACGGAGTAGTTGTGGTGCTTGACGGCGTGGCTGATGCCTTCGGCGGCGAAGGCCGCCAGGTGGTAGACACCGTCGAAGCGGTACGAGGCGAAGAGTTCGGCGACCGTGGCCTGGTCGGCGACCGAGCCGACGACGAGGGGCGCGCCGTCGGGCACGTTCTCGGTCTTGCCGCCGTCGAGGTTGTCCAGGACGACGACGTCGTCGCCGCGCTCGATCAAGGACGCGGCAAGGTGGGACCCGATGAAGCCGGCGCCGCCGGTCACCAGATGTGTGGACATGGCGTGTCTCCCTTGGCGTGAGTGGGTCCCGCCGCGGCCCTGGACTGGGCCGCAGCGGGTCGTGCACGATGCGGTGCGGGCAGGCGGACCACCTGTGCGACTGGTGGTTCAGGCTCCGAGGAGCTTGTTGATCTGAGCGAAGTCGCTGCGGGCGCGGTCCGTGATCAGCGGGAGCCGCTGACGCAGGGTGGTGCGCAGCGCGGTCGCGTCGGTGTCGTTGACGAGCCGGTCGATGACCGTGGTGTCCTGGGTGAAAGCGCGGACGTCCGCGTGGATGCCGGCAACGCCGACCGTGCGGCCGTAGGTTTCGGCGAGCACCCCGTTGAACTTGTGCGAGTGGCCGATCGCGATCGCCGGGGCGCCGCCGGACAGTGCGCCGATCGCGGCGTGCAGGCGCTCGGAGATGACGAGTTCGGCCTGTGACAGCACGCCCTTGTAGTCGGATGCCGTCAGCGCGCCCGGCAGCGCCATGACCTCGGGCAGGCCGACGGCTTCGGCGATACGGGCGGCGAGGATCCGGTCGTCGTTGTGCGGGCGGGAGTCGTGGCAGTGCGGGACGAGGACGACCGGCATCTTCCGGGTGCGGACGAGGGAGGTGGCGAGTCGCGTCAGTGCTGCCGCGTGCTGGGACGCCTCCAGGGTGCTGAAGCGGGTGATGCCCTGGCTGGGGGCGAGGCAGAGGTAGGGGTCTTCGGGGGCGAGTCCCAGAGGTCTGAGCACGGCCGCTGTTCGCTCGCCGGTAGCGGCCGGCAGCAGGAAGGCGGGGTCGGAAGACAGTCGCACACGGTGTTCGGGAAGGCCGAGCTTGCCCACGACGTAGTCGAGGGAGACGCTCTCCCGGACGGTGAGGAGAGCGCACCGGGCGGCGACCGCGAGCCACGCCTCGGCATCGGCCGGGTCGTCGAAGGGGCCGACGGACTGGCCGATCATGACCGTCGGAATGTCCCGCTGTTGCGCGGCGGTGAGGGCGCGGAGGTACGGCGTGGAGACCCCGTAGTCCGAGGTGTGCAGGTCGCCCCCGGTGGCGATGACCAGATCGGTTTCGGCGAGGAGCTGTTCGCGGCGTTCGGCCAGTTCGGCGGGGCTCTCCTGGGGGCGCATCTGCTGCCAGGACCGGGAGACGACGAACGGGTCGGCCACGCAACGGGCGCCGGTGGGGGCGAGGGATTCCGCGTCGAGCACCGGGGTCTGGGTGAGGACGGTGACGTTGTCGCCTCCCCCGGGGCCTTCGGTGTTCAGCTGCTCGATGATGGAGCGGGCCAGGGCCTCGACGCCGCGACTCTCACAGCTGGTGATGCCGGTGATCAGGACGTTGGACACAGCAGACCTCTCGGGGATCATCGGGTGAACCGGATGAGTTCGGCCAGAACCGTGCGGTAGTTGAAGCGTTCGTGTACTCGGCGCTGGATGGTCGCCAACCGCTCGCGGTACCGGATCGGCTCACGGATCATCCGGGCGAGGCTGTCGGCCGGATCGTCGCCGAGCAGGAACAGCTCCACGTCGTCGCCGTAGAGCGCGGACAGGTAGCCCAGGTCCGGCCAGAGCGCGGGGATGCTGCCCGAGGCAAGGGTTTCGAACATGCGGGGGGTCAGCAGCTCCATCCGTGCGAGCAGCGGACGAGCCAGCACCGGCGTGATCGCGGCCTGGGACATGGTGGAGACCACGTGCCCGAACGGAACGGGTGGCGCCACCTCTACACCGTGATCCCGCATCCAGCCGGACACGTTGGCGGTGGCCGTCTGGTGGTCGGGGTGCGGGTCGCCGGTCCACCAGCGTCCGCACACGCGGATGCGTCGGATCGGCGGCTGGGCGTCGGCTGCGGCCCGGATGAGGCTGGTCATCTCGCTCCAGCGCCACCAGTTCGCGCCGACGTACTGCAGTTCGTACGGCAGTGCCCGCGGGTGCGGGAGGTCGCTGGCGAGCCGGTGGATGTCCGGCATTCCGAAGTAGCTGAAGAACTCGGCCCCGTCAGGGAGGCGTTCGTTCAAGCGCGGCTGCAGGATCAGATCGCTGAGGTCGGCATACAGCTTGTGCCAGGACTCGATGGTGTCCGCACCCGCGTTGTCGTCCACGCCGGCGGTGACGTACGGGCCCCAGTGACCGTCGGGATCCACGATGATGCGCCGCTGCCGCGGCACGGCCTCGCAGAGTTCACGCTGCCGGGTCGAGAGGAACTGCCTGCCCTCGAAGACGAGGACCAGGTGGGTGGCCCAGCCGATGTCGTCCACGAGCGGCAGGTGGGCGTTCACCGTGCCGTCCAGGCGCGACAGTTGGCTTGAGACGCCGACCTCGCATCCGGATGCCGAGGCAGCCCTGGCGTACTCGGCGATCATGTGGCTGGAGCCCGCGTTCCAGTGGAAGACGCCGGCGAACAGAATCCGGGGTCTGGTCATCGCTCGCTCCTTGCCCGCAGTCGCGCACGACTGTCCGTCTGCAGAGCGAGCTGGCGGTGGGCACGTCGCCGGGCCCGGATCAGAGGTGCGCGGCGCACGAGCCAGCACACGGCTTTCGCGGTTTCCCAGGTCCCGCGCCACCAGGTGGTCAGTCCGCCCACGCCACGTCCGCGCAGATCGTCCCTCAGCCACCGGGACGCCAGGCTCAGCATGGGCAGCGGGCGCCAGTCGATGTCGGTGAGGAGGTAGTAGTAGCGGTTGCGGCGCATCTGGACGCGCCGATAGCTGCTGCCAGCCGTTCCCCCACCGCCGAAGTGCTGTATGCCGACGTCGAGCAGGAGCGCGACGCGCCATCCGGCCCAGCGGGAGCGGCGGCACAGGTCGGTCTCCTCGTAGTACGTGTGGAAGACCTCGTCGAGGAGTCCGACGGTGCGCAGCAGCGCGGCACGTACGAAGAAGGCGGAGCCTTGGACGTACGCGTGCTCCATGGTGTTCGGGGCTCGGCCTTCGGGTGGGCTGGCCGGCGAGGGGTGGTTCGGCCAGTCGCCGGCGAAGGCGTGCTGCTCGCCCCAGCGCAGAGCGGACTTCGACCAGTCGTTGTACGCGCCCAGAGCGGTGCTGCCCGACTCGTCGTACTCGTACTGCATGGGGCCGACCACGCCGTAGTCGGTCCAGGTCTCCATGAACTCGGCCAGGTCGCGCACCAGCGACTTCGGGGTCTGGGTGTCCGGGTTGACGAGGAAGACGTAGTCGGCGCCGTCGGCGAGGGCCGCGCGCATACCGATGTTGTTGGCGCGGGCGAAGCCGACGTTGCTCTCGTTCCGGATGACCCGCACCTCGGGAAAACGGTCCTTGACGAAGGCCGTGCTGCCGTCGTAGGAGTCGTTGTCCACGTACCAGACCGTCAGGTCGATCCCGGGGACGTCGCTGTCCAGGAGCGTGGCGAAGCAAGGCTCCAGCCAACGGGACTCGTTGGTGCCCACCGTGATGGTGGCCACCCGCACCCTGGCACTCTCGCCAGTAGGGTTCGGGATGGTCACGGCAGCTCCCGGTCGGCGGGGGCGAACTCGATGACGATGCTGCGGCGGATCCTCGGGGAGGTGTTGCGGCGCGAGGCGTGGGCGATACGTACGTCGTGTACGGCGATGTCACCGGCCGAGAGCGGGAGGGCGCGGACCGGACCCCGCACCTGGAGCGCCTCGGCCTCTTCCGCGTCGGGCGTCAGGTGGGAGCCCGGCACGAACTCAAGGCATCCGTTGCCCACGTCGGAGTCGTCGAGGAAGACGCTGAGGTTGCACACGGTGTGCGGAGGAACATTGGTCCGGTCACGATGCCAGGGCACTGGAGCGGCCACTCCCGGCAGCTTGACGATCATGGCGCAGGCGGTGGCGCGTACGGGCCCGCCGAGGATGGCGACGGCCATCGGGTGCAGAGGGCTGTCGTCGGCGTAGAGGCGTGTCGCCGCCGGGGAGCCCTGGTTCTCCAGGTTGTGGATGCGGTAGAGAACGGGCGCGTCCGTGCCCGCGGGGGTGAAGTGCCAGTAGTCGTCCGAGCGGAACCCGTCCTGGGTGAAGCGCCGGATCAGGGCATCAGCCTCCGTGCGGAGGGCTTCGAGGGACTCTCCCGCGATCTTCTGGGATAAGAACGCGTAGCCGTCCGCACGGAAGTCCTGGAGGAACCCGTCGCCAAGCTGCTGCCTGTGCGACAGGGCCTCGGCGGACTCCGTCATTCGTGGTGCGTGTCGCGTCATCGTTCCCTCACTGCGGTGTCGTTGAGCTGCACGGCGAACCAGTCGATGGTGGTGCTCAGGCCCTTGCGGGGATCGGTCTCCGGCTTCCAGCTGAACTGCTCCCAGGCGAGGGCGATGTCGGGTCTGCGGCGCTCCGGGTCGTCGACCGGGCGGTCGACGAACTCGACGGGCGCGGCGGAGCCAGTCAGTTCACGCACCAGGTGTGCGAGTTCCAAGACCGTGGTCTCGGTGGGATTGCCCAGGTTGACGGGGCCGGGGTGGCTGCCCGCGGCGACGGCGAGGATGCCCCGGACCGTGTCGCCGACGTAGCACAGGGACCGCGTCTGCGAGCCGTCGCCGGTGACGGTCAGTGGCTCGCCCGCCAGCGCCTGGCGGATGAAGTTCGGTACCGCTCGCCCGTCCTCCGCGCGCATCCGCGGCCCGAACGTGTTGAAGATCCGTACGATCGCGGTGTCGACACCGTGCTCGGTGCGGTAGGCGGTGGTCGCCGCCTCCGCGAACCTCTTGGCCTCGTCGTACACGCTGCGTGGCCCCACCGGGTTGACGTTGCCCCAGTAGGACTCCCGCTGAGGGTGCTCCAGAGGGTCGCCGTACACCTCGGAGGTGGAGGCGAGCACGAAGCGGGCCTTCTTCTCTCTGGCCAACTCCAGGGCGCTGAAGGTTCCCAGGGAACCGGCCTGAAGCGTCTGGACCGGCAGACGCAGGTAGTCCTGCGGAGAGGCCGGCGAGGCGAGGTGGAGTACGAGATCGACTTCCCCGGGTATCGGGATCGGGTCGGTGACGTCGTGGACCATCAACTCGAACCGGTCGTCCAGCTGACGGTGCGCGACGTTGTCCTTCGTGCCCGTAAGGAAGTTGTCCACGCACACCACCTCGACACCGCTGTCGAGCAGCAGATCGCACAGGTGTGAACCGACGAATCCACAGCCGCCGGTGACGACCACGCGGCGGAAGGGGGCCCGGTTCGAGTCCGGGCCGTGCCTCCGTAAAGAGATACTCATAGCGCCTCATTCCTCACAATATGAACGAAAGTTGGCATGGCTGTGCCACACAGCAGGTGTGGCGAGAAGTGCGACGAGCTCAGCGGCGTTCGGCAGGGCCGGCGTGCAGCCGCAGTGCCCGGTGAGCGCGACCAGGAGCAGGCTTCGGTCGGCCTCGGAGATTTCGCCGGTGTCCCTCAGCGGGGGTCGGCGACAGCCTGGTCAGTCACTTCGACGACGACATCGTCATCGGCCTACCAGGCTTCACCCCGTCGCGCCGGAGTCCCCTGTGGTTCTATCGGCGTCGGCGACGAGTTCGGCCTGTGACCAGGCCGTCGTCCTTGACGGCGTCCGGGCCCGGCCAGCCGCTGAAGCAGCGGTGGACGGTGCGGCGTGCCACGCCGGCAGCGACCGGTTCGGCCGCCAGAGAGCACCGGAGCCGAGGCGTCCTTGTGGACTGCCTGGTGTTGAGCGTCAAGGTCATCATCCGGCCCTTGCCAGACGTGGTCCCTTGCCTACGCACGGCTTCACCTCCATGGGGAGCCACCGGGAGATGCGGAGCACGCGCGGTCGGCCCGCACTCCACAATGACGGTGAACAGCCCTCCTGCTTATGAGTGTTTATGAGCGTGCTGTCGTCGCCCCGTCCGACAACCGTTCGCGCGTGCGGACCGTGCTCCTGGCCCCCGGGGCGAGGTTCCTCATGTACGTGATGGCCTCTGCGGAGCGGCCGGTGCGGGTGAATCCGGACTTGATCAGCACCCGCCCGGAAGCGTGGTTGTCGGGGTGGTGCTTGGCGTCAACGGAGGACAGGCCGAGCGTGGTGGAGGCGAAGTCGAGCACGAGCGCCACCGCCGTGGTGGCGTACCCGTGACCCCATGCGTCGTCTCGAAGGATGTAGCTGAGTGCCGCCGAGGTACGGGCGGGGCGTAGCTTGATCACGCCGACCAGGTCGTCAGCGTGATCGATGCCGAAGCAGTACAGCATCCGCGGCGTCGCACGACGTTCGGCGATGCGATCGGTCACCCAAGCGGCAGCGCTCTCAGCGGTCAGGGGCGCTCGCGGCAGGTACCTCACGGAAGCGGCGCTGTAGATGCGGCGGACCGCTGGTGCGTCGGTCAGGGTCACCTCGCGGAGCGAGATCACGGCTCGACCTTGAGCAGGAGCTCCGCCAGCTCACCGGCCGTGGGCCTGTCCTCGGGTACGGCAGCCAGCGCGGGGCGGAGGGCGTCCTGGAGCTCGGGCCACACTGCCGGTGCGAACGGCGGACGGCCAGTGGCGATCGCGTCTCGAACCCCGTCCGGGCCCGCGGCCTTCCGGTCGATACCCGCGGCCTTGTAGTCGAGCGGCCAGCCTCCCGAGGCGCACGTCCACAGGACACCAGCGAGGGCGTACGTGTCGCTGGCGCGCGTCGGTGTCACCGGACCGTCTCCGCGTGCGACGGCGGCAGCGAGTTCCGGCGCCATGAGATGCACGATGCCACCGCTGAAGCCGCTGACCGGCTCCTCGCCCTCGCGCCAGGACCAGGCGAAGTCGATCAGGCGGACGCCCGCCGGGGTGTGGATGCCGTGGGAAGGCTGGAGGTCGGCGTGGATCCATCCGGAGGCGTGCAGGTCGGCGACTGACCGGCACAGGTCAGCGCCACCTCGGAGAGCGGCCTCACGTCCGCCAGTTCCCTCGCGAGCGGGGGTGAAGACCGCCCAGGTGGAGGGGCCGGTGAACCAGGGCGTGACGAGCCACGAGCCGCCGTCGTACGAACCGGAGACCGCCTCGTATCCGGCAACGCCCATGGCCACCAGGGTGGCTGCCTCTCGCAGCGTGGCGGCCACACCGTCGTCGTAACCGATTTTCACCGCGACCGTGCCCTCGGGGCCGGCGGCCTTCCAGACCGCGGAGCCACGCCGGTTGGTCAGCTCCTTCAGGTCGACAGTGCCGCCGCAGGCGGCTTCCGCGGCTGCGAGGGCTTCGGGGGGACAAGGAGGGAACGCGACCATGCCTTTACCGCCTGCCAATCGTGTGGGATTCGCTCAAGGACATCGCTCCCATCGTCTACCGCGACCGAGAGAGCATCCGCGAGATCAGGGGTGTCCTTCAGGAACTGCGGGTCGCGGGCTCTCACGGCGGGGCGAACAGGGAGGAACGAACACGGGGGAGGCGGGATCGGGCGGCTTGCTCTGTCGAGCCGCTGCTCGCCTCCCTGGAACTTCCCGAACATGACACCGACAGGGCCGTACAGGTTCTTCAGCGCCCAGTGCGGCCACGCCATCAACTCACGGTGTTCGACTCCTTGGATGTCCCCCAGGATGACGACGTTCTCACAAACGAGAGCGCCTCTCGGGCGAGTCGTGAGTGGACGAACCCACTCCGCGGCCTGCACTCCCGCATGGAACAGACCAGCTTCCACGGACTCGGGATCGCTGCTTGCGATCTCGTACACCGTCCAGGCCGTCAGACCGTGTCGAAGGGAAGGTACGAGGTAGGGGCAGTGCGCGGACACACGGTCGAGGTAGCCCGTGATGTCCACGGTCCGCGGAGCCGTGGTACGTGCCTCGACCAGGCGGAGCGCCCTGGCACGGGACCAGGACGCTCCGGTCAGAGGGCCGGTCGTCATCCGGCCGCGAGTGCCGAGATCTTCGGTGCGACGTCGCCGCCGTCGCCCGGGATGGGGCTGCAGTCCCACTCCGCCCACACCTCGCCGGTCTCGCGGTAGCGCGCCATGGCCCGCTCGTCGAGCACCCCGTCCGCGCCGGTGAACCACACCTCGGGCAGCGGGCCGAACATCTCCACGTAGGCGTCGACCCAGGAGATCCGGCCGTAGCCGGTGTTCTCCACGTGGTTGATCAGCCGGCCGGCGCTCTGCGCGCAGAACTCCGCGTACTCGGGCTTGCCCAGGAGCTGGTGCCACTCGGCGTCGATGGCGGCCGAGAACATCTCGGGCGCGACCTGGCCGGCGTCGAACTGCCGGACCGAGACCTGGAAGAACTTGCCCAGCTCGGTCCTCTCGGGGGTCTGGACAGCGGTCACGCTGAACTCCTCTCGTCTGGCGGAAGTGGTCTTGGAACGTGTGCCGGGAATCTTTCGGGACTGACTCCCAAGGCCGGTTGGCACCCGCCGTGCAGTTGATCGCGGTGACTCGGCGGGCCCCGCGCGGCTGCGCCGACCGATCTGGTCGGGGCGCTCGGATGACCGGCATCTCGTGGTGAAGACCCTTCCAGTTCGCACACATCGTGAGCGGACAGGTTGTCCGCAGGTTTCCGGAGCGATGAGAGTTGACGGATCAGCATGTTGTGCTAGGGGCGGCGAACCAACTGCGCGCATTCGGCGTGCAGTTGAGGGCCCGTTCAGGAACCCGAAGAAGGGTTTTCAAGGGATCGGCCACCTTGCTACCGAGCTTCCGCTGCCGTGTTTGGGTGATCGGCCGACGCGGCAAAGTAGTCCTGTGAAAAGTTCGGCAGCTGGGGGATACACCTGATCACCTAGGGGTGAGACCGGGATGGCTCGCGGGGTGGAGCGGCACTGTTCGATGTGCCGTGCGACGCTCAGCCGATTCAACGTAGGACCGCGGTGTGGGCCCTGCCAGAGGGGCGGTGCAGTACCCCGAGTCGGACGTGAGTTCTGGGTGGAACCCGCAGTCGTGGCAGCGATCCGTGCCTGGGATCTCGGGGTGGTCGTGCGGCTCTTCCGGCAACACACCGGCCTCTCACAGGCAGCGGTCGCCCGGCTCGTCAACATCGACCAAGCCGAAGTGAGCCGGCTGGAGCGCGGCCGGAAGAAGATCCGCGACCGTCGCCAGCTCGCACAGTGGAGCGAGGCCCTTGGGGTGCCTGACGGCCTCCTGGGACCGTTACCCGACGTCGACCGGCCGTCGCCGATGGCGGACAGCCTGGGCAACCACCTGACGCTTCCTGACGGACACGGGCAACTCCTGCTGCCCGCCGGGCGGAACCTGCCGCCTACGGCGCTTCCCACGCTGACAGGGCCAGTCGCCTCCTTACAGGGCGACGCTCTGCTTCTCGCGTCGAGCGGGGAGGCCGAGGCATGGAGTCGGATGCCGCTCAGGGCCCTGCTCGTCGTGCACCACAGCGGAGACGGGACACAGCGGTACTTCGTCACGGACGCGCGCGGGGGCGTCCGTGACGAAGCCGGAAGCCCCTTCGCCATTCCCATGGCCTACGAGTTCGACGACTTCACCTTGGGGATCCTCTGGGCTGCGGCAGGGTTCGACTCCGCCATCCTTGGCGATGACGCTGTGCTTTACGGAGAACTGGACCTTCCGTTACAGGACTTGTCGGGAGTAGGCCGTCAGTCGGTCACTCTCGACGGCCTCACCGACGGTTCCCAGATGCTCGTTGGCTCGCGAGCATGCGCCCGGTTCATCCTCGACCAGCGCGACCAGCTGGCCGGTGATCCGGTCTTCTGGACCCGCGAACAGCGAGGGGAGGAAGCCGCGACCTGGCTGCTCTTCGAGCACAAGCATCGCTACCTTGAGCTGATGGCTCCCGCGCGAGCACACGACGGTGTCGGGCGAGCTTTCTGCGTTCCCCACCAAGAGGTCGCCGCCTCGCCCATGTACGAGCGCGTGTTGCTGTTCCTCGCGATCGCGCTGATGGAGTCGTACGGCATCACGACCTGGGTGACCGACGAGGCGGACCTCCAGCAGACAGAGGGCTTCGCGCTCGTTCCTGGTCACCGGGCCGCCATAGCGACCTGGGTACGCGCTGAATCCGCGCCCCAGACCGCTCTGACTTCCGGGGCCCGTTCCCTGCGGGCCTTCGCGGGCATCACGGGCCACGCGCGAGCACATAGCGTCACGATGGGATCGACCTCCGGGGAGCGCTTGGCGGCGACTTCGGACTATCTCGGCCTTGACCGAGAGTGGTTGACTCACCGCTGCGGGCAGCTTGCCGCTGTGGGAACCACCGGCCTCGCCCGGCCACGAAGCCGCCATCTCAGCCTTGATGCCTTGGACCGGGCCTGCGCGTACGTGGCGGCCGAGTTGCGGTCCGAGGCCGGTGACCCTGTGGGAGCGACCCGATAGCCTGCACGGGAAGATCTCCGAGGACGAGATCCAACCAGGCTGCGTGGATCGGAAGTTGGGGCGATGGCAGGCGTGACACGAACGGTGGCTGTCTACTCTCTCGGCGGCACCATCGCCATGACCACAGACCCGGCGACCGGGGGAGTCGTGCCAGCTCTCTCCGCCCATGACCTTCTGGCGGCTGTCCCTGGCCTGGATGGTCACGGCATCGACCTGCGCGTGCACGACTTCCGCCGGGTGCCCGGCGCCTCGCTCACCTTCGACGACCTGACGGAGCTCGGCACCGAGATTGACAAGGTCCTCGACGGTGGTGACATCGACGGGATCGTGATCACACAGGGCACCGACACCATCGAGGAGACGGCGTTCTTCCTCGACCTCCGCCACGGTCGCGACCAGCCGGTCGTCGTTACCGGTGCCATGCGCAACCCCACCATGGCCGGCCCTGACGGACCGGCCAACCTGTACGCGGCCGTCGTCGCGGCAGCCGATCCGCAATTGCGTGGAGCCGGGGTGCTGGTCGTCCTGAATGACGAGATCCACGCGGCACGGCATGTCCGTAAGGCGCACACCACCAGCCCTGCCGCCTTCGCGTCACCCGGCGCCGGGCCCATCGGCCGGATCGCGGAGGACCGGGTACGGCTGGCTTCCCCGTTGCCCGATCGATTCGTTCCCCTGGCACCGGCCGTCCGTGACCCACGCGTGGGCCTTTACACGGTCAGCCTCGGCGACGACGGCACGCTGCTCGAAGCCTGGTCCGGCCAGTGCGACGGGCTCGTCGTCGCTGCCTTCGGCGTGGGACACGTCCCACAGCGACTCGTCGAGAGCCTCGAACGGCTCGCCGTACGTGTTCCCGTCGTCCTCGCCTCGCGCATCGGCAACGGCCCGATCCTGACCGGAACATACGGATTCCCCGGATCGGAGAAGGACTTGATCAGCCGGGGGCTCATCCCGGCCGGCGACCTCGGCCCGTACCAGGCCCGCCTCCTGCTCCAGGCCTTGCTCGCCCAGGACGTGGCCCGCGAGAGCATCGCTGAGAAGTTCGCCGTTTTCGCGCGCTGATCCCGCACGTCAGCCACGCCCGAGAGGACCCGCATGCGTGCCCATGAACTGACCACCGGCCGGACGTTCGGCGTCACCTTCGACCACGGCGAGGACTTCTTCGACGCGCTCTCCGCGTTCTGCCGTGACCAAGGAGTGCGGCAGGGCTACATTCCCTCGTTCATCGGTGCGTTCGCCGAAGCCGAGATCGTCGGCGCCTGCGAGAAACTCGAAGACCCGGACGCCCCGGTCTGGGCCAAGACGTATGTCACCAACGTCGAAGCCTTCGGTGCTGGGACAATCGCCCACGATCCGGAGACGGGAGGCATCCTGCCGCACATCCACGTCTCCGCCGGGCTGAAGGCACAGTCGGCCGACGGCCGAACCAGTCACCTCCTGAGCGCCAAGGTCCAGTTCCTCAGCGAGCTCTTCGTTGTGGAAGTGATCTCACCGTCCATGACCCGGCCTCGAAACCCAGAACTGTACGACGTGCCACTGCTCACTTTCGGCCCTCCGGAGTGATGCCCTTGTGTGACTACAAGGTCGTGATCGTGGACGGCGACGAGCACGCGCGCGGATTCGCCGAGGCAGCGCTCAGTGCGGAGTCGGCTGCTGTGGAGACGCGTGGCGTACCGGCATCCAGTCTCAGCCACTCTCGCCGCCTTCCCCCACGAGATGGCACGGGTGCCGTACTTCACGAGAGAATGAGGCAACACGCTCAGATAGTCCCGTCGCGCGAAATGAGTGAACACTGTCCGTAACGGGATACGGCTTATTGATCGCGGCAGTCGAAGAGAGGCGCGGACAATCTGTCCGTAAGCAATTGCCCCACAGCCCTTGACGGCCGAGTCGCAATGGCACTCAAATCTGGACCATTTTCTTCCTCCTTGCCCGCGTTTATGTAAGTTCCTCAAATTGTGCTGGGGGTCTCGGGCTCGATACCAAGGGGCTTCACCCCGTGGGCGCCCCGCTGCCAGCTCCGTTAACACTTGGTGACCAGGGGCGCGAGTTGGGGCGTCTTCCGTACCCTGAGACGAGTGCTCCATCGCGAAGGGACAGATCCACCGATGAGTGAAAACCTGACGCTGGGAGATCGTCTCCGTACAGCACGCAGGACACGGAAGCTGTCTGCTGCTCAACTGGCACAGAAGGTCGCAGTCTCCCCGAGCTACGTGCAGAAGTTGGAGTCCGGCGCGCGGAAGGCTTCACCGTCGCTGGTGCTGGCACTCGCGAAGGCGCTGCGCTTCGGCCCCGAGGTCCTGACCGGCCAGCCCTACTACGGTGAGCCGGAAGCCGAAGACGGTGTCCACGCCGTCATCCCTGAACTTCGCCGCCTCCTGCTCTGCTACGACAGCCCCGACGACCTGGAGATCGCGCCCCGTGCGCTTCCCGTGCTCGCCTCGGAAGTCGACCAGGTGGCGGCCCTGCGCCGTGACGCCCGCTACGCGCCGATGGGCCCCCTGCTGCCTCCGATCATCACCGAGTTGACGCACGTAGCCCTTGGCGGCGGCAACGGCGACCAGAGCAAGGCGTTCTGGCACCTGGCGCGCGCCTATCGTGCCGTGAACTCCCTGGCCCACAAGATGGGTCACCACGACCTGTCGAACACGGCGCTGGAACGCGTCCGTTGGGCGGCAGACCGCTCCGGCGACCCCCTGATGCAGTTCACGGCTGGTTACCTCGTCGCGGGAGCGATGCTCCGCCAGGGCGCGTACTCGCCGGCACGTCGCAAGCTCCTCGCGCTGCGGACCGAGCTGGAGCGGTTCCAGCCGGAACGCTCCTTCACGCAGGACGCGCTTGCCGTCGACGGCGCGCTGCTGCTGAAGCTGGCCGTACTCGAAGCCCGTGAGAACAACTCCGATCGCGCCGACGACTACCTCCGGGAGGCGGAGCAGGTCGCGGGCATGGCAGGCAACCGCGACTCCTTGGCCTACGAGATGTCGTTCGGCCCGACGAACATCCGCATCCACGAGGTGCACGCGATGATCGACATGGGTGACACCGAGCAGGCTCTCGCCCGCCTCACCGAATGGTCTCCGGTTTCCGGCGGCGAGTGGGCGCCGCCCAGTACGACCGTCGGCGAGCGGTCGAGCCACCACTTCATCGACGTGGCCTCCGCGAAGCTCGCTGTGGGCGATCGGCCCGGTGCCTTCGCGGATCTCAAGCGCGCGCGGAAGGTCGCGCCGAACCACACGCGGTTCCACCCGTCCGTCCGCGAGACGACTGCGGCGCTGCTCAGGATGGACGCCCATCCTTCCAACGAGCTGTCTGCGTTCGGCAGTTGGTCGGGACTTAGCACAACCTGAGCTTGTGTCAAGGGCTTTGGTGAGCGAACCCCACGGACAGTCTGTCCGCGCACAATAGCTTGCTGAATGGAATGGTCTCCTCACACCCAGTGGCGAGGAGGCCTTTTCCATGTCCGACGACAATCCCGCAGCTCGCGCGGTCCCGCCGCGCTGGATGCCCATCGGCGAGGAGCCGGAGCTGTGCTCGGCCGGCGAGTGGTGGGATGCCGTACGCGCCGTGGAGGCCGTGGGCCGGCGCGCGATCGAGATCCTCGGCGAGGGTGACGAACCGGTCGGCCCGGTGATCCTGGACCACGAGGGTCCGGAGCCCCGGCTGTACTTCCTGGTTCCGGTGGGCACCGCGGCCCGCTGGGAGGAACCGGGGACCGTTGCCCTGGGGCAGAAGTGCCACGTCGTCGTGCCGTCCGCCGAGAGCACGACGCCTCCGGGGATGCACTGGCACGTCTTCCCTCAAGCCCCACGATCGCTGACCCGGGCCGATGCTCTGCGCCGCGCGCTGAGCCAGGCTCGCAGGGAGCGACGGGGGTCCGCGGAGGAAACGGCCTCCTGATGGCTCTGAGCATCTCGTTCGTGCTGTTGCTCGGCATCGTCGTGGTCGTTCTGGTCCGCAGCAAGGCCGTGAAACCCGGGCCCGCGATCGTCTGCGCGCTCTTCGGGTTCTTCCTGTCGAGCACGTCGATGGCCCCGAGCATCAACCGGTTCATGACCAGCATCGCGGACATGATCGGCCAGATCCGCTTCTAGGCAGCCCGACCCGGTGCCCGACTCGGGCACCGCTTCGCCTCCCAGCGGCGGTGCACCACCAACTTCGCGGCCCCACCCCCCCAACTCGCCTGAGGCCCCCGATGACACTGACGTTCAACCCAGAGCGCACGACGCCACCTCGCACAGTTCGAACACGCCGGACGAGCGGCCTCGAACTCGCGTTCCGCCACCGTCCCGTTCACGGCGGGGGACTCTGATGCGCCTCGTGTATCACCCCGCCGGCCACGACGACGACCTGGGCGTGGCCCTGGTTGAGCTGCAGGCCGGCCGCTGGAGAACGGCACGGCAACTGCTGCTGGCCACGGCCACGCATTGGGCACTGCGAACGTCACGCACCCAGCTGCTGGCGGTGGCAGCCGCCCGGTCCGATGTGGTGGGCGTGTGGCTCGACGAAGAGTCCGGCAGCTACGACGCGCAGTTGATGGGTGCCCGCGTGGCCGTCGAGCGGGCGCTGCGCGCGCACAGGCAACAGCATCCGCAGACGCTGGAGTTCGAGTTCAGGGCTCGGCGTGACGCGCTGCTGGCGGCGCGTCGCGCGCCGCATGATCCCGTGCCCTGGGTGTGCCTCCTGGCTCTGGCGCAGATCGACACCCGGCAGCTGCGCCAGGAACACCGCGTGGATGCCGACGAGCCGATGTTGCCCAGCGGTCCGTGGGGGCTGTTGTACGAGGTCAACCGGCGTGACCCGTACAACCGGGAGGCCTACCACCGGGTGCTGCAGTTCATGCTCTCCCTGGAGGGCCCGCCGGGTGCCTCCCTGGCCGCGGTCGTCGACTTCGGTCGGGCCGTCGCCTCGCAGCGGCCCGTCGGATCGGCACTGCTGCTTCTGCCCGCGTACGCGCAGGTCGAGCTCCGACGGCGATCGCGCGTCGATCCGCTGTGGCGGCGACAGTGGGCACAGGAGTCGACGCTCGACTACACGCTGACCGCGTTCCACGACTGGTTCCACAAGACGCACGGCGAGCGGCGCTCAGTGGCTGACCTGAGCCTTCTTGCCTACGCGTTGTGGGCAGGCCACAAGTACCTGGAAGCCGCCGAGGTGTTCGAGGCGATGGGCCCGTACGCGGCCCGCGAGCCGTGGGCGTCGGTGCATGAAGGGGCCGTAGGGCCAGACCCGGGTGAGGCGCTGCTCCTTCGAGCGCGCGCCGAGTCCCTTTCCTACGCCCGTACCCGTAGGCCGCGCGCCGGGCCGCACCCATAACCGGAATCCGTTTCCCACGAAGCCGCATTGGCATGAACCTGCCCATTTGTTTCTCTCTGAACTTGGAGGCTGACCTGTGTCTCGCTTGAGTCCGAACCACCGCGCGTCGTCCCGGAAGCCCGATGACGCATACCTGCGGGAGCTCGGCTACGAGCCCGTGCTGACCCGGCGCATGGGGCCGTTCGGAAACTTCGCGATCTCCTTCAGCGTCATCAGCGTCCTGTCCGGCTGTATGACCCTGTACGGCTTCGGCCTGAACACCGGCGGCCCGTCGGTGATGCTGTGGGGCTGGCTCGTCGTCGGCGCCATGGTGATGTTCATCGGCGCCGCCCTCGCCGAGGTGACCTCCGCCTATCCGACCTCCGGGGCCCTGTACTACCAGGCGGAGCAGCTCGGTGGCCGGAAGTGGGGCTGGTACACGGGCTGGCTGAACCTGCTGGGCCTGCTCGGGGCGATCGCCGGCATCGACTACGGGGCCGCGCTGTTCACGGGTGCCCTGTTCAACCTGCAGTGGGGGTTCGAGCCGACGCCGGGCAAGATCATGGTGATCTTCCTGTGCATCCTCGCCCTGCACCTCGCCCTGAACCTGTTCGGGGTCCGGCTGGTCAGCATCCTCAACAGCATCAGCGTCTGGTGGCACCTCGGCGGCGTCACGGTGATCGTCGGCGCTCTGGCGATCGTCCCCTCCCACCACCAGTCCTCGGACTTCGTGTTCGGCGAGTTCGTCAACAACACCGGCTGGAGCCCCCTCTACGCGGCGGTGCTCGGTCTGCTGCTGGCCCAGTACACGTTCTGCGGATACGACGCCTCCGCGCACCTGTCGGAGGAGACGACCGACGCCCAGGTGTCCGCGTCCCGCGGGATCATCCACGCGATCGGCTGGTCGTGGCTGGCCGGGTTCGTCCTGCTGGCCGGGCTCACGTTCGCGATCCAGGACTACGCGGGCACCGTGGGCACGGCGACGGGGGTGCCGCCGGCGCAGATCTTCCTGGATGCCCTGGGTGTGGCGGGGGCGAAGGCACTGCTCCTGGTAGTGATCATCGCGCAGTTGTGCTGTGGCAATGCCGAGACCGCCGCGGCCAGTCGGATGGTGTTCGCGTTCTCGCGTGACGGGGCGCTGCCGGGCTCGCACCTGTGGCGGCAGGTCGACCGTCGTACCGGCACTCCGCGGATGGCCGTGCTGCTGGCCGTCGTGTGCGCCGCAGTCCTGGCCCTGCCGAGCCTGTACAGCCCGGTCGCGTACGCGGCGATCACCAGCATCAACGTGGTCGGCATCACCCCGGCGTACGCGATCCCGATCTACCTGCGCATCAAGAACCGGGACCGCTTCCGCCCCGGCCCCTGGAACCTCGGCAACTGGGGCGTGGCCGTCGGCACGATCGCCGTTGTCTGGGTGGTGTTCGTGACGGTGCTGTTCTGCCTGCCGCAGACACGCCCCGCCGGCGGCGTCCTGGTGTCCGTGGAGACCTTCAACTACGCGCCGATCGCTCTGCTCGTCGTCCTCGCGCTGGCCTGGGCGTGGTGGCGGAAGCAGGGCAGCTCGTACGAAGTGCCGGCCCAGAACTTCGACCGCTCAGCGGCCACGTACGAAGACGAGGTCGTCTGATGACGAGAACCACGAGCGGCAACGGCACCGTGGCACGCCTGACTGCCGCGTCCGTCACCGAACAGGGCGGGCGATCCGAGAAGGCATTCTCCCTGTCCGACCTGCGGAACCTCGTCAAGGCGGGCGCCATCGACACGGTGCTGCTCGCCGTCCCCGATCTGCAGGGGAGGCTGAAGGGGAAGCGCTACGACGCGGACCACTTCCTCAAGCGCGTCGCGCATCACGGTGCCGAGGTGTGCGCCTACGTCCTGGCCACCGACATCGACATGAGCCCGGCGGACGGCTTCGCTCTCACCTCGTGGGAGACCGGTTACCAGGACCTGTCCGTACAACCGGCCCTGTCGACCCTGAGCCTGGTGCCGTGGCTGCCGCGCACCGTTGTCGTACTCGGCGATGCCGTCCACCACGACGGAACGCCGATCGACATCGCGCCCCGCCAGATCCTCCACCAGCAGCTGACCCGGCTGTCGCGGCACGGCCTGCACCCCAAGGCGGGGATCGAGACCGAGTTCGTCCTCTACAAGGGCACGTACGAGGACGCGGAACAGGCCAACTACCAGGGCCTGCGGCCGTTGACGACGGGGAACCTGGACTACGACCTCGATCACGACCCCGTATCCGACCGGTTCCTGCGGCGTCTTCAGCGGGCGCTCGCCGGCGCGGGGATGCCCGTGGAAGCGATCAAGACCGAGGCCGGTCCTGGCCAGGTCGAGGTGACCTTCCCGTATGGTGGTGCGCTCACCGCCTGCGACCGGCACCCCCTCTTCAAGCACGCCGTGCGCACCCTGGGTCTGCGCGCCGGTCTGGCACCCACGTTCATGGCAGCCCCGGAAACCGACCGAGCCAACGGCCTGCACCTGCACGTCTCGCTGTGGTCGAAGGCCATCAGCCAACTCAACGAGCCCGGCAGCGAGTACGGGCTGTCCCAGATCGGTGAGCACGCCATCGCGGGTCTGCTCGCCGGCCTGCCCGAGTTGGGCCCGTTCTACGCGCCCAACGTCAACTCCTACAAGCGGTTCACGACCGGCTCGTTCGCGCCGACCACGTTCACCTGGGGCCGTGACAACCGCACCTGCGCGGTCCGCGTCGTCGGCCGCGGTGAAGGACTGCACCTGGAGATCCGTGTGCCGGGCGCGGACGCCAACCCGTACCTGGCGCTGTCGGCGGTACTGGCGGCCATCGACCACGGTCTCGAGCGGAAGCTCACCCTCGGTCCCGAAGCGACCGGCAATGCCTATCGCGCAGGTGGGATCCCCGTGCCCTCCACCCTCGGACCGGCTCTGACCGCCTTCGAGAACAGCGTCTTCGCGCAGGAAGCCTTCGGCGCCGGTGTGGTCGAGCACTATGCCCGTCTCGCCCGCCTGGAACTCGCCCACGACGAACACCTTGTCACCGACACCGAGCGGCAGCGATGGCTGGCTCGCGCCTGACACGCCCCGCCCCACAGAAAGGCCGCACAACCGTGAGTGCCCGCCCGACCCGCCCGCCCGCGACGCTTCCGCTGACACCCGCACAGCTTCGGATCGCCCAGAAGGTCGCGGAGGGCGAGAACACCCACGCGATCGCCTCCGAGCTGTCCATCACCGTCGGCACGATCAACGTGCAGCTGAAGCACGCCGGACAGAAGCTCGGCGTGAGAGGCCGGGTCGCCGTCGTCCACGCCTGCTTCGTCACCGGGCAACTCCAGCGTCCCGAGACGGCCGCCTCCCCGGAGGCCTTCTCGGATACGGAGATCGAGACATGGCGGATGGTCGCGATCGGTGCGACGTCACAGGAGTTCGCGGACCGGGCCCGCATCAGCCGTGACAGCGCGCTGGCCTGGGTCAGGGCCCTGCGGAAGCGCGTGAAAGCCGAGAACGACCCGCACCTCGTGACGCTCGGCTGGGGCCGGGAGGTGCTCGACGAGTCCCTGACCGAGATGGCCTCCGGGACCGTCCTCCACGTTCCCACCCCCAGATGACCAGCCCAGACCGCACTGTCAGTGCCCCCTGGCAAGCTACCCACCCACAACAGGACACTGAGCGCATCCGACCCGTCACCCATCGTGGCGCGGTCGGAGCGCTCGGCGAGCGGAAGGGCGCACCGTGACCGACATGCCCAGCGCACTCCACCACCTGGTGGAGTCGGTGACCGACACATACACGGTGGTCGCCGAGCACCCCAGGCCCGGCGACATCCGGCCTTCTGTCTGGGAACTCAACGGGCCTGATGGCGAGAGGTGGTTCGGGAAGGTCCACGCGGGCCCGAAGCTCCACCACCGAGAGGTGACCGCGTACCAGAAGTGGACCGTGGCCATGGGCGTCGGCCGTGCACCCGAGTTGGTCGCCGCGGACACGCAGACACGCACCGCTCTGATCACCGCCGTTCCCGGACGAAGCCTCGACACGCTGCGTCTGCCGGCCGAGCAGGAACGGGCGGCCTACGAGCAGGCCGGCGAACTGCTCGCCCGGTTCCACACCGCGGCAGCCGACGAGCCGACGCAGGAAGCAACGGAGGAGGCGTGGGACGAGGCGGTCGCCCAACTGCTGGACGGGACGGCGGCGTACGCACCGGAGCCGGACCTCGCGTTGGTGCGCACGCTCGCCGAGGAAGCTCCTCCGAGCCTGCCCCAGGTATCCCAGCACGGCGACTACATGCCCAAGAACTGGATGTGGGACGAGACCGAGCAGCGTCTGCGGGTCATCGACTTCGAAAGGGCCGAGTTTCGGTCCGCCGCCTACCGGGACCTGAGCCGACTGCGCTACCGGATCCTGAGCCACCGCCCCGACCTCAACGCCGCCTTTCACCACGGATACGGCCGGCCCCTCACTGCGGAGGAACTCGTCGCATGCCGGGCGTACGGGGCACTGGACGCCCTGGACTCGCTGAACTGGGGGATCAGGCACCGCGACGTCGGCCTGGTCGACGAGGCGCACATCATGCTGGAGAACCTGCGCCTGGAGACCCGCAAGAGGGTGTGGGGCGGGTGGCGTACGTGAACGACTTCGCTCGAACCTCAGCGGCTTCGCGCCTGTTCGGCGTTCGTCGCGATGACTTCGAACAGACCGTCACCAACACCCTCACCCGCTTCGTCGACAGGCAAGTGCTCACGGAGGACAGCGCCTTCACCCTCCTCACGGCATGCCGTCCCTCCGCACACGAAGGTCGGTGATCTGTATGGACGAAACAGGCTGGGGCGAGACGTTGACCGCTGACGTGCTGGAAGACCGGTACGGGCTGGTCGCCGACATAGTCGAACCGGTGCACATGGGCACGGACACCATCAACCGGCGGGTCCTGACGGACGACGGGCTGCGGCTGTATGTCAAGCAGTACCCGTCGATGGCCGACCTGGACGAGGCGCGCAACGCGTGGGACATGTCGGAATACTGCCGGGCCGCGAAGCTCCCCGTTCCGCGGGTGTGGCCCGACGCCAACGACAATCTGGTCACCATCGCGGGAGGCAGCGCGTGGGCCGTGGTCGACGAGGCTCCCGGACGGGTGAACCCCTCGGCGATGACGGTCCCCCTCGCCGAGCACATCGGCGTCGTCATGGGACGCATGCACCGTGCGCTCGCCGCGTACCCGCTGCCGAAGCGCGTGCAGCAGACCCGCTGGCGGACCGAGCCCGTCGAGGACGCCGCAGCGAAATGCGACGCCGTGCTGGCCAGAGCCACGAGCCAAGGCCACGACCGTCTCGACCAACTGCGCGTCGACCTCGACCAGCGGCGTGAGGACCTGCGGGCCCACGTCCACCAGTTGCGGGAACATCTGCCCGAGGCCCTGGCGGAACAGGCGCTGCATGCGGATCTCAGCCGCACCAACCTGATCACCCTCGCCGATGCCGTCACCGGCGTCATCGACTTCCGCTGTGCCAGCGCGATGCCGGCCTGGGAGTTGGGGCGGGCGGCGTTCGACCCGCGCACCGTCGCCACCAGCACCGAGTGGGGCGCTTGCGTCCTGGCCATGGTCGGGGCCTACCGCTCGGAGCACCCCAGCCTTCCGATGTCGGAGGTGCGGGCATGCGCCCGGATCGCGCTGCTGTACATGCTGTTCAGCTTCTACGGCGCCACCACCTCCGAGTACGACCTGCCGGGGGAGGCGGAGGCGGACCTGAAACGGCACTGGCGCGAGCGCCAGATCGCCATCCGCCGCCTGCTCAGTGACCTTGAGGGCCTCGAAGACGAGCTCAACGGCCTTGAGGCGAGCGGAGGCACGTCGTGACCATCCAGCACCTTCCGACCGCGCTGAACGAAACGGCTGGCAAGCGACAGCCTCAACCACCAACGGCACACAGGGGGACGTCTTGGCGTATCAAACCGTGATCGGTCCGCACCTGGTACTCATCCGCGAACAGCGTGATCCGCTGGGACTCCGTACGCACTCCCTGGCCGGGCACCGCGTGTCGGCGGAGGGCTGGAGCCGATGACAACCATCCCGAAGCCCACCGCGACACCCGCGCCGACCGGCGAGGCGGAGGTCTCGGATGAGGAACTGAAGTTCGTCATCCCCGGCGACCGCCGTATCGAGGCCGCCAACGCGATCACGACCCGTGCGATGGCCCGACGACTGCCCCAACTGATCCGCCGGTCCCTCGCACTGGGCTGGCAGGTCGACCGCGCCGCGGTCATCGCCCTGCTGGGCGTGCAACTCCTCTCGGGGGTGCTGGAAGCGTTCGGGCTGATGGCCACCACCGGGGTGATCAAGCCGCTGATCGCCTCGCAGCACATCAGCGGCGACCAGCTCCGCTCCGCCGTGCCCTCCCTCGCCGTCCTGTCGGGGGCCATCGGTCTGCGCGCCCTGCTGGGCATCGCCTCCACCGCGCTGTCGGCCCGGCTGGCCCCGCGTATCGCCCGGGAGGCCGAACTCGAGCTCCTCGACGCGGCGACCAAGGCGGAACTCGCCGCGTACGACAACCCCGGATACAACGACCGCTGGGACGCGGCCGACCGCGGAGTGGAGGTCTCCAGGGACCTCCTCACCGAAGCCCAGTACATCCTCGCCGCCTCGGCGTCGCTGGTCGCCTCGGCGTTTGTCCTGACCGCCGTGCACCCGATCCTTCTGCCTCTGCTCCTCCTGGCGGCCCTGCCGAAGGGCGTGGCCAGCGTGCGTGCGGCGCGCATCAGCTACGTCGCCTCGCTCGCCACGACGAAGGACCGGCGGCTGCTGGGCATGCTGCGCTGGTACATGGTCGACAAGCAGACCGCCGACCAGGTCCGCTCCGGCACCATGGCGCCGTTCCTGCTCGACAAGTACCGCACGGCCGGGGCGCGGATCGACAGGACCACCGACCAGGCCACCTGGCGCTCGGCCAGGATCTCCCTGCTGGGCGGGGTCGCGGGAGGACTCGCCCACGCGGTGGTGTGGGTGGCCCTGGCGCTACTGGTGTTCACCGGGCAGATCTCGGTCGCCGCCGTCGGCACCGCGTTCCTCGCACTGGGCCGCGTCAGCGCGGGACTGGACGGGATCGTCGGCTACGGGGCCCAACTCTTCCGCACCGGAATGTACTTGGACGACTGGGCGGACTTCATCGACGAAGCCGGCGGGCATCGCATCGACCGCGGCTCCCAGACGCCGGCCGCCCCCACCGTCGTACGCGCCGAGAACATCACCTTCCAATACCCCAGCGCCGACCGCCCCGCCCTCGACGACGTCTCCTTGGAGGTCCGGCGCGGCGAAGTCGTCGCGCTGGTGGGCGAGAACGGCTCCGGCAAGACCACCCTCAGCAAGATCCTGTCGGCTCTGTACCTGCCCGATCAGGGAGCCGTCTCCTGGGACGGAACCGACACCCGGGAGCTGGACGCGCATGCCACCTGGAAGCGTGTCGCCGTCGTACCGCAGTCCTACGCGTGCTGGCCTCTGTCGGCGCGAGAGAACATCACCCTCGGCCAGGCCACCGAGCAAGGGGACGCCGCAGTGCTCGCCGCGGCGCAAGCCGCAGGCGCCGACGAGGTCATCGACGGGTTGCGCAGCGGGCTGAACACCCTGCTGGCCAAGGAGTGGTGGGGTGGGCAGGAACTGTCCGGCGGACAGTGGCAGAGGATCGCGCTCGCCCGCGCCTTCCATCGGCCGGCCGGACTGCTCGTCCTGGACGAACCGACCGCGGCCCTCGACCCAAGGGCCGAGCACCGCATCTTCACCGGGCTGCGCCGGCTTGCCGCAGACCGCGCCGTCGTCCTGGTCACGCACAGGCTCACCAACGTGACCATCGCCGACCGCATCGTCGTTCTGGACAAAGGCCGGGTCATCCAGCACGGCACCCCCGAGGAGCTGCTCGCTCAACAGGACGGCTTGTTCCGTGAACTGTGGGATCTGCAGAACGAGCGCACAGGGCGCGTACCAGCCCCGACCAACTCCGACGAGAACGCCTCACCGAACCAGGCCGCCCTATTCTGAACGGTTCGTTGGTCACGACCTGGACGGGTCTCTGCCCAACCTCCGAGGAGGCCAGATCGTTCTACCGCTGGTCCATGGCGCCGTCAGGCCGCAACGTTTGTCGTCGTGGGCTTCGCCGCACCGACCTGGCCCATGGCCCGGTCGATCGTGATCTCGATGACCACGCGCTCCGGATCCGGAGTCGGCGTCCGTCCGTACCGCTCCCCGTAGCGCGCCACAGCGTCCTCCACGGCGACTGGGTGGGTGCGAACTTCGGCTGTGCCTTCCAGCGTCGCCCAGCGCCCTCCGTCCACTTGGCAGACGGCTACGCGTGCCTGGCCGGGAGGCGCCGCCTGAACGTTGGCGACTTTCCTGCTCGATTTGCGGGTGATAACCCGAGCGATACCGGCGTCGGCGTCCACGGTGACCCCAACCGGCACGACATGCGGGCGGCCGTCCGGACGGAGTGTCGTCAGAGTGCACAGATGGTACTCACTCCAGAACTCCAGGTAGTCGTCGCCTTGGCTGTGTATCTCGCTGCGCATGGCCTGAAGCGTAATGGCGAATCACGCGTCGACTGGCTGAAAGTGGTCATGGCCACAGCTCTGGTCCGTCGCGCGAGCTGGGGATTTCTGTGCTTTATGAGGCTAGTTGCACGATTTATGAACTGTGAAAAAATCTCGGATTGATAACGAAGCGGACGCCCCCTGGCCTGTTTGGCGTGGACGCGTCGCTTACGTGAATTGCCAGCTCAAAAGCATGATCTACAGTCACGTGCGTTAATTTGGTGTGATTTGTTGGGTCGTTGTTGGTGCGGCTTCATGGGTCGCTTTCGGCCAGGTCCTCGTGTGGGCTTCGCGTAGCCTCCGATGCAGTTCCCAAAGCCCGCCGCAGGTGCTTTGCGATCTGTCACCGATCGTTCACGCCAGCGACGTTCGGTAGCAGGTGGGTCTGGGGGGCGCGCACCCGTGTGGACCACGGACCGGGGCGTTCGCGGCACGACGAACTGCTCTCGATGCCCGTGATCACTTCGGTTGCGTCGGTGTGGCGGGGACTGGACATCGTCGAAACGGGCGCGGCCGTCGCTCGGCTCTGTCTCGGAGCCATCCACGGCTGGTACGGAGGGATCACCGATGTGGCCTGGAAGAAGAGACCGCGATGCGGCTCAGCCCAAGTTGCCCGCGCTGGGCGGAGCGAGCCGCCGGCGGTTGGGGCGGTGGCGCACGGCTCAGAAGCGTACGGTGGAGCGAGACCTGCACCGCCGACTACGGCGCGAGCTCCAGAGCCTCGGTATCCAGCCGCCGCTGGACGTGAAGGAACTCTGTCGGGCACTCGGCGAGAGGCGTGGGCGCCCGATCGTCCTGCGACCCTTCCCGCTGGAGAAGCCCGGACCGTCGGGGCTGTGGGTCGACACACCACAGATGGACGTGGTCCTCTACCAGCAGGAAACAACTCCTCTGCATCAGGACCACATCATCCTGCACGAGGTGTTCCACATCATCGTGGCCGAGGACGAGCCGGTCGAGGAGGAGCAGGAAGCTCCGGACGACTTCGTCGAAGGCTGGGCCACGATGATCCCGGTGCTTGATCCCGCCCTGATCCGGCGTGTGGCCCGCCGGTGCTCGTACGACGACGGGGAAGAGTGCGCCGTCGAACTCGCGGCCACGATCATCCTGGAGTGGTCGTCGGTGCTCGACCACGTCACCCCGCTCTCCGAGGATCCCTCGGTCCGACGGGTTCAGGCGGCGCTGGGCGACCGGCGAGGGTGGCTCTGACCCATGACCGAAGTGATCCTCCTGGGCCTCGCGGTCGCGGTCGTCTGGAAGCTGTACCAGTGGTCCCGAGCGCCTCATGACGCGCCGCTTCGTTCCGTCACGTTGTGCCTGCTGAGCGCCGCGCTGTCGTATCCGCTGGCCATGCCTGGCGGCGCCTCGGGAGTCGACACCGTGGCCGGGCACGGCACCGCGAAGCTGGTGCAGAACGTGCTGCTCCTGCTGACGGTCTACTTCCTGATGTGCTTCTACCTGTACTCGGCCGACGGGCAGGCCGGTCGGCTCCGTGCCAGGCGGGAAGCACTCCTCGTGGCGGCCGTGGCAGTAGCGATCACGGTCGCCGCGCTGTCGGTCCCGCACGACGTGTTCGCCGGTTCCTTCAGCACGGCGGACATGACGATTCCCCAGATCGCCTTCTTCTACGGCGGCGCCGGCCTGTACCTCATGTACGCCCTCGGTGCCGCCGGCCGCTGGACCCGACGCTATGCCCGAATGTCACGGCGACCGCACGCCACGGGCCTGTGGATGGCCGCCGTCGGCCTCAGCGCGATGGCGGTGGCCTGCGCGGTCCGAGCGGTCTTCGTCGCCATCCGGTGGAGTGGCGGAACCGTGCCACAGCCCCTCATGGCAGGTGTCGCGTTCCTGCTCGTGGTGTCCATCCTGCTCTTCTTCGTGGGCGTCACCTACCCGGGGGCCCGCGCGAGGGTCACGTCGGCGCGGCTCTGGCTGCGGCGTCGCCGTGACCACCGTCGGCTGGCTCCGCTGTGGCAGCTGCTCGCCGAGGCGTACCCCGAGAACGTGCTGCGGCCCGCTTCGTCCGGGCTGTGGGACCGGTGGCGGGCGCGCGGTGTGCACCGTCGCTACCACCGGCGGATAGTGGAGTGCCGTGACGGACTGGTCGATGTCAGCCCGCACCTGGTCGACGGGTCGGAGGACATCGAAGTGCTCGCTCTCCCTCCGGCCGTGTTGGCGGACCGCCTCCGGCGCGCTGTGGACACGATGGGGGAGGGCACGCTCGTCCCGCGTCCGGCGGTACGGCTGGCAGTGCCCGAGGATGACAACCGAGAAGCGGACGTTCGTCAGCTGATAGCCGTGTCGGACGCGCTGCGCCTGTCTGCCTGACCGCACCGTAGATCAAGGAGGGACCAGATGCTGATCACCGCAGGACGGGTTCTTGTCAGCTCCGGGAAGTACCTGGACGACGGCGCCATCCTCGTCGAGGGAGACTCGATCACGGCGGTGGGGCCACGCGCGCAGCTCGGGGAGCGGGTCGGCACGGACGTGGAGCGGCTCGCGTTCCCCACGGGAACGATCGTGCCCGGTCTCATCGACGCCCACGTCCACCTCGCGTTCGACGGAGGCGCGGACCCCGTGGCCGTGCTCCAGGCGTCCAGCGACGAGACCCTGCTGAGTGACATGCGGCTTCGCGCGGAGCAGCTCCTGCGCAGCGGTGTGACGACGGTCCGTGACCTGGGAGACCGTGACGGCCTTGCCCTGCGCTTGGACGAGGAGATCGCCCGTGGCGGCAGGCCGGGCCCGCGGATCGTGTCCGCGGGTACGCCCGCGACGCCTCCCGGCGGGCACTGCCACTTCCTCGGAGGTGAGGTTTCCGGTGTGGCCGAGGTCCGTGACCTCGTGCGGTACAACATCTCGGCGGGCGCCGGGGTGATCAAGGCGATGGTTACGGGAGGTGGCCTGACCAAGGACGGGCCGAAGAGCTGGCAGAGCCAGTTCACCCTGGAGGAACTCCAGGCCCTGGTGGACGAGGCCCATCAGGCCGGAGTGCCGGTGGCAGCCCACGCTCACGGTACGGACGGCATCGTCGCCGCCGTGGCAGCAGGCGTCGACACGATCGAGCACTGCACGTGGATGACGAACGACGGCTTCGACCTTCGCCAGGACGTCCTGAAGCAGATCATCGACCGGGGCATCGCCGTCTGCCCTGCCGTCAGCCCTCACTGGCAGATGCTCCCCCGCTTCTTCGGCGAGGAACGGGCGGCTGCCATGTTCGACCTCGTACGGCAGATGGCGGAGGCCGGCGCCAAGCTCATCGCCGGAACCGACGCCGGAGTCCAGCGCACGGGGTTCGACGGACTGGTGCCCGCCCTGTCGTTCTACGCGCACCTGGGCCTGCCGAACAGCAAGATCCTCGATATGGCGACCGCCGAAGCGGCTGGCGCACTGGGGCTGGGCGATACGACGGGGCGAATCGCTCCCGGGTTCCGGGCGGACCTGCTGGTGGTCGACGGAGACCCCCTTGAGGATCTCGCCGCGTTGAAGGCGGTCCGGACGGTGGTGGCCGCAGGGCACCGGCACGAGCCGCGCGAGACGACCGCACAGCCGTAGGTGACAGCACGTCCGGGGCTCTTCGGAGTCCCGGACAGGGTGCTACTCGTTCGCCTCCGGTTCTCTCTGCTCCAGCTCCGTGACCAGGTCGTTGACGAATTCCATGACGTTCGCCGGCAATCCCTGGGAGCCCGTCCCCCGACCCCTGACCCGGCCCACGGCCCCGCTCCTCGACGCTGACAGGAGCCGGAGGCCCTCGTAGACCTGACGGGCCACGGCATCGTCCGGCTGGAAGTACATCGGGGACACACCGAAGAAGGCGGCCAGGCCCTCAAGAACGACGGGCGAAGCCGTTTCCGCGACACCGGTCCGGAGAGCCCGGACGCCCTCCCCGGTGATGACCTTCGACCCGGCATGAGCATTGACGGCATCGGCGATCTCCGGGTCCGTCGGCGGCCCCTGCTGCCCGGGGTACGAGCGCTCCAGGATCAGAGTGATCTTCTCGCCCAGCGTGCCGGGTGGCCCCGAGGAGACCGGGACGGTGCCGCCACCCTCGGCGGACTGGCCGGCTTGTGTCTCCTGGGCCTTGGCGATCGAACGGTCCTCCGCCCGCCGCAGCTCCTCCTCGCTCACCCGGTACGCCGCCGCCAGGGCCGGGACGTACTTGTCCTTGAGTCGCCGCTCCCCGCGTTCGGCTCCCGCCACCGGACCGGCGCTCTTGGTTCCGATCAGAGATGCCGTTTCGTACTGGTAGTAGCCGGCATCGCACCGCAGGTCCGTCAGATCAGGCAGTCCGGTACGCGGAAAGAGGCCGTCCAGCCCTCGGTTGAGGACGCGGGCCAGCGCGGGCAGCTTCTCCGCGTCGGGGACCGCGTCCCCGGATTCCCAGCCGGCGACCGTCGAGTCGGCCACGCCGAGGGCCGCAGCCACCTCGGCCTGCGAGATCTCGGCAGCTCGCCGCACCGTGCGCACACGATGTCGGTCGAAGTGACGAGCAGACATCTCAACCTCGTTTTTCGTCAAACCGAAGGAATGTCGGTGCGTTGACTTTTTCATTGAGTCGGAATAGCTTCAGCCTAGCGAAAGACGGGGTGCTCCGCACACCTGCTCGATCTTCGCCTTCGGCCTCTCTGCGGCGCCTCTGAATAGGGCTGGATCTTGGCGCGACCTGCGCATATGTTCGTCGTCGCTCGCCGGGCAGCCCGCCTGGGGAGCGACGGCAAGAAGGAGGCACGTATTCGAGACGGGCAGATCGACCGGGCCGAGTAAAGCCCGGGAAACTGCACCGGCGCCCGGGAGCTACCAACTCCTGGACGCCGGGCCGGCACCCCGAAGGCGCCGATTCACATCCGCGGGCAGCGGGGCTTTTGCACGAGAACCGCCGCACCGCACTCCTACGAACAACGGAGTATCACATGCTCGCCATGCCGAGCGAAACCCCGGCATGCCCGGACACGGCCCGCCAGCACCGCCTCGCGGCCCAGCTCGCCGACATGATCCCCGGGGCGGCCACCATCCGCGTCAGCCTCACCGACCCCGCGCAGACGTGGCCCCACCCGCACACCGTCGCCAAGGACGCGGGCGGGGCAACGGTCGAGCTGAGCCGGACGACCGCCAGGGTCGCGGCACGCTGGATCATGCGGGTCTGGCCGGACGTGAACTGGACCCGCCCGCACACCTTCGACCTCACCACCGCGACCCTCACCCGCAGCGACCTCGTCGGTCGGGGCCGCTGACATGGCTCGGATCCGGACCATCAAGCCGGAGGCGTTCTTCTCCGAGTCGCTCGCCGAGGTGAGCGTCGAGGCGGAGCGGACGTTCTTCGGCCTCCTCACCCAGGCCGACGACCACGGCCGCCATCGCGACAACGCCGCGATCATCGCGGGGCTGCTCTGGCCCCTGCGGGCCGAGCACACGTCGGTACACGTCGAGGACGACCTCCAGCAGCTTGCCAACGCCGGCCTGCTCTGCCGGTACACCGGCTGCGACGGCCGCCGCTACCTCCATGTCGTGACCTGGTCCGAGCACCAGAAGATCGACAAGGCCAGCCAGTCCCGACTGCCCTCCTGCCCGCAGCACCAAGCGGCGGGCCGGTGCGGTCCTTGCAAGGGGACCTGCACCCGGCACCCCGAAGCATCGCCCACCCCTACCCGAGGACTCGCCGAGACTTCGCCGAACACTCCCCGAACCCTCGATCCGCCCTCGCAGCCTGCTCCGACGCCTCCCGTCCCCCGGAGCTGGGCCCCGGCCGCCCGGCAGGACCCCTTGGCCGGCCTCGCCGGCACCCCTGATCGCAGTGACAAGAAAGCCGCAGGTCAGGAGGCATTCGCCGAGGGCTCCCCAAAGCCTCCCCGAAGCCTCGGAGAGGGCTCGGCGCCTGGATCTAGGATCTTGGATCCTGGATCTTCATTCCCTACGGGGCGCACAGCGCCCGCCACCACCGTCTCGGTCAACGACCTGATCGGCGAGTACGTCGCCGCGTGCGACGAGCGTCCGCCCAGCGACGTGATCGGACACCTCGGCCGCATCGCCAAGAAACTCCTCGGCGAGGGGATCGCCCCGGAGCACGTCCGCGCCGGACTGAAGCGCTTCGCGGAGATCCAGGGCCACCCCAGCCGCCTGCCGAGCCTGGTCAACGACGCCATGAACGCACGAGCGGCCGGTTTGGCGCGGCCGGGAAACCGGCCTAGGGCCTGTATTGAGTCGTGATCGATCTGCCGGATCTGCCCTCGCCGAGTCGGTGGATCCGGTAGTCCAGTACGTATGACGCGTGCGCAATTG